>JAODNS010000270.1 GCA_025465145.1 Frankiales bacterium
CGTCTGCCGCGGGTGCGACCGGTGCGGCGGCGGGCTCCTCCGCGGTCGGCGCCACCGGGGCGGCCGGGACTGCGGGCGCTGCCTTCTTCGCGGGCGCCTTGGCGGGGGCTGCGGGTGCGGCCGCGGCGGGCGCGGCCGGGAAGGCCTCGCGCACCTTGCGGGCGACGGGCGCCTCGATCGTGGACGAGGCGGACTTGACGAACTCCCCGTTCTCCTTCAACCAGGACAGGAGGTTCTTGCTCTCGAGACCGAGCTCTTTCGCGAGCTCGTGAACGCGGGCTTTGCCGGGCACTGGACTCCTTCTCAGGCCGGGTCGGTCCCTGGCCTCGGTACTACTGCATGGGCGTGCTCATCTGGACGGGCTCATCGAGGGCTCATCGAAGAACTGCTCTCTGTCGGGATGTCGTGCACAGGTCCTACCGCCTCCCGCACCTTCTCCCGGAGGAGGGAGAGGTCGAGCGGTCCGGTCAGGCGCATGGCCCTCGGGAACGCCCGCCGCTTCTCGGCGAGGTCAACGCAGCGCGGGTCGGGGTGCACGGAGGCACCTCGTCCCGGCAGGCGGCCGGCAGGGTCCGGGACCAGGCGGTCCCCGTCACTGACGACACGCAGCAGGGTGGACTTCGCCCCCCGCTCCCGGCAACCCACACAGGTGCGCACCGGGCCCGGCAGGCGAGCCGTGTCCGAGTCTACCGCGCGTCTGGGCGCGCGCCGCTTCCCCGTTACGGGCGCTCACCCGCAGGAGTCTCGGTGTCGCTGTGGATGTCGATCCGCCAGCCGGTCAGCCGGGCGGCGAGCCGGGCGTTCTGGCCCTCCTTGCCGATGGCGAGCGAGAGCTGGTAGTCGGGGACGACGACCCGCGCGGACCGCTGCGCCAGGTCGACGACCTCGACGCTGTTGACCCGCGCCGGCGACAGCGCGCTGGCGACGAAGGTCGCCGGGTCGTCGGACCAGTCGACGATGTCGATCTTCTCGCCGTGCAGCTCGGTCGTCACGTTGCGGACGCGGGAGCCGACCGGGCCGATGCACGCGCCCTTCGGGTTCAGGCCGGCGACCTTCGTCCGTACGGCGATCTTCGTACGGTGCCCCGCCTCCCGCGCCAGCGCGGCGATCTCGACCGAGCCGTCGGCGATCTCCGGCACCTCGAGCGCGAACAGGCCGCGGACGAGGTCCGGGTGCGTGCGGCTGACGGTGATCTGCGCGCCGCGCTGCCCGCGGGCGACGGCGATGACACGGCACTTGATCCGCATGCCGTGCTCGTAGACCTCGCCGGGCACCTGCTCGGCCGGCGGCAGCACGGCCTCGATGGCGTCCTCGTGCGCGCCGAGCTTGACCATGACGTTCCGGTTCGGCGCCGCGCCGGGCCGCTGCCCGGCCTGCTGGACGAACCCGCTGACCACATCGCCCTCGCGGCCGGCGTACTCGCCGAACGAGATCTCGCTCTCCGCCTCGCGCAGCCGCTGCACGATGACCTGCTTGGCGGTGCTCGCGGCGATGCGGCCGAACCCCTCCGGCGTGTCGTCGTACTCGCGCACCACCACGCCCGACTCGTCCAGCTCCTGCGCCAGCACGGCCACCTCGCCGCTCTTGCGGTCGAGTTCGACGCGCGCGTGCGGCTGGGCGCCCTCGGTGTGCCGGTAGGCGGTGAGCAGCGCGGTCTCGATGGCCTGCACCACGAGGTCGAAGGAGATGTCCTTCTCCCGCTCGAGGCTGCGCAGGACGGCCATGTCGATCTTCATGCGTCGTCCTCCTCGTCCTTGCGCGCGAACTCGACCTGGACGGTCCCCTTGACCAGGTCCGCGTACGGGATCTCGCGGCCGTCGAGCACGACGCGCTGCTCGTCGGCGTCGCCGAGCCGCCCGGTGACGGTGCTGCCGTCGGCGAGCGTCGCCGTCACCAGCCGCTTGACGTTGCGGCGCCAGTGCCGCGGCTCGGTGAGCGGGCGGTCGACGCCGGGCGAGCCGACCTCGAGGACGTACGAGTCGCCGAGCGCCGACGGGTCCTGCTCGTCGAGCTGGTCGAGCGCCTCGGAGACCACGCGGCTGATGTCGGCGACGTGGTCGAGGTCGATGCCGCCGTCGCGGTCGACGGCGATGCGGACGACGCTGCGCCTGCCGGCCCTGCTGACGGTGACCTCTTCCAGGTCCGCCCCCGTCTCGGCCACGACGGGCGTCAGCAGCTCCGTCAAGCGCGCAGCGGAGGCGGTCACGGTGCCGGTCCTCCTCTGCGGTTGTGGGTCGAGCTGGTCCGACCATAGCCGTGGTTGGGTGGTCTCCGATGAGCGCCGGGATGTCACGCCGTTCGCTGCTGGCTGGACTCGCCGCGGCTCCCGCGGTCGCCTGCACGTCGTCGCCCCCCGAGGCGCCGCCGGACCCGGACGTCGCCCTCCGCGCCGCCGCGGTGGCACGGGAGGTGGACCTCATCTCGCTGTACGACGCGCTGCCGCCCTCCCCCGTGCATGCCGCGCTGCGGGCGGAGCACGTCGAGCACCTGCGCGCGCTGGGCGGCGTGCTGCCGTCGGTGCGGCCGCCGCGACCGGACCCTCAGCCGGTGCCGGCCGAGCGGGCGGCGGCCGCTGGGCACGCCGCAGACGCCCTGCGTGCGTCGCGGGAGCTGGCGGGGGTGCTGGCGTCGCTGGCGGCCAGCGAGGCATCGCACCCGGTGGCGCTGGCATGAGCACCGTCAGCCTGCTCATGGCCGTCGTGGCGGCCGAGCACGCGGCGGTCTACGGGTACGGCCTGCTCGGCGCGCGGCTGGACGACGCCACGCGGCGGGTGGCCGTGCAGGCGTACGACGTGCACCGGTCGCGGCGGGACCGGGCGGTGGCGGCGCTCGGGGCGCGCGGGGTGGACGCGCCGGTGCCCTTGCCCGCGTACGAGGTGACGGTCGCGGACCGTTCAGCCGCGCTGGTGCTCGCGGTGCGACTCGAGGAGGGCGTGGCGCAGCGGTGGCGCGACCTCGTGACCGGCACGGACGAGCCCTCCCTGCGGCAGCTCGCGATCGGCTGCCTGCAGGAGAACGCGGTCCGGGCGGCCCGCTGGCGGCGGCTGGCCGGGCTGTCGCCGGTGACGGTGGCCCTGCCCGGCGTCTGAGCAGCCCGGACGATCTTCTGATCTCCGAGCGAGCGGCACGACACGCCGGCGCGTCGCGACGAGCAGCCCGCAGTCAGAAGATCGTCGGATCCTCGGCGGCGGCCAGACCGCCGGCGGGCGACAGCCGGGCCAGCACCTGCGCGAACAGGTCGCGCGCCTCGTCCGGCGAGACCTCCAGGGCAGCCGCTCCGGCGTACACCTCCTGCTTGCGCACCCCCGGCCGCGGGCCGGGGCTGCCGCCGCCGAGGTACACCCCGGAGCTCTCCGACACGTCGAGCATCGCCGTCTCGACGTCCTCCGCGGACCCGGGCAGCAGCACGTGGAACAGCGGCGTCTGCGGCCGCTCGACCACCTCCGCGACGGAGGCGATCGCCGCCGCGAGCGCCTGGGCGTGCGCGACGTACTCCGGCATCCGCGGCAGGTGCTCGCGCAGCCCGCGCCGCGCGCCGAGGGCGAGCGGCCACAGCGACGGCAGCATCCCGCCGTGCCGCCGCCGCCAGACCCGCGCCTGCTCGATCAGGTCCTCGGTACCGACCAGCACGGCACCCTCAGGACCGCCGAGCCCCTTGTACAGCGAGACGTACGTGCTGTCGGCCAGCGCGACGACGTCCGCCAGCGGACGGCCGTACGCCGGGCCGCACTCCCACAGCCGCGCGCCGTCCAGGTGCAGGGCAGTGCCCGCGGCGCGGCACAGGTCGCTCAGGCGGGACACCTGCGCGAAGGGCATCAGCTGCCCGCCCGTCTCGCGCTGCGGCAGCTCGAGCAGCACGGCGGCCGTCGACGGCACCGCCATCAGCTCGTCGACCGTGACCAGTTCGCAGGCACCGCCGACCGCCGCCACCGTCAGCCCGTGCAACGCCGCCAGCGTCCCCTCCTCGTGCAGCACCGCGTGCGACGTCTGGTGCATCGCGACCGTCCGCCGACCGCGGGTGTCCGCATGGATGCGCAGGGCGATCTGCTGCGCCATCACGCCGCTGGGCATGAGCACCGCGGCGGGTGCGCCGAACAGCGCGCGCACCTCCTCCTCGACCTCCGCCACGAGGCCGCCGTCGCCGTACCGGTCCGGCTCGCCACCGCGCGCCGCCTCGTCCGCCAACTCCGCCAGCACGTTGCTCACCGTGGGCCGGCCGTGCCCGTACAGGCGCCGCGGGCACGCGGCCGACACCTCGTCCGCCCGGCTCACCTCCACGACGCCACCAGCTCGGGCAGCCCGCGCAGGTCGGGCAGCGTCGCGTCGGGCACCACGTCCGACGCAGGCACCGGCCGCCCGGTCATCAGCACGGCTCGCATGCCCACTCCCTTCGCGCCCGCGACGTCGTCGCGCGGCCGGTCACCGACGAAGACGCAGCGCTCGGGGGCGACGTCGAGCTCCCGGCACAGCGCGAGGAACGCCTCCGGGTGCGGCTTCATGTGCGTCATCTCGGACGTGTACATGCGCACGTCCAGCAGGTCGAGCAGCCCGTCCCGCTCCAGCCAGGCGTCGTGCAGGTCGCGCGGCCAGTGCGTGTTCGACAGCAGCCCCGTCCTCAGCCCGCCCGCCCGCAAGGCACTCAGGCAGTCGACGGCGTACGGGTCGTGCGCGACGGTCTCGCCCCACGCCGAGTGGTACGCCGCGGCAGCCGCGTCCAGCCCCGTCTCCTCGGTCACCGATCGCAGCAGGTCCTCCGTGGTGCCGCTGCGGTCGCCGTCAGCGACGTGCACCCGCCACCAGTGGTCCTCCGCCGCCAGCAGCTGCTGGGCCACCGGCTCCGGGTCGTCCGGTGCGAGCACCCGCGCAGCGGCCAGCCACATCTCCAGCAGGTCGACGTCTCGGTGCTCGGACAGCGTGCCGCCCCAGTCGAACAGCACGGCGTCAACGCGCGACATCGGCCACCACCGCCCCGGTGAGCCGGACGAGGTCGCCCGGCGCCAGCTCGACCGACAGCCCGCGCCGCCCGCCACTGACGTGCACCGTCTCGTACGACAGCGCGGCGGCGTCGACGGCGGTGCGCAGGCGGGTCTTCTGCCCGAGCGGGCTGATCCCGCCGACGACGTAGCCTGTCGACCGCTGTGCCGCCGCTGGCTCCGCCATGACGGCCTTCTTGCCGCCTAGCGCAGCGGCCAGCGCCTTGAGGTCGAGCGACCCGGCCACCGGCACCACCGCGCAGACCAGCGTGTCGTCGAGGTCGGCGAGCAGGGTCTTGAGCATCCGCGTCGGCTCGACGCCGAGGGCCGCCGCGCCCGCCTCGCCGTACGAGCCGGTGCTGCCGGGCTCGTACGGGTGCAGCACGTGCGGGACGCCCTCGCGGCTGAGCAGCAGCGTGGCCGGAGTTCCCTTACCGGCCACGGACTTCCGCGACGACCTCGGTCACAGCGTCTGCCAGGGGGACCTTGCGCGCCTCGCCGCTGCGGCGGTCGCGCAGCTCCACCTCGCCGAGCTCGAGCCCCTTCCCGACGACGAGCACCGTCGGCACGCCGAGCAGCTCGGCGTCCTTGAACGCGACGCCGGGCGAGGTGCCGCGGTCGTCGAGCAGCACGTCGAGCCCGGCCGCCTCGAGCTCGCCGCAGATGCGCTCCGCCTCCGGCAGCTGGTTGCCCTTGCCCATGGCCACGACGTGCACGTCGAACGGCGCGACGGACGGGGGCCAGATCAGCCCCTTCTCGTCGTACGACTGCTCCGCGATCGCGGCGATCGCGCGGCTGATGCCGATGCCGTACGAGCCCATCGTCACGCGGACCGGCTTGCCCTCCTTGCCGAGGACGTCGAGCCCGAAGGCGTCGGTGAACTTGCGGCCCAGCTGGAAGATGTGGCCGATCTCGATGCCGCGGTCCATCGACAGCGCGGAGCCGCAACGAGGGCAGGCGTCACCGGCGCGCACCTCGGCGGCCGGCAGCGTGCCGGCGGGCTCGAAGTCGCGACCCATCACGACGTTGACCGCGTGCTTGCCCTGCTCGTTGGCGCCGGTGACCCAGGCCGAGCCTCGGGTGACGAGCGGGTCGGCGACGTACTTCACACCCGTCAGCCCCTGCGGCCCGATGTACCCGCGGACCAGCTCCGGGTGCTTGTCGAACGCCTCGAACGGCAGCACCTCGGCCGGGTGCACGTTGGCCTCGAGCCGCTTCATGTCGACATCGCGGTCGCCGGGCAGGCCGATGACGAGCACCGACGTCTCGCCGGTGGGCTGGCGCAGCTGCACGACGACGTTCTTCAGCGTCTGCGCGGCTGTGACGTCGTGGCCCTTGCTCTGCAGCAGCGCGACCAGCGAGTCGATCGTGGGCGTGTCCGGGGTGTCGAGCACCTCCAGCGCAGGCTGCGCCGCGGGGTCCTGCTCGGGCAGCGCGCCGACCTCGACGGCCTCGACGTTGGCCGCGTAGTCGCAGGCGGTGCAGGAGACGAACGAGTCCTCGCCTGTCTCGGTGACGGCGAGGAACTCCTCGCTCGCACTGCCGCCCATCGCGCCGCTGACCGCGCTGACGACGCGGTGCTCGAGCCCGAGCCGCTCGAAGATGCGCTGGTAGGCGACCCGGTGGTCGTCGTACGCGGTCTGCAGCCCCTCGTCGTCGATGTCGAAGGAGTAGCTGTCCTTCATGAGGAACTCGCGCCCGCGCAGGACGCCCGCCCGCGGACGCGCC
>JAODNS010000316.1 GCA_025465145.1 Frankiales bacterium
CGGACGGCGATGCCGAGGTCGTCGAGCGACTGGCCGACGTCGTGCGGGTGCACGCCGTCGACCACGAAGCTCACGGCGCTGCCGCGGCCCTCGAGGCTGTCCGGGCCGATGACGCGGACGCCGTCGATGCGGCGCAGGCCGTCCAGCAGCCGGGCCGTCAGCGCCAGCTCGTGCGCGGCGACGCGGTCCATGCCGATCGCGGACAGGTAGTCGCAGGCGGCGGCGAGGCCGATCGCCTGGCTGATGACGGGCGTACCTGCCTCGAACCGCTCGGGCGGCGGCGCGTAGGTCGACCCGCTCATCTCGACGACCTCGATCATCGAGCCGCCACCGAGGAACGGCGGCATCTGCGCGAGCAGGTCGCCGCGTCCCCACAGGACGCCGATGCCCGTGGGACCGAGCAGCTTGTGGCCGGTGAAGGCGAGCAGGTCGACGCCGAGCGTCGTCACGTCCACGGTCATGTGCGGCACCGACTGCGCCGCGTCGAGGACGGTCAGCGCGCCGACAGCCTTGGCGCGCCCGACCACCTCCGCCACGTCGTTGACCGTGCCGAGCAGGTTGCTCTGGTGGACGAACGCGACGACCTTCGTGCGCTCGGCGATGACGCCGTCCGTCAGGTCGAGCCGGCCATCGTCGGTCAGGCTGAACCACTTCAGCGTCGCGCCGGTGCGGCGGCACAGCATCTGCCAGGGCACCAGGTTGGAGTGGTGCTCCATCTCGGTGACGACGACCTCGTCGCCAGGGCCGAGCGCGAGCAGCTCGCCGAGCGAGTGCGCGCACAGGTTGAGCGCCTCCGTGACGTTCTTGGTGAAGACGACGTCGTCGTGCCGCGCGCCGATGAAGGCGGCGACCGTGCTGCGCGCGTCCTCGTAGCCGTCCGTCGCCTCCTGGCTCAGCGTGTGCACGCCGCGGTGCACGTTGCTGTAGTGCTGCTCGACGAATGCGCGCTCGGCGTCGAGCACCTGGCGCGGCTTGTGCGACGACGACGCGTTGTCGAGGTAGACCAGCGGCCGTCCGTTGACCTCGCGCGACAGCACGGCGAAGTCGCGGCGGACCGCGTCGACGTCGTAGGGCGCGACGGAGAGGTCGGACAGCACCGAGGTCATGCCGTCGTCACCGCGCCGGGGACGACCGGACCCATGGGCAGGCTCTTGCCGGCCGGCTCAGCGGCTGCGCCGTACTTCGCGTACCCGTTCGCCTCGAGCTCGTCGGCGAGCTCCTTGCCGCCCTGCTCCACGATCCGGCCGCCGATGAAGACATGCACGAAGTCGGGCTCGATGTAGCGCAGGATCCGGGTGTAGTGCGTGATGAGCAGGACGCCGGACTCGCCGCTCTCGCGGACCCGGTTGACGCCCTCGGAGACGACGCGCAGCGCGTCGACGTCGAGGCCGGAGTCGGTCTCGTCGAGGATCGCGATCTTCGGCTTGAGCAGCTCGAGCTGGAGGATCTCGTGCCGCTTCTTCTCGCCGCCGGAGAAGCCCTCGTTGACCGAGCGCTCGGCGAAGGCGGGGTCCATCTCCAGACGGGCCATCGCCTCCTTCTGCTCCTTGACCCACAGCCGCAGCTTCGGCGCCTCGCCGCGGACGGCGGTGGCGGCGGAGCGCAGGAAGTTGCTGACGCTGACACCGGGGACCTCGACCGGGTACTGCATCGCGAGGAACAGGCCCGCCCGCGCGCGCTCGTCGACGGTCATCGCGAGGACGTCCTCGCCGTCGAGGGTGACGGTGCCGCCGGTGACGGTGTACTTGGGGTGGCCGGCGACGGAGTACGCGAGCGTCGACTTGCCGGACCCGTTGGGGCCCATGATCGCGTGCGTCTCACCGGACCGGACGGTCAGGTCGACGCCGCGCAGGATCGTCTTGTCCTCGACCGCGACCTCGAGGCCGCGGATGCTCAGGACTGAGCCTGCGGCTCGATTCTGGGGGGTGCTCACTAGCTCTCCATCTTCACGAGGACGTCGTCGCCCTCGACGGTCACGGGGTAGGTCGCCACAGGCCGGTTGGCCGGCAGACCGGTGGGCTCGCCGGTGCGCAGGTCGAACCGAGACCCGTGCAGCCAGCACTCGATGGTGCCGTCCTCGACGTCGCCCTCGGACAGCGCGACGTCGGCGTGCGAGCAGATGTCGGAGATCGCGAAGACCTCGCCCTGCGACCGCGCGATGCAGATCGGCTTGCCGTCGAGCTGGACGCGGATGGCGCCCTCCTCCGGCACGTCGGACAGCGCGCACGCCCTCACAGCTTGGTCCTCTCCAGCTCTGCCTCGACGGCGGCGAGCAGCCGCTCCTCGAGAGATGCGATGCCGATCTCGTTGATGACGTCGGCGAAGAAGCCGCGGACGACCATCCGGCGCGCCTCGTCCGCGGGGATGCCGCGCGCCTGCAGGTAGAACAGCTGCTCGTCGTCGAACCGGCCCGTGGCGCTGGCGTGACCGGCGCCGAGGATCTCGCCGGTCTCGATCTCCAGGTTGGGCACCGAGTCGGCGCGCGCCTCCGGCGTGAGCAGCAGGTTGCGGTTGAGCTCGTACGTGTCGGTGCCGGTCGCCGCGGCGCGGATGAGCACGTCGCCGACCCAGACGGTCCGGGCGGAGTCGCCCTGCAGCGCGCCCTTGTAGGTGACGCGGCTGCGGCAGCTGGGCGCGGCGTGGTCCACGAACAGCCGGTGCTCGAGGTGCTGGCCGACGTCGGCGAAGTAGAGGCCGAGCAGCTCGGCGTCCCCGCCGGGTCCGGCGTACTCGACGGTCTTCACGAGCCGCACGACGTCGCCGCCGAGGGTGACGTCGATGCCGCGGACACGGGCGTCGCGGCCGACGCGGATGGCCGTGTGCTGCGAGTGGACCGCGGTGCTGTCCCACTCCTGCACGCTGACGAGGTCGAGGTGCGCTCCGTCGCCGACGAGCACCGATACGCAGGCGGCGTAGCGGGCGTCGCCCCCGTGCTCGAACACGACGGTCGCCTTCGCGTGCCGGCCGACCTCGATGACGACGTGACCCCAGATGACCTCGGCCTGGCCGGTCCCGCGCAGGTCGACCAGCACCGGCGCGGTGACCTGCGCGTCGGCCGGGATGCTGATGACGACCGCGCCGTCGGCGTTCCGCATCGCCAGCGCGGACAGCCGGTCGACCGGGTCCGGGACGGTGGCGAGCAGCGGGTCGTCCGAGCCGACCTCGCGCAGGCTCACGCCCTCGGGCAGCTCGGTCTTCTCCTGCAGGCGGGCGTCCGACGGCGCGCCGTCGAGCAGCACGCGCAGCCGGTCCACCGGGGTGAAGCGCCACTCCTCCTCGCGTCCGGTGACGGCCGGGAAGGCGTCGGGGTCGCGGGAGGTGATGCGCTCGGGCCGGACGTCCGCAGGCGAGCGCGGCGTCAACGGCTTGACGTTGGTCGCGATGGAGCCGTCGGTGACGCCGCCGGTCTCCTTGAGCGCAGTGCGCTCGGTGGCGATGACGTCCGCGATCTTGCTAGCCAACGGAGCCCTCCATCTGCAGCTCGATGAGGCGGTTGAGCTCGAGCGCGTACTCCATCGGCAGCTCGCGGGCGACCGGCTCG
>JAODNS010000103.1 GCA_025465145.1 Frankiales bacterium
TTCTACGGCCTGGTCGAGCAGGGCCTGGCCGTGTCCGCCGGGTGGCTCGTCGTCTGCCTGCTGCTCGCCTACACCTCGCTGCGCCGCCGCGACATCACCGGAGGCTGACATGGGCCTGCTCGTCGCACGTGCCGCCACCGCCGTCCTCGGCGCCGCCGTGGTCACAGGCCTCGTGGCCGCCGGCCACCCCGACGTCACACGCGCCCGGCTGGAGCAGTCCCTCACGCCCACCTACACGAACCTCTACATGCAGCAGGCGCAGATCCTCGGCCACCGGAACGTCACGGCAAGGACGCTCGAGGCGAAGACCACCTGCGACCGTGGCGGCCCCAAGGTCGCCGACACCGGGGCCGGCAGTGACTGGATCTGCCACGTCCTGTTCACGGACGCGGACGGGACGCGGCAGGACGGCAAGTTCGAGCTTGCGGCGAAGAGCAACGGCTGCTACGTCGCGACCGGTCCGTCGAAGATCAACGGCCCGGTCATCATCAGCGACACGAAGGGTCGCGACGTCCTGAACCCGGTGTTCGAGTTCGACGCCTGCTATGACCCTGCTGGCTGACACTTTGCTGCGATGGGAAATCGGGTCGTCGCCTCGCCGTCACCTGCTCGCTCTCGGCGTTCTCAGGTGTCGGCACCCGGGCGGGTGCGAACACGTCGGCGGCCGCACGAGGTGCGGCGAACGGCACCGGCAGACCCGGCCAATGTGCCGGGGCGAGAACGGCGTTGAGCCCCCACCCTTCGAGGAACTTCGGGAGGCCGCGCAACCCGCGCGGCGCCCGCACCTACAGGGCGCGTCTCCTCATTGCAGCCAGAGCAGGATTGCGGCTGGGACGACCCCGCCGCGGTAGATCACAGCGTGTTTGTCGTAGCGGCTGGGCAGTCCGCGTCAGTTCTTCATGCGGTTGAAGAACCGTTCGACGATGTTGCGGTTCTTCTAGTCCTCGGCCTCGTAGCCGACTGGTCGGCCACCACGTGAGCCCTTGTTCTTGCGGTGGCCGACCCGGTCGGCGGGTTGGGGGATGACCGCGACGATCCCGCGGGAGCGCAGCAGCGCACGGTGCCCGCGTGAGGAGTAGGCCTTGTCGCCGCGTAAGGCTGTCGGTGTGGTGCGCGGTCGCCCTGGCCCGAGCCTGGGCACGTTCAGCTCGGCGAGCAGCTTGGGCAGCGCTGGTGAGTCGCGGGCCTGCCCGGGGCCGACGATGAGCGCGAGCGGCAGGCCGTTGCCATCGACGATGGCGTGGGTCTTGGTGGTCAGGCCGCCCCGGGATCGACCGATGGTGTGATCGTCCGGTTCGCCTTGGCCGGCAGGGGATTTCTTGTCATTCGACCAAGCCCCCTGCCCCGAGCAGAACGCGGCAGCCGCCATCCAGGGCCAGGCACGCGCGGTGGTCAGCTGCGTGATGCGCTTGCTGATGCGGTCCTCCCCTTCCGGCGCGTCATGTTGCACATCATGAGTCTGCTTCCTGCCGTCTCACGCGACAGCGGTCCATCCACCTCTCACGGAACGGGCTTCCCAGCACTCTCCTGAGATGTGGAGCTACTGTCGCCGTCGACCGCGCACGTCCGGACCGGCCTGCGTGACCTCAGGCTTGAACGGAGAGCACCAGCTTGCCGCGCACGGTCCCGTCGAGCATCAGCTGCAGCGCCTCCGCTGCCGACGCCAGCGGCAGGACCCGGTCGATGGCGGGGGCGACGCGCGCCGTGTCGATCAGTGTCCTGAGCACTTCAAGGTCGTCGGCGTTCTCCTTGCACACGAACGTCTTGAGCCGTTGGCGCACGAACGGTGACAGCAGCGTTGCGCCGAGTTGGCGATGTGTTCCGCCGAGCACGCGGCCACGGGGTTCACCACCGACGATGACCAACGTGCCGGTGAGAGTGAGACAAGCACGCAGCCGTGAGACAGGCGTGTTCCCGCCGATGTCCAGGACCGCGTCGTAGCCGTGCTCGCCGAGTTCGTCCGTCGCGTAGTCGCGGACATGGTCGGCTCCGAGGGAGCGCACAAGGTCAAGCTTGCCGGCACTGGCAACGCCCGTGACGACGGCGCCGTACGACTTCGCGATCTGCACCGCGTAGGAGCCGACGCCGCCACTGGCCCCGACGATCAGAACCTGCTGTGCGGGCTGCACCTTGGCGTGGTCACGTACCGCCTGCAGTGCGGTCATCGCCGAGACGGGCACAGCCGCAGCCTGCTCGACGGTCAGTGCGTTCGGCTTGAGCGCCAGCTTGCTTTCCGCGGCGCGCGCCTGTTCGGCGTACGTGCCGTGCCCGATGCCGTAGACCTCGTCACCTACGTGCAGGCGCGTGACCTTGCTTCCGACAGCGGTGACGACGCCCGATAGGTCACTGCCGACCACCACGTTCTTGGGGGCACGCATGCCGAAGCCGGCCAGGCGGATCGGGTAGGGCAGGCCGGTCACAACGTGCCAGACGCCGCGGTCGACGCCCGCTGCGAGGACCCGCACGAGCACCTCGTCGTCGCGTATGACCGGCCTGGCTACCTGCGCGACGCGTAGGACCTCGGCCGGCGCGCCGTACCGATTCCGCACCACCGCACGCATAGTTCCGGCTGCTGCCGACGCTGTGTTCTCCATCGGGGCGATCGTCATCGGCGTACCTCTCGTCGTGGTCGCACCTGTGGTTCAGGCTGCCGGGGCGGGTCAACCTGCATCGCGGGCGCCCGCGGAGCGGAAGCTGGCAAGTCCGCTCGCATCCGGTTCTGCGTCCGTTGACTGCCAGCACCACCGCGGCGGCCGATGCGGCCAAGGTGGGTGTCCTTGAAGTCGCTGTCGTACTTCAGGCCGTACCCGAGCGCGCGGTCCATGCCGATGTGGGCCAGCCACAGCAGGGCAACGGCCAGAGCCAGTGGTGCGTCCTGCCACAGGCCGACCGCGCCGACGGCCGCAGGGATGGGGTAGGAGTGCGCAAGGTTGTAGGTCAACGCACCAAGGCGGCTGGAGCGGGCGTAGCCGACCATGAACAGGTCCGGCACGAACAGCAGCGCCGGTACGAGCCACCATGCTTCGTCAGTCACTGCAAACGCGACCAGCGCTGCCACCAGCAATACGCCTCCCTCGGCGCGCAGGATCGCGCGTGGTCGCGCAGTCGCGGCGCCGGGAACCGGCGCCTGTCCGCGCACAGGGGTCACCGTCATGCGGGGGCGGGTGCAGGACCGAGCAGCGGGCTCGCGGTCGGCGACGGCGGTACGGGCGCTGCCCCAGCCTCGCCTGGATCTGTTCCGCCTTGGTCAAGGCGGAACGGCGGGTACTCGTCGGTCATGAGCGCTGCGTACGCCGTGACGCGCAGCGACCAGCGGTCAAGGCCGACGACGAGGCGGTAGAGCGACTCGGGGTACCGGTCGTTGAACAGCAGGGAGATCGCTGCGATGTACACGAGCAGGCTGAGGAGGCCGGTGCCGGCGTAGGCCGCGTCTCCGGCGTTCCCATGCTTGCCGAGCCAGAGGCCGCCGCCGACAAGGATGCTCAAGATCAGGTAGTGAGGCATCGAGAGCAGCCACCACTTGACCACGACCAGCCGCCGGGACAGACGCTCCGGGTAGGGCACGTGCAGGCGGGCCGGGTACTCGGGCACCTCCGCGAAAGTGAACGGCGGGTACCGGTCGGTCCCAGGGCGCCGTAGGCGTAGTAGTGGACGCGCCAGCTCCAGCGCATGACGCCGAGGTTGAAGTCGAACAGCGCTCGCGGGTAGCGCTCGGTGAACAGGATCGCGAAGGACGCGATGACGCTCACGACCAGGAACGCGGCCCACAGACCGACGAGCACGAGGTAGTGCGGGATCACCAGCACCCACTTGACCAGCCACAGCCAGCGCGACAGCGAAGGGTCGAGCTCGGCGTTCACGCGAACCGGGTAGGCGTTGTCGCTCATGCGGTGCTCCTCGAGAGCTCTTGGATATCTGGGTCCCGCTGTGGCTGCTGCGCGCGACCGGCCTCGGCCGGCCTCGTGGCGGCGGCGTCATGTCGCATGGCCACGTGGATGGCGTCGCTGGTGTCCTGGGCTGGCTGGTCGGCGCGTTCGAAGCCGCACTTGTCGAGCACGCGTAGCGAGCGGACGTTGTCGTGTGCGACGAAAGCCCACAGCGACCGGTGGTCCTCTTCATCGAGGAAGGCGGCTAGTGCCGCGGTCCCGACGCCCTGCCCCCAGAAGTCCTTGGCGATCACGTAGCCGATCTGGCGCTTCTCGTTGTGAGTCCATGCCGAGACGTGGCCTGCGTTCAGGTCGTCGACCCAGGTGGTGCGGGCGTTCACAGTCGGATCCGCGAGCAGCGAGAGCCAGTGCTCCCGGTTCTCCTTGCGGCCCCGCGGCGTGTAGCCGCCCATGCGAACCGCCTCGGGGTCTGCCTGGTGTCCGAAGAACGAATTGTGGTCCGCCGCCTGCACGGACCGTAGCCGCACTTTCGGCTCCGGCCGTCATGTCACTGCCGGCGTCCGCTCGCCCGGCTGGGCGGGGATGACGTCGCGCAGGTCGAT
This sequence comes from Frankiales bacterium, assembly GCA_025465145.1. Lineage (GTDB taxonomy): Bacteria > Actinomycetota > Actinomycetes > Mycobacteriales > SCTD01 > RYN-124. The sequence goes on from JAODNS010000103.1 coordinate 4,490, forward strand.
GACGGCGGGAGCCACCGGGGCTGCGGGGAGCAGCCGGTCGAGCCACGTTGGCGTCCACCAGTTCGCGTCGCCGAACAGCTTCATCAATGCGGGCACGAGCAGTGCACGGATGACCGTCGCGTCGAAGATGATCCCGGCGGCGACCCCGACAGCGAGCGACTTGATCTCAAATCCCGGTGTTGTCGACAGCACCAGGAACGCGAACATCAGGATCAGCGCGCTGCTCGTGACGAGCTTTGCGGTGCGGGCCAGACCCAGCTCGATCGCCTTATCGGTGGAGCCGGTCGCGTCGTAGGTCTCGCGCATCCGGCTGAGCATGAACGTCTCGAAGTCCATGCTGATGCCGTACAGGAACGCGAAGATCATCACAGGGACGTAGGCGATGATCGAGCCGGTCGCGCCCACGTTCCACAGCTGCGACCCGTGTCCTTGCTGGAACACGAAGACGACGACGCCCATCGCGGATGCGAGTGACAGCACGTTCAGCACGACGGCCTTCAGGGCCAGCACCGGCGAGCGGAACGCTCGGGTCAGCAGGACGAACGTCAGCAGCAGGACGAGCACGAGGACGTACGGGAACGTTCGACGGAGAACGTTCAAGAAGTCCAAGCCGACCGCGGTCGTGCCCGTCAGGGTCCCGTCGGTGTCCGCCAGCGCCGCCTCGGAGCGGTCGACGATGTCGGCGATGCCGGGAGCCGCGCCGTCGATCGCGGGGAACGCCTCGACGAACGACGTGCCGCCGACCTTCCAGGCGGCGGGGGCTGAGGCCCCGACGATGCCCTTCACTCCCCGCAGCGCTTGCGCGGCTTGGTCGGCGTTGCCGCCGTGCTCGACCAGCACGTTGAGCGGCTTCATCACGCCAGGGCTGATGCCGGCATCGGCGAGCACCTGCCGGCCGGCGATAGCGGTCCCACCGCCGGGGAAGCGGGACAGCTGGGACTCGCTCGGGTTCAGCTGCGTGCCCAGCGCTGCCAGCACGACCGTCGCGACGATCCCGACGGCGGCGACCGCGACCGGCCGGCGCAGGACGAACCTGGCCCAGCGACCCCACACGCCATTCTCGCCGTGACCGTGGTCGAGCAGGCGCCGGGGCATGACGCGCACCGAGTTCACGCGCTCACCGAGAACTGACAGCAGCGCCGGTAGGAGCGTGACCGCGGCTAGCACGGAGACAGCAGGGATGAGCATGCCGCCGATCCCCATGCCGCGCAGCAGCGGCAGCGGTAGCAACACCATCGCCAGCAGCCCGATCGCAACCGTCGAGCCCGACACCATGACGGACTTGCCGGCGTGGGTCATCGTCTCGACGACGGCGCTCTCGACGTCGTTGCCGTCGCGGAGCTCGTCGCGGAAGCGGAACAGCATGACCAGGGCGTAGTCGATCGCCAGGCCGAGCCCGATCAGTGCGATCAGGAACGGGACTATGGCCGACACCTCGGTGACGTAGCTCAACGCCCAGACGAGCGTGAACGTGTTGAAGATCGTGCCGATCGCGATGAGCAGCGGCGTGAGTACCGCCGGCAGGGTCCCGAAGACGAACAGCAGGATGACGAGCGCACCGATCCCGCCGATGACGGCTTCGACCAGCACGCCGCTGCCGGCCTTCGTGCCGTCCGTCGTCGCCTCGGTCAGCGCCAGGCGGCCGGTCACGTCGACCGTCGTGTCCTTGGGCAGGCCGACGGCGGCGATGGCCTGGAGCTTGTTGGCGTTGCTGATGACGTCGACGCCTTCAGCGCCGGCCGGGTAGATCATCTGGAACGCCGTGCGGCGGTCCTTCGACAGGTACACAGGGTTGTCGGTCGTGAAGAACGAGCTGGTGAACGCGCCGGGGCTCGCTGCCGCGACCCGGCCCATCGCCTGCTCGACCGGCGCGCTCTGGGTGAGGTCGGCGTCGGCGTGGAAGACCACGACGATCGGCGTGCGGTCGCCGACACCCAGCGAGTGCAGGCTCCGCAGGCTGGCCTCGTACGCGGGCTCACCGGGAATGGCCGTTGAGCTGGCATAGCGGTCCGCGACCTGCGTCGTGCTGAAGACGCCGAACAGCGTCAGCCCGATCCACGCGGCGATCACGAACCAGCGACGCCGAACGATCACGTGTGCCAGACGGGTCAGCATCAGGGGCTCCTGTCAACGAGCGGTCAAGCCGGCATGGTCGGACGTCTCGCGGTGCACATGCGTGACGTCCTGCGCGACCGCGTGACTCCGCGCCGGGGCGCTGGCGCGGGCGGTCGCAAAACGAGCCCGCCGGGGCCAGGGCAGACGGTGATCGTGCCGAACGTCCGGCATGCCAACGCAAAGCGGTACCGCCCAGCAGCGTCAATCGCGTTGCCGTTCGCGAGTTCGCCTCCGGCGTTGCAGCCACATGTCACGTGATCGAAGGTCATCCCGTTCGCGCGGAACGGCGCGGCAGGCGAGAGCACGTTCATGACGAGGCGGCGCGGCTGGTGAGCAGCCAGGAACCCAGGCGTTGCAGGTATTCACGCGGCCGCTAGCTCGGCGATGGGGGCTCCCGCTTGTTGCTACCGCCGCCTCTTTGCGTCAGTGTCAGAGACGGGGTCGTCGCCGTGGGCGCCGAGTTGTACGACGTGGTCGTCATCGGTGGGGGCGCTGCCGGACTCAGCGCGGCGCTGGTGCTCGGCCGGGCTCGGCGGAAAGTGGCTGTCGTAGACGGCGCAGCGCCACGCAACGCCCCAGGCGGCGCATCCCCGTTGTGTCACGCGCGATAGCCGGTTTGAGGAGCCTCGCGAGCTCGTGAGAACGGCTCTTCTCAGCTGGAGTAGGCCTACCAGCCGCGCTGGCGCCACGCCGGCAGGCTTGCCCGCTCCGCGCCGAGCGTCGTGTCTCTGCCGTGCCCTGGGTAGACCCACGTCTCGTCCGGCAGCGGTCCGAAGACCTTGGCCTCCAGGTCTTCCATCAGCCGGTTGAAGCGCTGCGGGTCCTCCTCCGTGTTGCCCGGCCCGCCGGGGAACAGCGAGTCGCCGCTGAACAGGTGCGGCGCAGCCGGGTCTGCGTCGTACAGCAGCGCGAGGCTGCCCGGCGTGTGCCCCTCGAGGTGGATCGCCGTGAGGGTGACCGAGCCGAACGTGACCGTGTCCCCGTCGCTGACGAGATCGTCCACGGGCACCGGCAGGTCGGCCGCGTCGCCGGGGTGCGCGGCCACCTTCGCGTCGGTCGCCCGCACGACGTCCGCCAGCGCCTGCACGTGGTCCCAGTGGCCGTGCGTCTCGACCACCGTGGTCAGCGTGCCGTCGCCGACGAGCTCGAGCAGCCGCGGGGCGTCACCGGCGGCGTCGACGAGCAGCGTCTCGCCCGTCGCCGTGCAGCGCAGCAGGTAGCAGTTGTTCTCGAACGGCGGCGTCGCCACCTTCGTGATCGTCAGGCCGGGCAGCTCGCGGACGTCGGCCGGGCCGCCGACGGTCACCTCGCCGGTGTAGGGCACGCGTTCCTCCTCTGTCGGTTGCACCACTGTCGCAGGTGCTGTGTCAGCATCTGCCCGTAGATCGCCGCCCTTGCCCCGACGGCTGCCGTACGGACGAGGGGCTCGCATGCGCGCAGCACGACGGATCGCCGCCATCGCCGGAGCGGTCGCGCTCCTGGTCGTGGCCACCGGGGGAGCGGCCTCCGCGCACGAGGAGCGCGAGTCGGTGTTCCCGCCGGGCAAGGGCCACACGCCGACCTACCGGCCGTACTCCGCCGCCACGCCACATCTCGTTGTGTGCAAGCCGGACAGCGGCAAGCGGATCAGCGCGATCAAGGACCCGAAGGTCAAGGCGCTCAACTCCCAGCTCCTGCCGCAGTGCGCCTTCCGGCACATTCAGGCAGCGGTCGACGCGGTGAAGACGCGCGGCACGAACATCTACGTGCTGCCCGGGCTGTACCGCGAGGAGCCGTCGATCGCGCCGCCGTGCACGAAGGACTACGACGGCGGCATCGTCTCGTACGAGCTGATCTACAGCTGCGGCGAGGTGATCGACCTCGTGACGGTCGCCGGTGACGACCCGAAGGACCCGGACATCGTCTGCGACGGCCCGCGCTGCGACCTGCAGATCGAGGGCACGGGGGCGAAGGCGGAGGACGTGGTGCTGCGCGGCGGGTTCGGCCCCGACGGCGACTGGATCAAGCACAACGGCATCAAGGCCGACCGCGCGGACGGCTTCTACCTGCGCAACCTGACAGCCGAGCTCGTGCGGGAGAACGCGATCTACATCCACGAGACGGACGGCTACGTGATCGACGGCGTCGTCACCCGCCACAACGACCTCTACGGGATCCTCAGCTTCACCTCGGACCACGGCGTGTTCAAGAACTGCGAGGCGTACGGCAACGGCGACTCCGGCGTCTACCCGGGCGGCCAGGCCGACGTGAACCAGGACAACCCCGCAACCGGGCCGCTGAAGCGGTACGCGATCGAGATCACTGGCTGCAAGATCCACGACAACGCGATGGCGGTGTCGGGCACGGCCGGCAACTCCGTCTGGTTCCACGGCAACGACGTCTACGACAACCAGGCCGGCTACGTCACCGACTCCTTCGTGCCGAACCACCCGGGGATGCCGCAGGACCACGCCTGGATAACCGGCAACAAGATCCACAACAACAACAAGAACTACTTCAAGAAGTACGTGCAGAGCGGCATCTGCGCGAAGAAGCCGGCCGAGCGCGGCATCGAGCAGGGCGCGGTCTGCCCGACGTTCCCGCTCCCCGTCGGCACCGGGATCCTCATCGCGGCCGGCAACCGCAACTACATCGAGGGCAACGAGATCTACGACAACTGGCGGGCCGGCGCGATGCTGTTCTGGGTTCCCGGCGCGATCCGGGAGGACTACGCGCCCGACGCGCAGTACGACACGTCGAACGGCAACTGGTACAAGAACAACCGGCTTGGCTTCCACCCCAGCGGGGTCGTGCAGCCGAACGGCGTCGACTTCTCCTGGGACGAGCAGGGCGTCGGCAACTGCTGGGAGGGCAACGTCTCCGCCACGGGCGAGGTCACCGACGACTCCGAGGTCATCCAGCCGCCCACGTGCTCGTCCGGCGGCTCCCTCTCGCCGATCGGCAACCTCAAGAAGACCGCGCTGAACGCGCCCTGCGCTGAGTACGACCGCGACGACAACCCCGCCCCGCCCGGCTGCACGTGGTTTGACGACCCGGTTCGGCCGGCTGCCCGCCAGAACGCGCCGGGTGAGGGCGCGACGGCCTCTTCGCCCTCGCCGGCTCGGCCACGTCCCGCCGCCGCCCCGGCCGCGCCGGCGGCGAACCTGCCG
>JAODNS010000063.1 GCA_025465145.1 Frankiales bacterium
TGGTACCTCACCGGGTACCCGGCAGGCGGCGTGCGGCGGCGGCACCTGGCCATGGCGTCGTCGCTGGCCGAGCTGGACGAGCTGCTGGACGGGCTCGAGCAGGACGCCGTCCTGCCGCCCGACGGGCACCGGCTGCCGCGCGGGCACTCGCAGGGGCCGAAGGACGTCGCACTGCCCGAGCACTGGCTCGCCACGGCCGACGACCCGGCGCCGCCGGACGAGGTCTACGTCTCGGGCGGATGACGTCCCTCGCCCTATGCTCCGGCTCAGGGCTGACGTGGACCAGATCCTGGTGTACCTCGTTGACGACCACCAGATGTGGCGGCAGCTCCTGCGCCTCCAGCTCGACATGGAGCCCGACCTGCAGGTGGTGGGCGAGGCCGGCGACGGCCAGACCGCCGTGGACCAGGTCGCCGAGCTGGCACCGGACATCGTCCTGCTCGACCTCGACCTGGGCGGCCGCAGCGGCCTGTCGTACGTCTCGCAGATGCACGTCGCCGCGCCCTCGGCCCGCATCGTCGCCCTGTCCGGCACCGACCGCGTCGAGGACATGGTCGAGGCGTTCCGCACCGGCGCGGTCGGGTTCCTGTCCAAGCAGCACCCGGTGGAGGAGTTCCCGTCGGCGCTGCGGGCGGTGCACGCCGGTCAGTCGCTGCTGCCGGCCGAGGCCGCGAGCGCTGTCCTGAGCGCCTTCCGCGAGGAGGCCAAGCCGGTTGCCGCGTCGCCCGTCGCGACGGCCGGGCTGTCCGCTCGCGAGCTGGAGGTGCTCAACCTGCTGGCCCGCTCGCTGAGCAACCGGGAGATCGCCGGCCAGCTGTTCATCAGCGAGAACACGGTGAAGAACCACGTCAGCAACGTGCTGAGCAAGCTCGAGGCGCGCACCCGCGTCGAGGCCGTCACGTCGGCGCTGAGCACCGGCCTGATCGACCTGCCGACCGAGGCCCAGCACTAGCCCTCACCAGCCGCGGGTGCCGGGTGCGCCCTTGAACGGGCCAGTCACGTCGGACGTGATCCAGCCGCCGTAGAAGCCGCCCTCCTGCGGCCGCACGGGCTCCCCGTCGACGGTGCAGCGGGCCATCCGGTCCGGGTACACCGCCACCGCCCCGCGCAGCAGTTCGTAGCCCGGGGTCGGGTGCTCGTACGCCCACCCCGCGCCGACGCGGTCGAGCACGCTGACGTACGACGCCGTGCCCTTGAACTCGCACCAGGACGAGCCGGGCGCCGCCGACAGGACGTCGTCGGCCCAGCCCTCGCCCGGCAGGTACCAGCTCGGCGGGTGGCTCGTCTCGAGCACCCGCAGCGCCCGCGTCGTGCGGCAGACCTCGCGGCCGTCCACCTCCACGACGACGAGCCGCGACGACGCCTCGACGCGCGGCGGTCGCGGGCAGTCCCAGACGGACTCGGTCAGCGGCGGCGGACGAGCAGCCAGGCGATGAGCGCGGCGACCGCACCGACCGCGACGTACTCGGGCCGGACCAGCGACGCCGGCGGAGTGCTCGGCGAGGCGGACAGCGTCGGGTACGAGCCGGCGGGCGCGATCTCGGGCACCTCGACCGGCGCCGCGGACGGCAGCGGCAGGGGGTGCGTCGCGTCCTCGACGGCGGGCGGAACCGTCGGGGCCGCTGCCTTGACCGGCTTCGCCGGCCCCCACGACTGGTCGCTGCGGCTGACCTTGTCCTTGGCCGCGCCCGCGGAGTCCTTGACCGCCTGCGCCGCATCGGAGGCGGTGCCCTTGACGGCGGAGGCGGCGTCGGACGCCGTCTCCTTCACGGCGTCGCCGACCTTCTTCGTCGTCCGCTTCGCCACGCGCTTCGGGCTGACCTTGTCCGCGATGGCGTCGAGCGTCTCGGCGAGCTCCTCGCGCGTCTTCTCGATGTCCTTGGCCAGCGCGTCGGTGTCAGCGGCCGCCTTCTTCGGGCGCACGCCCTTCGCCGGGGTGTCGTCGGTGCCAGCCACGCGGATCCTCCAGGGTCAAGAGTCGGTCGGGTTGTCCGTGCCCCGCGCTGAACGGCTGGAACCACGGACGCCGTGCGCGCCGAGCGTGGCAGCCGCTTCCACGAGGGTCAGGTGCGAGAACGCCTGCGGGAAGTTGCCCGTCATCCTGCCCTCTCCCGGCTCGTACTCCTCCGCCAGCAGCCCCACCTCGTTGCGCAGGTCGAGCAGCTGCTCGAAGACGTCCTGCGCCTCCTCGACGCGGCCGACCTGAGCGAGCGCGCTGACGAGCCAGAACGAGCAGGCGAGGAAGGCTCCCTCCCCCGGCGGCAGTCCGTCGAGGTCCTCGGTCGTCTCGTACCGCTTCACGAAGCAGCCGTCGCGCAGCGACCGCTCCACCGCCGCGACGGTCGACACGAACCGGGGGTCGTCCCCGGGCAGGAAGCCGACAGTCGCCATGACGAGCAGGGAGGCGTCCAGTGCCGTGCCGCCGTAGTACTGCGTGAACGACTGGCACTCCTCGTTCCAGCCCTGCTCGCACACCTCGGCGTGGATGCGGTCGCGCAGCGCGCGCCAGTGCTCGACGTCGCCCTTCGCGCCGAACTCCTCGACCGCCCGCACCGCGCGGTCGAACGCCACCCAGACCATCACCTTGCTGAAGGTGAACTGCCGCTCGATCCCGCGGACCTCCCAGAGCCCGGAGTCGGGCTTGTCCATGACCGTCTCGAGATGCTTGAGCGACGTCCGGGTGACGTCCCAGGCGATGTCGTCAGGTGACAGCCCGGCCGTGGTGGCGGAGTAGAGCGCCGCGGCCACCTCGCCGTACACGTCGAGCTGGAACTGGTTCGAGGCCGCGTTGCCGATGCGCACCGGGCCGCTGCTCTCGTAACCGGGCAGCCACGGCAGCTCCAGCTCGGGCAGCTGGCGCTCGCCGTGCAGGCCGTACATGATCTGCATCTGCTCTGGCGACCCGGCGATGGCGCGCAGCAGCCAGGACCGCCAGGCCCCGGCCTCTTCTGTGTAGCCGGCGCCAAGCAGCGCGCTGAGGACGAGCGTCGCGTCACGCAGCCAGCAGAACCGGTAGTCCCAGTTGCGCGGACCGCCGATCTGCTCCGGGAGCGACGTCGTCGGCGCGGCGACGATGCCGCCGGTCGGCTGGTACGTCATCGCCTTCAGCGTGATGAGAGATCGCTCGACGGCCTCGGCGTAGGGGCCGTCGTACGTGGACCGCCCGGACCAATCCTTCCAGTACTGCTCCGTGCGCTCGATCCCCTCGCCGACGTCGTGGCAGTGCGGCATGGGCTCGTGGCTCGGGTACCAGGACATCGTCAGGTCGACCGTGTCGCCGGGGCCGACCGTGAAGTACGTGTGGTGCGCGCGGTGCTGCTGACGCCGGTCCGGCTCGGGCAGCACGTGCCCGCGCAGCAGCACGGCGTCCGGACCGGCGACAGCGCTGACGGCGGGGTTGCCCTCCGCGTCCTCGATCCGCTGCATCCACGGCACGGCCGAGCCGTACCCGAACCGGACCACCCAGCGCATGGCCATCTCGACCTCGCCGTCGAGGCCTTCGATCCGGCGCAGCAGGTCTGCGTGCCCGTCCCGCGGCGGCATCGCGTCGGTGACGCGGACCGTGCCGCTGTCGGTCTCGTACGTCGTCTCGAGCACGAGCGTGCCTGGCCGGTACCGGCGCGTCGTCCGCTTCACCGCCCCCTCGGACCAGTGCCGCGGCACGACCTGCCAGCGGCCGTTGGTCTCGTCGCCGAGCAGCTTGGCGAAGCAGGCGGAGCTGTCGAACCGCGGCAGGCAGAGCCAGTCCACCGAGCCGTCCCGGCCGATCAGTGCCATCGTGCTGGTGTCGCCGACGACAGCGTAGTCCTCGATGAGGAGGCGTGCCTCCTGGTCGCGTGCCACGCGCGCATCCTGCCGCCTCGCCGCCGCGTCTTGTTGCGAATCTTTTGCAGGTGCTGGCTGTACGCGATAGCGTCCGATCATGACCCTGAACCGTCATCTCGTGCTCCTCGCGCTGCTCGGCCTCACCGCTGCCTGCGGCGGCTCGTCCGGCGGCCCCTCCGCGTCCGGCGACAAGCCCGTGCTGGTGTCCACCGTCGCGCCGATCACGTCCATCGTGGCCAACGTCGTCGGCGACGAGGCGGAGGTCGTCGGCGTCGTCCCGGAGGGGACCAACAGCCACACGTTCGACCCGCCGCCGAAGGTCGCGCAGGTGATCTCGCGGGCGGACGTCGTCTTCGTCAACGGCCTCAAGCTCGAGGACCCGACGCTCGAGCTGGCGGAGCAGAACGCCAAGAAGGGCAGCGAGGTCGTCGAGATCGGAACGGAGGTGCTGCCGGAGAGCGAGTACATCTACGACTTCTCGTTCCCGAAGTCGGACGGCAAGCCGAACCCGCACCTGTGGACCGACCCGCTGTTCGCCGTGAAGTACGCCGAGGTGATCCGGGACACGATGGTCCGCCGTGACCCGGACAGCGCCGCGACGTACCGGAAGAACGCCGACGCCTTCACCGCCAAGGCCACGGCTCTGTCCGACGCGCTCAAGGCGGACCAGGCGACCATCCCCGGCGGCAAGAAGGAGCTGCTGACCTACCACGACGCGTATGCGTACTTCGGTGAGGACTACGGCTGGGAGATCATCGGCGCGGTGCAGCCGTCGAGCTTCGACGACCCGCAGCCCAAGGAGATCGCCCGTCTCGTCGACCAGATCAAGGCGCGCAAGGTGCCGGTCATCTTCGGCAGCGAGGTCTTCCCCTCGAAGGTGCTCGAGCAGATCGCGAAGGAGACCGGCGCGCGGTACGAGGACACGCTGCGCGACGACGACCTGCCCGGCAAGCCCGGCGAGGCCGACCACTCGTGGCTCGGCCTGATGCGCTACGACTACCGAACGATGATCAAGGGCCTCGGCGGGACGACGACAGCGCTGGACGCGCTCGACGTCTCGGACGTCGCGCCCGACAAGGCGGACTACCCGCAGTGACCGCGCTGATCGACGTCTCCGGTGTGACGTTCGGCTACGGCGGCGCGCCCGTCCTCAAGGACGTGTCGTACGTCGTGCAGCAGGCGGAGTTCACCGGCATCGTCGGCCCCTCGGGCTCGGGCAAGACCTCGCTGCTGCGCCTCCTGCTCGGCACCGTGAAGCCGGGACACGGCACGGTCACCCGCGCGCCCGGCGTGGCCGTCTCGTACGTCCCGCAGCTCGAGACCGTCAACTGGAACTTCCCGGTCACGGTCGAGCAGTGCGTGCTGATGTCGCGCGCGTCGAAGCGGCTGCTGCCGTGGGCGACCGCGCAGGAGAAGTCCGACGTCGGGTCCGTGCTGGAGCGGCTCGGTATCGCCGACCTCGGGCACCGGCACATCCGCGAGCTGTCCGGCGGTCAGCAGCAGCGGATGTTCATCGCTCGGGCCCTCATCCGCCGGCCCACGCTGCTGCTGATGGACGAGCCGACGTCGGGCGTCGACGTCGCGACGCGGCACGAGGTGCTGCACCTGCTCGACGACCTCAACCGCGACGGCCTCGCGATCGTGCTGACGACGCACGACCTCAACGGGATGGCCGCGCACCTGCCGAACCTCGTCGCCCTGCAGCAGCGGGTGATCGCCTACGGCCCGCCGCGCGAGGTCATCGTCCCGGACGTGCTCGAGCGGACCTTCGGTGCGCGCATGGAGGTGCTGCAGCACCTCGGCATGCCCGTCGTCGTCGACAGCAGCGACCTCGGCGTGATGGGTGCTGCGTGATGTCGTTCTGGCAGGCCGTCCTCGACCCGTTCCACTACGAGTTCTTCCAGAAGGGCCTGGCCGCCGCGGTCATGGCCGGCGCGCTGTGCGGGCTCATCGGCGTCTACGTGACCCTGCGCGGGATGAGCTACATCGGGCACGGCCTGTCGCACGCCATCTTCGGCGGGTTCGCGGCTGCGCCGCTGATCGGCGTCAACGTCGCGCTCGGCGCCGGCGTCTGGGGGCTCGCGTCCGCGCTCGCCATCAGCGCGGTCACGAGGCGCAAGCGCATCGGCGCGGACGCCGCCATCGGCGTGGTCACGACCGCGTCGTTCGCCCTCGGCGTCGCGCTGGTCATCAAGTTCGGCAACCGCGGTCCGGCCTTCGACGCCGCGCTGTTCGGCAGCATCATCGGCGTCTCCGCCGGCGACCTGCTGCTGCTCGGTGGCGCGCTCGTCTTCGCGGTCGCCGTGTTCAGCGTGCTGTACCGGGCGTTCCTGTTCGCCACGTTCGATCCCGAGGTGGCCGACGTGTCCGGCGTACGGGTGGCGCGCATGGACGCGCTGCTCATGCTCGTCCTGTCGGTGTCGATCCTCGCGACCCTGTCGATCATCGGCGTGACCCTGGTCGCCGCGACGCTGGTCATCCCGCCCGTGGTCGCGCGGATGCTGACCGACTCGTTCAGCCGGATGCTGTGGACGTCCACCGGCATCGGCGCCGTCTGCGGGGCCGTCGGGATGTACGCGTCGTACCACCTGGAGATCCCGTCGGGTACCACGATCGTGCTCACCAACGCGCTCGTGTTCGTGCTCGTGCTGGCCCTCACCGGCGGGCGGACGCTGCGCCGCACGGCGGGCCTGGACGACCACGCCGACATCCCCGTACCCGTGGGAGCCCCCGTATGACCCGCCTGTCCCCCGGCGACCCGGCGCCCGACTTCACGCTGCCGGACGCCTCCGGCGCTCAGGTCTCGCTCTCGTCGCTGCGCGGCCGCAAGGTGGTGCTGTACGTGTACCCGGCCGCCTCCACCCCCGGCTGCACCACGCAGGCGTGCGACTTCCGCGACAACCTGGCGTCGCTGAGGGCGGCGGGCTACGAGGTGGTCGGGCTGTCGCCGGACAAGCCGGAGAAGCTGGCCCGGTTCCGCGACGCAAAAGGGCTGACGTTCCCGCTGCTCAGCGACCCGGCGAAGGACGTGCTGACGGCGTACGGCGCCTACGGCGAGAAGCAGCTGTACGGCAAGACGGTCGTCGGCGTGATCCGGTCGACGTTCGTGCTGGACGAGCAGGGCGTGGTCGAGCGGGCGTCGTACGCGGTGAAGGCGAAGGGGCACGTGGCGAAGCTGCGCCGCGACCTCGGCCTCGACTGAGTCCGCGAGGCGCAGGCGACAGCGGTGAGGCGTTGTCGTGGGGCCGGCGAGATTCGAACTCGCACTGTCACGGACCTAAACCGTGTGCCTCCTGCCAGTTGGGCTACGGCCCCTTGCGCCGGCACCACGTCGCGGTCTGCGCGTGGCAGTTCGGGCACAAGAACCTGAGGTTAGCCAACCGGTCGTCCGTGGCTTCGCCGTTGATGTGGTCCACGGCCTGCGTCAGAGGCGCCCCGCTCCACGTGCCGTCGCATCCGCAGATCGAGCGCACGTGCTCCACACCGCTCTCGAACGTTGCGCGCACCAGCATCCCGCGCTGCGCCCTGGGAGAGCCGGCTGGTCGCCGAATCAGCACCTGCTCCGGCGCCTCGCGGCGGCCGGGCCGGCCCCGGTTGACGGCCTGCCCGAGGAAGTGGGACGTGTCCAGCCCCGCGCGCCTACTGATGTGGCAGTGCGAGCCGCCAGCCGGCTAGATGCCGAGGCGGCGCGCGGGGTCCGGTCCCAGTGCGTCACGTCCACCTGGGCCTGGGCAAGGCGGAGCCAGATCGTCCGGCGTCGGCTGGGCGTCGTCGGGACACCGAGCCTGCAGAGCAGGTCGTCCATGTCCGTGGACACGGCGGCAGTGCTCAGCAGCAGCTCGTGCGGGTACTTGCGGGCGGCCATGGACGCGAGGCTCGGTACAGCACCGGCAGTCGCCCGCTGCGTCCACCGCCGGGGCGCGTCGTCACAGACCACCTGCAGCAGCGCCCGGGTGCGGATGCGGTCCGAACACCACGCCCGATTAGGTTCATCGTCATGACGACGCGTGTGGTGGTGACCGGCGGGGCGGGCTTCCTGGGCTCGCACCTGTGCGAGCGGCTGCTCGCCGACGGCTGCGAGGTGCTCGCCCTCGACAACTTCCTGACCGGCAGCCCGACCAACGTCGAGCACCTCATGGAGCACGACGGGTTCCGCCTGCGCAAGGCCGACATCACCGACCACATCCACGTGCCCGGTCCGGTCGACCAGATCCTGCACTTTGCCAGCCCGGCCAGCCCGATCGACTACCTCCAGCTGCCCATCGAGACGCTGAAGGTCGGCTCCATCGGCACGCTGCACGCGCTCGGGCTGGCCAAGGAGAAGGGCTCCCGCTTCCTGCTCGCCAGCACCTCCGAGACGTACGGCGACCCGCAGGTGCACCCGCAGCCTGAGACCTACTGGGGCCACGTGAACCCGGTCGGCCCGCGCGGCGTCTACGACGAGGCGAAGCGGTACGCCGAGGCGCTCACGATGGCCTACCGCCGCACCCACAACGTCGACGCGGCGATCCTGCGCATCTTCAACACCTACGGCGAGCGCATGCGCCCCAACGACGGCCGCGCCATCCCGACGTTCATCCGGCAGGCGCTCAAGCGCGAGCCCATCACCGTCGCCGGCGACGGCAGCCAGACCCGTTCGGTCTGCTACGTCAGCGACCTCGTCGAGGGCATCCTGCGGCTGCTGCGCAGCGATCTTGCCGGCCCAGTGAACATCGGCAACCCGTACGAGCTGACGATGCTCGAACTCGCCGAGCGCATCAAGGAGCTCAGCAAGTCCGACAGCGAGATCGTCTTCGTCCCGCGCCCCGAGGACGACCCGTCCGTGCGCCAGCCCGACATCACCCTCGCCAAGCGCGAGCTGCAGTGGGAACCGCAGGTCGAGCTCGCCGACGGCCTCGGCCGCACGATCGAGTGGTTCCGCGGGCATCCGGAGCTCGTCGGCTAGCGTTTCTCCGGTGAAGCTCTCCGTCCTCGTACCCGTCTACAACGAGGCGGCCACGGTCGTGGCGGCGCTCAAGCGGATCCTCGACGTGGGGTATCCGTGCGAGGTCGAGGTCGTCGTCGTCAACGACGGCAGCGTCGACGGCACGCAGGACCTGCTGACCGCACTGACCGACCCGCGCGCCGTCGTCGTGCACCACCCGGTCAACCGGGGCAAGGGCGCCGCCATCCGCACCGCAGCCGAGCACGCGACCGGTGACTACATGATCATCTGCGATGCGGACCTCGAGTACGCGCCGGAGGAGATCCCCCTCCTGCTCGCGCCAGTGCTCAACGGCGAGACGACGCTCGTCTACGGCACGCGCACCTTCGGCTCGCACACCGCGTACAGCTTCTGGTACGTCCTCGGCAACAAGGCCGTGACGATGTTCGCCAACGTGGTCTACGACTGCTGGATCAGCGACCTGGAGACCTGCTTCAAGCTGATGCCGCTCCCGCTGTACCGCGAGCTCGCGGTCCGCAGCGACGGCTTCGGCATGGAGGCCGAGGTGACCGGGAAGCTGCTGCGCCGCGGTCTTCGACCGTACGAGGTGCCGATCAGCTACAAGGCGCGCTCCCGTGCGGAGGGCAAGAAGCTGACCTGGAAGGACGGCGTCGAGGCGCTCTGGATCCTCAGCCGCGAGCGTGTCCGGGCCCGCCCGGCGTGACGCACGCGGTCTCCCGCGCGGCACCGCGCCGCAGCGCGAGGCCGGCTGTCGACGGGCGGCACGTGGCGGCCACCCCGCTGCCGGAGCTGCTGCGCACGGCCTGGGTCAGCTGGTTCCCGTACGTCGTGATCGGGCTCGGCGCCCTCGCCCGCCTGCGGCAGTGGCTGGGCAGCCGCTCGCTGTGGCTCGACGAGGTGCTGATCGCGGACAACCTCGTGCACCGCGGCTTCGCCCTGCTGCTCACCGAGGACCTCACGCACAGCCAGACCGCGCCGCTGCTGTGGCTGTGGGCAGAGCGGCTGCTCGTCGACGTCTTCGGCGGCAGCGAGCGTGCGCTCCGACTGCTGCCGCTCCTGGCCGGGCTAGCCGTTCTGTGGCTGACGCTGGTGCTCGCCCGGCAGGTGCTCCCGCGCGTGCTCGTTCCCGTGCCCGTGCTGCTCGTCTGCCTGCACCCCGGCCTCGTCTACTACTCGAACGAGGTCAAGCAGTACTCCACCGATGTCCTCGTCGTGCTCGTCCTCGTCCTGCTCGCCTTCCGCGTCCCGAGCCGCACCGCGGACGGCCCGGCGCTGCGCCGCTTCTCGGCTGCCGCCACGGTCGCCGTGTGGGCCAGCCACCCGTCCGTCTTCGTGCTCGCCGCGCTCAGTCTCGTGCTCGTCCTGCGCCCGACCTTCGCCGGCGACACGCGGCGCGCGCTGCGGGTGGCGCTGGTGCTCTCGCCGTGGCTGGTGAGCCTGCTCGTCTCGTACGTCACCGTGCTGCAGCGGACGACCGAGAACGAGCCGCTGTTCGCGTACTGGAGCTACAGCTTCCCGCGCGGCTTCCTCGACCTGCCGGCCTGGTTCCTGCGGCGCTGGTACGACCTCGCGCACCTGCCGCTGCAGCTGACGTTCCGCCCGATCGGCCTGGCACTGCTGGGGTTCGGGCTGTACCGGCTGTGCAAGCACGGCGGCCGCTCCGCCTCTCTGCTGTGGGCGGCCGTGCCCGTCGCGCTCCTCGGCGCCGCCATCTCCGCCTACCCGTTCGCCGGCCGCCTCGCCCTCTGGCTGGTCCCCATTGCGGCCATCACGATGACGGCCGCGATCCCGCACCGGTACGTCCACCGGCGGACCGCTTGGCTGCTCGCGGCGACGACCGCACTGACCCTGGTCAGTGCGCCGGCCGTGGCGCGCGCCGTCGGCCTGACGGTGCGGGTGCAGGAGGTGGAAGAGCTGCGTCCGCTGCTCGAGCGGTTCTCAGAGGTGCGGCAGCCCGGTGACCTCGTGCTCGTCGAGGTGGCGACGCGGGAGGCGTTCGAGTACTACGCCGAGCAGACCGGTGTCAGCCGCGACGGCGTCATCCTGTTCGGGGTGCGCAAGGGGCTCGGCCCCTGCGACGACCTGCCCGCTCTGAACGCCGGCCGGTTCGCGACGGACCGCGTCTGGGTGCTGTCCAGCCACCGGCTGGTCGACACCGCACGCCTCGGCACGGTCGAGGACATGCTGGCGCGGATCCGCACGGTCACCCGCGAGGTCGACCACCTGCACGACACCCGCGCCGACGCGTGGCTGTTCGACCCGTCGACCGGGCCGCAGACGCTGACGCAGGTCGGGCCGCGCAACCCGGAGCGCTGCCTGTCGGTGGTGCGGTCAGCCCGCTAGCGCCTCGACCAGCAGCGGCGCCAGCGCGCGGAACGCCTTGCCACGGTGGCTGATCGCGTCCTTCTCGTCCGACGTCAGCTCCGCGCTGGACAGCTCCGAGCCGGCCGGCAGGAAGATCGGGTCGTACCCGAACCCGTTGCTGCCGCGCCGCTCCCGCAGCAGCGTGCCGCGCATCTGCCCCTCGACGGCGAGCTCGCGCCCGTCCGGCAGCACCGCGGCTGCGGCGCAGACGAACCGCGCGCCGCGCCGGTCGTCCGGCACGTCCGCGACCTGCCCGAGCAGCAGATCGAGGTTCGCCAGGTCGTCGCCGTGCCGGCCGGCCCAGCGCGCCGACAGCACGCCAGGCATGCCGTTGAGGGCGTCTACCTCCAGGCCGCTGTCGTCGGCGGCGGACGGCAGACCCGTTGCGGCGCAGGCCTCGCGTGCCTTGAGCAGCGCGTTGCCGCGGAACGTCGGCTCGGTCTCCGGACCGGGCTCGTACGCCGCGACCTGGTCCAGCCCGAGCAGCTCGATGCCGGTCAGGATGCGCTGCAGCTCGACCACCTTGCCGGCGTTGCGCGTCGCGAGGACGACCCGCATCACAGCTGCGGCGCGGTCCCGCTGTGCTTGACCCGCAGCGGCTCCGCGAGTGCGGCCTTCTGCAGCTCGCCGAGCGTCCGGATCCCGCCGAGCGCCAGGTCCAGCAGCGCGTCGAGCTCGGCGCGCGAGAACGGGTTGCCCTCCGCGGTGCCCTGCACCTCGATGAGCTCGCCGTCGCCGGTGGCGACGACGTTCATGTCGGTGTCGGCCGCGACGTCCTCCACGTAGGGCAGGTCCAGCCGTGGCTCGCCGTCGAGGATCCCGACGCTGACGGCGGCGACGCTGCGCACGATGGCCTGCGGTCGACCGAGATGCGCGCACGCGTCGGCGAGCGCGACGTAGGCACCGGTGATGGCAGCGGTACGCGTGCCGCCGTCCGCCTGCAGCACGTCGCAGTCGACCGCGATGGTGCTCTCGCCCAGCACCTTGAGGTCGATCGCGGCGCGCAGGCTGCGGCCGATGAGCCGGCTGATCTCGTGCGTCCGGCCGCCCAGCTTGCCGCGCACCGACTCGCGGTCGCTGCGGGTGTGCGTTGCGCGCGGCAGCATCGCGTACTCGGCTGTCACCCAGCCCAGTCCGCTGCCCTTGCGCCAGCGCGGGACGCCCTCCGTCGCGCTCGCGGCCACGAGCACCCGGGTGGCGCCGAACTCCACGAGGCAGGAGCCCTCGGCGTGGTCGAGCCAGCCTCGGGTGAGCGAGACAGGACGGAGCTGGTCCGGCGCGCGGCCGTCGGGTCGGGTCACCCGGTCACGCTAGCCGCCCGGGATCAGCGACAGCGCCACTCGTCCCCGTCGAGGCTGCCGGGCAGCCAGGTGCGCAGCCGGGCCGGCCCCTTCGTCGGCGGCAGCCCCTTCGCGCCGGGCGCGATCGCCCGCGGCGCCTTGCCGTCGTGCACCCGCAGGATGTCCAGCCCGCGCTGGTAGTCGAGGACGTAGAGCAGGTCCTTGGCGACCCAGTACGCCGCGCTCGACGTGGTGGCCGCCGGCACGAAGTAGCCGATCTCCTTGATCTTCCCGCTCTTGGCGACCTGCAGCAGCCGGGTCCCGTGCTCGTACCAGCCGACGGCCACCTGCCCGCCGTCCTTCCAGCCGGGTCGCGGGGTGAACCAGTGCGAGCAGTACGTCTCGTACGCCAGTGCTCCTCCGGTCGTGGGCGACTGCGCGGCCGGCCGGTAGGAGTCGACGAGCGCGAGCGTCTTGCTCGTCTGCCAGCCGGCGGTGTCCCACGTCATGAACGCGCCGGCGTCCTTGTCGGCGCACAGGTCGCCGGTGCCGGTGCCCGCGGTCTCGCCGCCCACGAGCAGGAAGCGGTCCTTGCCCTGCCGCGGCCACAGGTTCGCGTGCACGAAGCGGTCGTCGCCGGGGACGCCGGTCGCGACGACCTTCGGGTGCGCCGGGTCCCTGCGCGCGTCGAGCACCCACATCGTCTCGGTGCTGGTCACGACGATGCCGGGCGACACCTCCGTCACGTCGTGCTGCGCGCCCGGGCCGCCCTTGCGCGCGGTCGTCCAGTCGCCGGACTTCTTCGGCGCGCGCGGGTCGCGCAGGTCGACGATCTCGCCGTACGAGCCGTACGCCCACGTGCAGTCGAGGACGCAGGTGACGGTGTGCTCGTCGCCGCCCTGGAGGGTGGACAGGACGGCCGGGTGCGCCTTGTCGCGGACGTCCACGACCACCAGCATCTCCAGCGTTCCGATGAGCAGGACCTTGCCGTTGGTGTCGACGTCCTCCTCCGCGAAGTACGGCTGCTGCGGGATCGGCAGCGTCGAGACCGGGACCGGCTGCTCGGGGTTGCGGATGTCGTAGATGGTCAGCTCGTGCGAGCTCGTGACGTACAGGTAGCCGCCCAGCAGGTGCGCTCCGGCGGTGTCGGCGTGCAGGGGGACGTTGCCGAGCCACTCGATGTTGTCGCTCGCGAAGCCGGGTGCCGGCGCGGCCTGCCCCGGCACCGCCAGCGCGGTCAGGGCGAGCAGCAGGGCGAGGACGAGGCGGCGCACCGTGCTGTCTTCGCGCCGGGCGCTGGTTCTCCTGCCTCAGACGTCGTACCTGGTGCCGCAGGCCGCGCGGTCGACATCGCCGGCGAACGCCGTGCGCGCCTCCGCCTCGATCGCGGCGCCGTCCGCCCACGCGACGACGTGCGTGAGCAGCAGGCGTCCCGCGCCGGCCCGCGCCGCGTGCTCACCGGCCTCCCGGCCAGACAGGTGCACGCCCGGCGGGTTGTCGGCGCGGTCTTCCCAGGACGCCTCGCACAGCAGGAGGTCGGTGCTCCGCGCGAGCTCGACCAACGCATCGCTGACGCCGGTGTCCCCCGAGTACGTGAGCGAGCGACCGCCCGCCTCGACCCGCAGGGCGTGGCACTCGACCGGATGGTTGGTGCGCGCGCTGGTGACGGTGAACGGCCCGATCTGCTGCGTGCCGACCGGCACCTCGCGGAAGTCGTAGACGTCCAGCAGGCCCTGCTGCGGCGGCGTCTCGAAGGCGCCGCAGATCCGCGCGGCCGTGCCCGTCGGCCCGTAGACCGGGACCTGCGGCGCGATGCCGCCGGGGTGGTAGCGGCGGGCGTAGGAGTACGCCACGAGGTCGATGCAGTGGTCCGCGTGCAGGTGGGTCACGTAGACGGCGTCGACGTCGAGCAGGCCGACGTGCCGCTGAAGCGCACCGAGCGCCCCGGCGCCGAGGTCCAGGACGAGCCGGAACCCGTCGTGCTCGACGAGGTAGCTCGAGCAGGGCGAGTCGGCGGCCGGGAACGTGCCGGCGCAGCCGAGGACGGTCAGCTGCACAGGGCCTCCGCGACGCCGATCTCCGGCCCGAGGAACCGCCGGCCGAGCCGCGCGAAGGGCTCCGGGTCGCCGGTCGCGAGGAAGCGGTGCACCGGCGGCGCGGCGTCCTCCTCGCGCGTCAGGTCCTCCCGTACGAGCACCCGGTAGACGTCCTTCGCCGTCTCCTCCGCGCTGCTCACGAGCGTGACCCCTTCGCCGACGACGAGGCTGATCATGCCGGTCAGCAGCGGGTAGTGCGTGCAGCCCAGGACGAGGGTGTCCACGTCCTGCTCCACGACGGGCGCGAGGTAGTGGGTGGCCAGCTGCAGCAGCTGACGGCCGGTGGTCACGCCGCGCTCCACGAAGTCGACGAACCGCGGACAGGCGGCGCTGGTCAGGGTGACGTGCGGCGCAGCGGCGAAGGCGTCGTCGTACGCCCGGCTGTCGACGGTGATCTGCGTGCCGATCAGCCCGACCCGGTTGTTCCGCGTCGCCGCGACAGCGCGCCGCGTCGCCGGCTGGATGACCTCCACGACGGGCACGTCGTACCGCTCGCGCGCGTCGCGCAGGCAGGCGCTGGACGCGCTGTTGCAGGCGATGACGAGCAGCTTGACGCCCTGCGCCACGAGCGCGTCCATGGCGGCCAGGGCGTGCCGGCGGACATCCGCGATCGTCAGCGGGCCGTACGGGCCGTGGGCGGTGTCGCCGACGTACAGGAGCGGCTCGTTCGGGAGCTGGTCGAGCAGGGCCCGCGCGACGGTGATCCC
>JAODNS010000099.1 GCA_025465145.1 Frankiales bacterium
GCTCCACGACGACCACGCGGGCGGCTGCGTCCGGGGCTGAAGCCTCGTCCAGCAGCGGCAGGCCGCAGCCGGCCGCCAGGCAGGCCCGGGTGATCCGCCCGCACCCGACCGCGGCGACCGCGTCGCCCCTGCGGACGCCGGCCAGCGCGGCGAGGACGGCCGCCGTCTCGCCCTCCGCCGCCGTTCCGGTCAGGAGCTCCCCCTCGGTCTGCTTGTATCCCCCGGGTCGGGTGCCGACCAGGACAGCACAGGAGAGGCCGTACGTGCGCTGGTGCTCGTTCACGACGACGGCCGGCGCGCCCGCCCGCCTGGGCGCGGTGCTCGCCTACGACGAGACGGACCGGGTGCTGGACGTCGGAGCGTGGGCGCGGTCGCGGCACGCGGAGACGCCGGTCGACCTGGTCGACCTCGTGGAGGCCTCGCCAGCCACCCAGGAGCGGGTGACGGACCTGGTGCGCTCGGCGCCGGAGGACGGCACCGGCTGGGTGCGGCTCGAGGAGGTCACGTTCCTCGCGCCCGTGCGGACGCCCAACTCGCTGCGCGACTTCCTCGCCTTCCGCGACCACGTGGAGCGCGGAGCGGCTCGCCGCGGCAGCCCGGTGCCGGAGGCCTGGGACCGGATCCCCGTCTACTACAAGGGCAACCGCCGGTCGATCATCGGTCCCGGCGAGACGGCGCCCTGGCCCTCGTACACGGACAAGCTGGACTACGAGTGCGAGGTGGCCGCGGTGGTCGGCCGCGGCGGGCGGGACGTGCCGGCGGACGAGGCGGACGCCTACGTCTTCGGCTACACGATCATGAACGACTGGTCGGCGCGCGACGTGCAGAAGGACGAGATGGCCTGCTGGCTCGGCCCGGCCAAGGCCAAGGACTTTGCGACGACGCTCGGCCCCTGGCTGGTCACGCCGGACGAGTGGTCGCCGGAAGACCCGCACGAGATGACGGTGACCGTGGACGGCGAGGTCTGGTCGCGCGGCACGACGAGCGGACGCCGCTGGAGCTTCGCCGAGATGCTCGCGTGGGTGTCGCGGGACGAGGACCTGTGGCCGACGGACGTGCTGGGCTCGGGCACGTTCGGCGGCGGCTGCGGGCTGGACCTGGACCGGTGGCTGGTGCACGGGCAGACGGTGACACTGACGGTCGAGGGCCTGGGCAGCCTGACGAGCACTGTGGGTACGAAGGCCTGACTGTGGAGAACGGCGCGTTGTCCCGGTTCTGTCGGTGGCCCGCCGTAGCGTCCCCGCCATGACCGCAGTTGACCTGGCCCTTCCGGTGGTGGGGTCGCTGTCCCCCTCCCGGGCCGGCGACTTCATGACCTGCCCCCTGCTGTTCCGGTTCCGCACCATCGACCGGCTGCCGCAGTCGCCCTCCCCCGCCGCCACCCGCGGCACGGTCGTCCACTCCGTGCTCGAGCGGCTGTTCGAGCTGCCGGCCGTCGAGCGGACACCCGACGCCGCGCGCGCCCTACTGCGCCCCGAGTGGGAGCGGCTCGTCGAGGCCGAGCCCGAGGTGGCGACGCTGTTCGCCGACGACAGCGAGCTGAGCACCTGGCTGATCAGCGCCGAGGAGCTCCTGACGGGGTACTTCACGCTCGAGGACCCGCGCCGGGTGCTGGTGGCCGAGCGGGAGCAGTGCGTCGAGGTCGTCCTGCCGGGCGGCCTGCGCCTGCGCGGGATCGTCGACCGGCTGGACGAGGCGCCCAGCGGGGACCTGAGACTTGTGGACTACAAGACGGGGCGCTCGCCTGGGGAGGCGTTCGAGGGCAAGGCGCTGTTCCAGATGAAGTTCTACGCGCTGGTGCTCTGGCGCACCCGCGGCACGATCCCCAAGCTCCTGCAGCTGATGTACCTCGGTGACCGCGAGGTCCTGCGCTACTCCCCCGACGAGGCCGACCTGCTGGCGGTCGAGCGCAAGCTGCTCGCCCTCTGGGAGGCCATCGAGCGGGCCACCCAGCTGCAGGACTTCCGGCCGCGCCGCAGCAAGCTGTGCGACTGGTGCGACCACCAGGCGCTCTGTCCCGAGTTCGGTGGCACGCCGCCGCCCTTCCCGGCCGCGCTGCCCGGAGCCGACGAGCCGCTCCCCGAGCAGCGGACCGCCCCGGCCTGAGGGTCCGACCAGGGTCCGTCCCTGATGTGGCGGGCCTTCCGGCGCGGCACGGTCACAGCATGACCTCGACTGCACCGTTCTCCCCCAACAGCCTTGCCAGGTCCGGCAGGGTTGCGGACGTGACGACCACTGCTCCCGCCCCTGCCGCCCGCGCCGAGGGGCTCACCAAGACGTACGGCAGCGGCGACGCCGCGGTGACCGCCCTCGACGGGGTGACCGTGTCGTTCGCCGCCGGCGAGTTCACCGCGATCATGGGCCCGTCCGGCTCCGGCAAGTCCACCCTCATGCACGTCATGGCCGGCCTCGACAGCCCCACCTCCGGCGAGAGCTGGGTGGGCGAGACAGCCCTGTCCGGGCTCAAGGACAAGGGGCTGACCGCGCTGCGCCGCGACGCCATCGGGTTCGTCTTCCAGCAGTTCAACCTGCTGCCGACGCTGACCGCGGGCGAGAACATCACGCTGCCGCTCGACATCGCGGGCAGGAAGGCCGATCCGGCCTGGCTGGACGAGGTGATCGCCGCCGTCGGCCTCGCGGACCGGCTCGGGCACCGGCCGGCGGAGATGTCCGGCGGCCAGCAGCAGCGGGTCGCCTGCGCCCGGGCGCTTGTCACCCGTCCGTCCGTCGTCTTCGCCGACGAGCCCACCGGCAACCTCGACTCCCGCGCGGGCGCCGAGGTGCTCGGCTTCCTGCGCCGGTCCGTGAAGGACCTCGGCCAGACGGTCGTCATGGTCACGCACGACCCCGTGGCCGCGTCGTACGCCGACCGCGTCGTCTTCCTCGCCGACGGCCGGCTCGTCGGCGAGCTGCGCGACCCCACGGCGGAGTCGGTTCTCGACCGCATCAAGGCCCTCGAGCTGCCGCGCGCTGCCCTGGAGGCGTGACGTGCTGCGCGCGACCTTCCGCTCGCTGCTGGCCCGCAAGCTGCGGCTGCTGCTGTCGGCCACCGCGGTCGTCCTCGGCGTCTCCTTCGTCTCCGGCGCGCTGGTCCTGACCGACACCCTCGGGGCCGTCTTCGACGACCTGTTCGCGAGCGTCAACAGCAAGACCGCCGTCGAGGTCCGGGGCGCGCAGCCGTTCGCTGCCGCGCAGGGCGAGACCTCCCGGCTCCCGGTGCCGACCTCGCTCCTGCCCGTGCTCGAGCAGGTCGACGGGGTGGCCGCCGTCGTCGGCGACGTCTCCGGCTACGCGCAGGTGCTCACGAAGGACGGCAAGCCCTACGGCTCCGGACAGGCACCTGCGCTGGGCGTGAACTACGACGCGAACCCGCGAACCTCCGCGTTCACCCTGCGCAGCGGGCGCGCCCCGGCGGCGCCCACCGACATCGCGCTGGACGCCAGCACGTCGAAGGGCAGCGGCTTCGGCCTGGGCGACCAGGTCACCGTCCTGCTCCGCGATGGGCGCTCCACGTACACCGTCAGCGGCATCTTCGGCTTCGGCGAGAACGACAACCTCGCCGGGGCCACCCTCGTCGCGTTCGAGCAGCGCACCGCCGAGAAGGTCGTCGGCTCCCCCGGCGAGCTCGAGGTCGTCCGGCTCGCGGCGGACGAAGGGGTGTCCCAGGCGGAGCTGCGCGACCGGGTACGGGAGGTCCTGCCGAAGGGCGCCGAGGCGGTGACCGGCGAGCAGTCGGCGGACGAGGCGGCCGGGCAGATCAAGGACGCGCTCGGCTTCTTCAACACCTTCCTGCTCGTGTTCGCCGGCGTTGCCCTGTTCGTCGGCGGCTTCCTGATCTTCAACACGTTCACCATGCTGGTCGCGCAGCGGCAGCGCGAGCTCGCCCTGCTGCGTGCGCTCGGCGCCAGCCGCGGCCAGGTCGTCCGCAGCGTCCTCGTGGAGGCGCTGGTCGTAGGCGTCATCGCGTCCGTCGTCGGGCTCGGGCTCGGCGTCGGCGTGGCCGTCGGCCTGCAGGCACTGCTGCGCGCGTTCGGCGGCGACCTGCCCCGAGGCCCGCTCGTGGTCACCACCGGCACCGTTGTCACCTGCTTCGTCGTCGGCGTCCTCGTCACGGCCCTCGCCGCCCTGCTGCCGGCCCGCAAGGCGTCATCGGTCCCGCCGGTCGCGGCGATGCGCGACGCCGTCACCTCCGAACCGTCGCTCCGGCGCGGCACGATCGTCGGCCTCGTCCTGCTGACCCTGGGCGTCGCCGCCATCGCCAAGGGGCTGCAGGGCTCCATCGGGGTGCTCGGCCTCGGCGCGCTCGTCTGCTTCCTCGCGGTTGCCGCGCTCTCGCCGCTGCTCAGCCGCCCGGCCGCCCGGCTGCTCGGCGCGCCACTCGCCCGCGGCGTCCCCGGCCGACTCGGCCGGCTCAACGCGATGCGTAACCCGCGCCGTACCGCGTCCACCGCCGCCGCGCTGATGATCGGCCTCGCGCTGGTCAGCACCGTCAGCATCCTGGGCGCGTCGGCGAAGGCCAGCATCGACAAGATCATCGCGGGCGCCGTCGGTGCGGACCTCGTCGTCCAGCAGAGCCAGGGCTTCGACGGCTTCCCGCCGGCGGTGGCCAAGACCATCGGGGCGCTGCCCGAGGTGGCGGACGTCGACGTGCTCCGGTTCGACGCCGCGAAGATCGGGGACAAGGTCACCTTCGTCACGGCCGTGCCGGCGAAGGCGGTCGGCTCCACCGTGAGCCTGACGGAGAAGGCCGGCAGCCTCCGCCTGGGGCAGGGGGTGCTGCTGGCCGGCGAGGGCGAGGCGAAGGCGCGCAAGCTGGAGGTGGGCCAGCAGGTCGCTGTCACGTTCGCCAAGGGCGCGGTCCGGTCGTACCGGCTCGGCGGGATCTACGCCGACAACCAGCTCATCGGGCCGTACCTGCTCGACCAGAGCGCCAGCAGCGACTTCCGCACCCAGCTGGACGGCGTCGTGCTGGTGAGCAAGGCCGACGGCACGTCCGACGCCGCCGTCCGCACGGCAGTGGAGGCGGCCATCACGCCGTACCCGACCGTCGAGGTGCAGACCTCCGACGAGTTCGCGGCTCAGGCGTCCGGCCAGATCGACGTCGTCATCTCGATCATCAGCGTCCTGCTGCTGCTGTCGGTGCTCATCGCGGTGCTCGGGATCGTCAACACCCTCGCGCTCGCCGTCATCGAGCGGACCCGCGAGCTGGGGCTGCTGCGCGCCGTCGGTCTCGGGCGGCGGCAGACCCGCCGGATGGTGACCGTCGAAGCGGTGATCGTCTCAGTGTTCGGCGCGCTGCTCGGCATCGCCGTCGGCTCCGCGTTCGGCATCACGCTGCAGCGGGCGCTGGCGGACGAGGGCATCACGGAGCTGCGCTTCCCCGTCGGGCGGCTGATCGCCTTCGTCCTGGTGGCCGCCATCGCCGGTGTCGTGGCCGCGCTGCTGCCGGCGCGACGGGCCGCCCGGCTCGACGTGCTCGCCGCGGTGGCCTCGACCTGACGGCCGCTCTCGTAGACACTGCACGGCAGACGTACGACGAGGAGGACCCGAAGTGAGCATCACCGACGACACGGCGATCGAGCACGCGAACGAGCTGGTGACGGGGGCGGTCGACACCGCCGGTCTCGCCTCCGAGATGAGCGTCGGCCAGCAGCTGTACATGCCGCTGCCGCAGACGTTCGCCACCGTCCAGGAGGAGCGCGCGCACCGCAAGGCCAAGCTGGCCGCCGCGTTCCGGATGTTCTCGAAGGCGGGGCTCGACGAGGGCGTCGCCGGCCACATCACCGTGCGCGACCCCGAGTTCCCGGACTCGTACTGGGTGAACCCGTTCGGCATGCACTTCTCGATGATCAAGTCCTCGGACCTCGTACGGGTGAGCCACGACGGCGAGGTGGTCGAGGGCACCCGCGCCGTCAACGGCGCCGCGGTCGCCATCCACTGCGCCGTGCACGCCGCGCGACCGGACGTCGTCGCCGCAGCCCACGCGCACGGCCCGTACGGCAAGACGTTCTCGTCGCTCGACATGACCGTCGAGCCGCTCACGCAGGACGCGTGCGCCTTCTACGAGGACATCGGCACGTACGCCGACTACCGCGGCGTGGTGCTCGACAAGGAGGAGGGCGAGCGGATCGGGCGCGCGCTCGGCCAGCACAAGGCCGTCATCCTGCGCAACCACGGCATGCTCACCGTCGGCGAGACCGTCGACGCGGCGGCCTGGTGGTTCCTGACCCTCGAGCGCACCTGCCAGGCGCAGCTGATGGCCTACTCGGCCGCGGCCGGCCTGGGCAGCAAGCCGATCCAGATCGACCCGGACGAGGCCAAGGGGACCTACGGACAGGTCGGCTTCGAGTTCGCCGGCTGGTTCCAGTTCCAGCCGATCTGGGAGCGGATCAGCAAGGACAACCCCGACATCTTCGAGTAGCCCGGGCGGCGGCTGGACGAAGAGCGGTACGTGCCCGTGGCAAGCCGCGGGCGGGCCGACCTGTCGCATCCGGTACGGCTCGTTCGCGCCCGCGGCCGCTTCCTGAACTCGTACGCGCTGCGGTACGTCGCGTCCGCGGCAGGACGTACCGCAACCCATCCGGGGGTTCGGTGCGGGCGAGATCAGCGGGCTGCGAAGTACTTGGCCTCGGGGTGGTGCACCACGATCGCGGCCGTCGACTGTTCGGGGACGAGCATCGACTCCTCCGACAGGTGCACCCCGATGCGCTGCCACTCCAGCAGGTCCTGGACCTTGTCCTGGTCCTCGACCTCCGGGCAGGCCGGGTAGCCGAAGGAGTAGCGACTCCCCCGGTACGCCTGCTTCGACAGCACCTGCTGCAGGTCGCTCGAGTCCTCGGCGCCGAAGCCGAGCTCTGCCCGCACCCGCGCGTGCCACATCTCGGCCAGCGCCTCGGTGAGCTGGACGGACAGGCCGTGCAGCTCGAGGTACTCGCGGTAGGCGTTCTTCGCGAACAGCTCGCCGGTGATCTCCGCGACGCGGGCGCCCATCGTCACGACTTGGAAGGCCACGACGTCGGTCTGCCCCGACTCCTGCGACCGGAAGAAGTCGGCCAGGCACAGCCGCCGCTCCCGCCTCTGGCGCGGGAACGTGAACCGGCAGCGCTCGCCGCCGGACCCGGGGTCGAGCACGATCAGGTCGTCGTCCTTCGACACCGCCGGGAAGTAGCCGTGCACCACCGCGGCCTCGAGCATCCCCTCGGTCTGCACGCGGGACAGCAGCTCGCGCAGCCGCGGCCGTCCCTCTGTCTCGACCAGCTGCTCGTACGTCGGGCCGTCGTTGCCGCGCGAGCCGCGCAGGCCCCACTGGCCGAGGAAGAGCGCGCGCTCGTCCAGCCAGGAGGCGTAGTCGGCCAGCGCAATGCCCTTGGAGACCCGCGAGCCCCAGAACGGCGGCGTCGGCACCGGGTTGTCCTCAATGACGTCCGACCGCCCGCCGACCGGCTCGTCCTCCGCCGCGCGACGCGCCTCGGCGATGGCGCGCGACTTCTTGTGCCGGTCCTTGCGCTCCGCCTCCTTGGCGGCGTCCTCGGCCGACTGCTCCGGCGTCACGAGGCCGCGCTTGACCGCCATCACCTTGTCCATGAGCCGCAGGCCCTCGAAGGCGTCGCGCGCGTAGTAGACGCTACCGTCGAAGACCTCGTCGAGGTCCTGCTCGACGTACGCGCGCGTCAGCGCCGCTCCGCCGAGCATGACGGGGTACTTGCCGGCGATCCCGCGGGAGTTCATCTCCAGCAGGTTCTCCTTCATGACCACCGTCGACTTGACCAGCAGCCCCGACATCCCGATGACGTCGACCGAGTGCTCCTCCGCCGACTCGAGGATCGCCGTCACCGGCTGCTTGATGCCGAGGTTGACGACGTCGTAGCCGTTGTTGGACAGGATGATGTCGACGAGGTTCTTGCCGATGTCGTGGACGTCGCCCTTGACCGTGGCGAGGACGATCTTGCCCTTGCCGGCCTGCCCCTCGACCTTCTCCATGTGCGGCTCGAGGTAGGCGACCGCGGTCTTCATGACCTCGGCGGACTGCAGCACGAACGGCAGCTGCATCTCGCCCGAGCCGAACAGCTCGCCGACGGTCTTCATCCCGGACAGCAGCGTCTCGTTGACGATCGCCAGCGGGCTGCGGCCGGCGGCCATCGCCTGGTCCAGATCGGCCTGGAGCCCGTTCTTCTCCCCGTCGACGATGCGCCGCTGGAGGCGCTCGTCGAGCGGGAGCT
>JAODNS010000105.1 GCA_025465145.1 Frankiales bacterium
GCCGGGTGTGAAAGCGTCCTGGAGGGGTGCGGCCCGGCCGATGGTGCGGGCGTCGACGCCGTACAGGTCCTGCAGGTCCGGGCCGACGTAGGTGAGCCGATGCGTCACTTGCTCCACGGCCGTCACGTCGGGGACGCGGGCTAGGTCTGGCGAGAGCGAGCCACCGCTGTCGGGCGGCAGCGTGACCGCCACGTCGGAGCCCACGGTCAACGCGGTATCCACGCGAGCCTGCTGGTCGTAGGTGCGGGTGAACACCGCAGCGGAAAGGGTCACGGCGACGGCGACCGCAAGCCCGGTGGCGCCGCGGGCGATGACCCGACGGCGGCGTCGTACGACGGCGCGACGAAGGTCCGGCATCGAACCGGCCGCGTCCGTCGAGGGGCGCCGCGGACGGCGGTTGAGGACAAGTGCCGTCAGGCGCCAGGTCAGCAGAGCCAGCCCCGGCCAGGCCAGAGCCGGAGCCAGCAGAGCCGCGTAATTCACCGACGCGACCGGTACGCCCTCGGGCACGACGATGACCTTGTAGCCGCCGCGGGACGTCAGCCAGAACACCAGAGCCGAACCGGCCAGGCACAGGACGTCGAGCCAGAGTCGCAGCGGCAAGGGGCTGCGCGTTGACTGCACCGAAGCGGCATCGGTCGCCACGGTCGGCGATGCTCCACGCAGGAGCCGGCTGACGGGGGCGAGCTCGGTGATCACGGCCAGCGCCACGCCTACGACGGCGCCGACGGTGAGCCACAGCGGCGACAGCCGCGCCCCGCTGCCCAGTGCCAGCCGGTTGGCCAGCAAAGCGCCGCCGGCGCCGAGCGCGGCTCCAAGCATTCCGTCGAGGACGGCGATCGCTCCGAACAGCCGGGCGGCCCGGGCGGGAGTCACGCCGCGCAGGCGCAGCAGCGCCAGATCGCGCCGTTGACGGTCGTTGCGCAGGGAGATGACCAGGGCGGTGACGACCCCGGACAGGACCAGCCCGGGCAGGCCGAGCAGAAGGACGAGCAGCCGGGCGTACAGGGCATCCTCGCGCGCCGCAGACAACGAGGCCTGCAGGTTGTCCCCGACCAAGGCGCCGCCGGCGACGGAGGAGACGTAGTGGTTGGCCCGTCGCGTCACCTCGTCGGCGGCCGCCGCCGGGTCGCTGGACAGCGTTCGGTGATCGAGGCGCACATGGAACTGGTGGACGACTGCGGCCTTGCCGACCAACGACGGGAACAGCGCCGGGGAGACCAGCAGCACGTTGTCCGGAGCTGCCGCAGGCGACGAGCCGGCCGGTGCCCCGACCACCTGGAAGAACGAGTCGGCGTTGGGCAGGTCGGCAACTCCGGTCGCTGTGACGCTTCGACCGGAGCCGAGGACCTCGACCCGGCTGCCCGGGCCGGCAGCGAGGTTCGCCGCGGTCTGCTGCTGCAGGACCGGGCCGTCCGCTGTGCCGAGCAGCGGGCGGATCTCGCTCGGCGCGAACTTCGCGTAGTCGGCCGGCAAGGCGACGATGTACGCGGCCCCGGTGGTCCGGGTCCCCGCTGAGGAGATCGACCGCAGACCCGGCACCTTCGCGTATTCGACGGCGCGGGCACCGGTCAGGCCGGGAACCTTGGCGATGGCCTGCTCGACCGCTGTCGGGTCGGCGCCCGCGGCGACTTGGATCTGCCAGTCGACCGGGACGCGGGCTGCGGCGCGTTCGGTGAGTCGTGATCCTGTCTGCGCCACGAAGGAGCCCAGCGACGCGAGGAAGGCGACGGTAAGAGCGACAGCCAGCGCCGCGGCCAGCGTCTCCAAGGGACGCCGGCGCAGCGCCTGCACGACATAGCGGACGGTCATCGGACGAGCTCCCTGTCGAGGGAGAGGCTGCGGGGGAAGGCGGACGCGACGTCGGGGTCGTGGGTGGCGACCACGACGGCGGCGCCGGTCCCGGCTGCGTGCTCGCGCAGAACGCCCAGGATCCGGACGCCAGTCGCCTGGTCGAGCGCTCCGGTGGGTTCGTCGGCCAGCAGCAGGACCGGCTCCACCGCGAGGGCCCGCGCGAGCGCCACCCGTTGCTGCATGCCTCCGGAGAGCTCGCCGGGCAGGGCGTCATCGGCGTCGTCGAGCCCGAGTGCTCGCAGGTGCGTGCGCCCGCGGTCTTCAGCCTCTTCTGGGGCGACTCCGCGGATCCGCAGGCCGAGCGAGGCGTTCTGCACAGCCGTCAGCTCGGGTACCAGCGAGGGGGCCTGAGGCACGTAGACGATCGCCCGGGGGTCCACTGCGAGCTCGACCGTCCCCTTGGCGGGTGCGAGCAGCCCGGCCAGGACGAGCAGCAGGGTCGTCTTTCCCGATCCCGAGCGCCCGGTGAGCGAGACCTGATCCCCTTGGTCGAGGGTGACGTCGAAGCCGTCCAGAACCGTGCGAGGGCCGTAGGTGACCCGCAGGTCGCGGGCACGCAGGATCACGCGACTCGCCCGTCGACCAGCGCGATAACCCGGTCGGCGTGCGCTGCTACCGCTGCGGAGTGCGTGACGAGCACCGTGGCTGCGTCGGGGGGTCGGAGTAGTCCGAGCAGGTCGAGGACGGTCTGCTCCTCGTCGGCGCTGACCTCGGCAGTGGGCTCGTCGGCGAGCAGGACCTGCGGTGAGCCGGCGAGGGCGACGGCCAGACCGGCGCGCGCCGTCTCCCCGCCGGACAGGGTGCGCGGCAGGGAGTTGCGCACCAGCGAAAGTCCCAAGCCGTCCACCAGCTCGTCAGGTGCTGCTCCTGCCCTGCCGCGCAGCGAGGCCGCGAACCGGACGTTCTCGAGCACGGTGAGGTGGCCGAGCAGCGCACTGCTCTGAGTGAGCACGCCGATGTGCCTGGCACGCAACCGGGCGGCCGTGGCCGGGCTGCGGTGACTGAGCTGCTCGCCGGCCACGTGCACGCTGCCGCCGTCGGGGTCGTCCAGGCCCCCGAGCAGCCCGAGCAGCGTCGACTTGCCCGAGCCCGACGGTCCCGTCACCGCGATCATCTCGCCGGCCTCGCAGGCCAACGACACGTCGAGCAGGGCAGCGACCTCGGTGCTGCCCCGCCGGTAGAAGCGGTGCAAGCCCTGCGCGCGCAACGGGCTCACGAGAGCCTCAGGCTCTGGATCATCGTGCGGTACGCGTCGACGTTGTCCGAGCCGACGGGGCCGAACAGCTCCATGACGACCTCGCGGCCGCCGCCGACGATCTCGTACCGCTCGACCTCGTCGCGGTACTGCCGGCCGGTCACCGGGTCGGGCGCCGAGTTGCGCCGGTAGACGATGCGCACCCCTGTGCCAGCGGGCACCTTGACCGACGTGACTCCTCGCAATTCGAAGGCTGCCTGACTGCCTGATAACGCTGGCACGTCCTGCTGCTTGGCGCTGCCCACGGTCGCCGGCGTCGTCCTCGATCCGGTGAGGACCTGTACGCCATTGAGCTTGTCCGTGAACGTGACGGTGCTGCCACGGGTCGTCTCCGCCCACCCCTCGGGGTGGGTGAACGTGTACTTGCCGGTGGTGTTGTTGTAAGCAACGAAGGCCAGGTTGTCGGGGATGTCGCCCGGCGGGTTCTTCTCGACGGGTATAGCGCCCTGCTGCGCGGCGCCGGTGCTGGCGGGGCTGGGGACGGTCGAGCCGGCCGGCGCGGACGGCGGTGCGATCGACGGCGTGCCCGTTGTACCTCCACTGCTCCCGCCGCAGGCGGCGAGAGCGAGCGCTGTGCTCGGGACCAGGACGGCTGCTACGAGGAGTCTTCTCATGGCGTCGACGCTAGGAACGCCACGGCCAGCCGGTGCTTATGCGAAGGCCAACGCGGCCTTTGCCTTCGCGCAGGCTTCGGGAAAGGCGCCCGGACCTACAGTGCGGCGCATGGTGCGACGGCGCGGCGCGGCAGCTCGGCGATTGCGCAGCCGGGTACGCAACGCCATCGTTGCCGGCGCTGCTGTGTCACTGCTGCTGTTCGGGATCCCGCTCGCGGTGGTGCTGGATCGGCTCATCACCAGCGACGCTCTGACTGGGCTTCAGCGCGACGCTACCCGGGCGGTCGCCGCCGTCCCGGACAACGTGCTCGAGGCCGGCCAGGTCCTGCGCGTCCCGACGGTCGGGGGGGGCACGAGGATCGGGGTGTACGACGCGCGGGGGGCAAGGGTGGCCGGCGTCGGGCCGGCGTCGTCCCGTCTTGCCGCGCAGGCAGGCGACGGTCGCGAACACGACGGGAGGGACGGCGACGACCTGGCCGTGGTCGTCCCGGTGCTGTCGGACACGACCGTGGCCGGCAGCGTGCGCGCGTCGGTTCAACGTGACGTGCTGCGCTCGCGGGTGCACAGGGCCTGGGCGCTGCTGGCAAGCCTGGCCCTGTTGGTCATCGGGTTGTCGTGGCTGCTCGCCCGGCGGTCCGCGTCACGAGTGGCAGAGCCCTTCGAGGACATCACGCGGGCAGCACAAGAGCTCGGCGCAGGAACGTTCGACATAGCGCTGCCCCGCTGGGGCATCACGGAGGCCGACGCGGCCGCAGAGGCGCTCAGCGACAGCGCCAACCGCATCGACGCCTTGGTCGCACACGAGCGCGCCTTCATGCGAGACGCCTCGCATCAGCTCCGGACGCCCTTGGCCGCGCTCGTTGTCCGGCTCGAGCAGCAGCCGCCCGACGTCGCGCGAGCGCTCGACAGCGCCCAGAACCTCGAGCGAACCATCGCGGACCTGCTCGCCGTGCGCACCGCCCGGGGCACCGAGACCTGCGACGCGGGCGACATCGCGGCCGAGGCGACGGCTCGTTGGCACCGCGCCGGCGCCTCCGTCATCCTCCGCCGCGATGACGTCCCCCGGGTTGCGGTCAGCGCGTCGGCTCTGCGACAGAGCCTGGACGTGCTGCTCGACAACGCCCTGCGGCACGGGTCGGCCCCCGTCACAGTCACGGTGGAGGCGTACGGCGAGGCTGTTCTGACGGAGGTTGCCGACCGCGGCCCAGGTCTTCGCGGTGCCACCGCCGGCACCGGCCTCAACCTGGCGACGACTCTGATGGAGCGGGCCGGCGGGTCGTTGATCGTCCGGGAAGGCGGATCGCACCCGCGAGTCGCACTGCTGCTCCCGCTCGCCGATTCAGCCGCCGCGCGCGACTACTCGAGCTCGAACCGGTAGCCGAAACCACGCAAGGTGCTGATCCGGTCCCACCGCTCACCGGCATCGGCGAGCTTGCGGCGGACATTCGCGACGTGGACGTCCAGCGTTTTCGTCGAGCCTGACCAGTGCTCATCCCACACCTGGTCCATCAGCTCCTCGCGTCGTACCGCCGTACCCGCCGAGGCCACCAGCACCGACAGCAGCTCGTGCTCCTTCGGGCGCAGCGCCACCTCGACGTCCCCCACCCAGGCCCGCCGAGCGCTCTGGTCGAGTCGTACGGCCCCGCACCGGATCACCGTGGTCGCACTGACGGTCCGGCGCCGCAGGTGCGCACGGAGGCGGGCCAGCAGCTCCACCGGCCGGAACGGCTTGAGGACGAAGTCATCGGCTCCACCGTCCAGAGCGCGGACCGCGTCGGCCTCATCGGTGCGCGCCGTGATCACCACGATCACGACGTCGTCACCGGTCGTCCGGATCTCGCGGCACAGGTCGAGCCCGTCCCCATCGGGTAGTCCCAGATCGAGCAGGATCAGGTCGGCCGTGGCGGAAGCCAGCAGGGCGCGCGCGGCGGAAGCATCCTGCGCCCACCTGACTTCGTGCCCCTCGGCCGCGAGCACGCCCACGAGAGCTCGGCCCAGGTCAGGGTCATCCTCCACAAGCAGCACCCGCGAGCCGGCAGCGTCAGGTGCGCTCATGCCCTCGCTCGGATGCAATCAAGAAGGCGGCAGCGACGAGATTCGAGAGTGCTCACGGCACGTAGACGTGATCGGCATGCGCGTCGCCGACCTGATCCGAGACCCGACGGGCGACCCGTTCGGCAAGGACGCGGTCGGCGGTGATCACCGTCGCCAGCCACAGCGCCGCGAGGGTCCATGACGCCAGCACGTCGCTCACCCAGTGGTATCCCAGGTACAGCCGTGAGAAGGCGACGGCGACGGCGGTGGCCAGCAGTCCGGTGACGACGTAGGTGCGACTGCGCCATGTTGGCAGGTACTGCACGGCCAGATAGGACAAGGCGCCGTACAAGGCCATGGAGTTCAGTGAGTGGCCGGACGGGAAGGAGTACGCCTTCTCTGCTGCGTCGATCGCCAGCGGTAGGGCTGGGCGGTCGCGTGCGACCAAGTGCTTGATCGCTCCGGTGATGATGCCGCTTCCCAGTACCGAGGCGGCCAGGACGAGCGCCGATCGGCGGCTGCGTGACCACAGGTAGGCCGTAATGGCGGCTGTGACGAGGACGACGAACGGCACGCCGCCAAGGAAAGTGACGACCCGGGCGATGGCGGTCGCCTCGTCGTCGCGGTGTGACGCGAGGAAGCGCAGCACTGGACGGTCCAGTCCGGCGACCCCGTCGCCATTGAGGGCGTCCTCGAGGACGACGGCAAATGCGCCGCCCGCAGCGATGACGGTCGCCAGTCCGATGGTCAGGGTCAGGCCCAGAGCCTGAGCCGTGTCCAGCCGCCGCGCCAGGAAAGCCAGCTGGCGGTCGAAGCGCAGCCGCAGGGCCGGCAGCGGTGGCACTGCGCCGAGCCGACCGATGCGAGCCCGCCACGCAGCCGGGTGGCGGGCCACGGATCGGGCAAGGAGAAAGGCGCCGCCGAGCACCACAGTGACCAGGCCGACGAGCAGGCTAGCTCGGCCGAAGAGCTGCTCCACCCGCTTGTACTGCGCTCCGGCGGCGTACCCGATCAGGACGACGGTGCTCGCCCACAACAGCCCGCCGAGCGCGTTCCAGACAAGAAATCGGCGATAGGGCATCCGCCCCATACCCGCAAGGCTGGGCACCAGCGCGCGGAGCAGGCCCACCCACCGGCCGAGGAAGACCGCCGGACCCCCACGGCGCTCGAGGAACGCCTCTCCCTTGGCCCAGCGGTCCGCGCCGACAACGCGACCGAGCCGGCTCCGCTTGAGCGCCGGCCCTCCGCGCCGGCCGACCTCGTAGCCGATGCTGTCGCCGACGATCGCTGCTACGACAGCTACCGCGATCATCACCGGCAGGCTGACGCGACCCTGGCTGGCCAGCACGCCACCAAGCAGCAGGGCCGCCTCGCCCGGCAGGAACAACCCGACGAATGCGGCCGCTTCACCTGCTGCCAGCAGACCGACGAGACCGTACGCAGGAGTCCCGGAAAGCGACAGGACCGCGTCAACGACCTTGCTCATCGGTCCCCTCGTGCACGTGTCATGGCTTCAGTCTGCAACCGATCGGCGGTTGGATCGACCTTCCGGACGATCCGCCTCTCAGCGCTCTCTCAGGCGCGCTGTGACCTGCTTTGCTCGTGAGCATCCCGTCGCGACCGCCCCCGTCGCGCCGCCTCGTGGCCGGTGTCCTCGCTCTGGCCGCGGCCCTCGTCGTCGGGACCGGAGCGGTCCGACTGCTCGGGCAAGAGCCGACTCCACCTCCTACCGGCGCCGCAGCGGCAGGTCAGCAGGCTTCCCGCGACGACCCGCTCGTCCGCCTCGCGGTCGCCGGCGACGTTGGAACCGGCGATCAGCAGGAACGCCGGACAGCTGCTGCCGTTGCCGCACGCAACGGCAACCGCGGCTGGGACGCCCTGGTCCTGCTGGGTGACAACATCTACGAGGACGGTGATCCCGCACGTGCGCGCAGCGCCGTGCTGGAGCCGTTTCGCGAGACGCTGACGGCTGGCGTGCCGCTCATCGCGGCGCTGGGCAACCACGACTCCGACTCAGGGCACGGCCCTGCTCAACTCCAGGCACTCGGACAGCCCGGGCCGTGGTTCGCCCGTCGATTCGGACCCGTCCTCCTCGTCGTCCTGGACAGCAACCGCCCCGACGATCCTGACCAGCTGCGGTGGCTGGGCCAGACCCTGACCGCATCCGACTCGCCGTGGACGGTCGCGGCAATGCACCACCCGATGCGCTCGGCCGGGTATCACGGCTCGGATCTCGATGTTCGACGAGCATTCGGGCCGTTGTTCAAGCGGTACGGCGTGCAACTCGTACTGGCCGGGCATGACCACGACTACCAACGAAGTCGCAGCATCGACGGGACGACCTACCTCGTGTCCGGCGCGGCAGCAAAGCTCCGACCGGCCGGCAGCAACGAGGACACGGTCGTCTCGCAGTCGATCCGCCACTTCCTCGACGTGGCCGTGTTTACCGACCGGCTCGTCGTGCAGGCCGTCAACCAGCAAGGCCGCGTCTTCGATTCGGTCGTGCTGTCCGCACCCTGACCCGTAGCAGCGGCATCGCCCGCAGCGAGCGCTCACTTTCGGCGTGTCCAGCCCGGCTTTTCGCCTTGCGGGCAACACGATCGGGCTGTCCGCATGACGGCGGCGGCGGTTGCGATTGGGTGCAACGGCCGCGCGTCGCCCGCGCGACGACGGAAGGCTCAGGCATGAAGGGCAGTCTCAACATGGTGGGCTACGGCTTGGCCGCCATCGGTCCCGGCATCGGCATCGGGCTCATCTTCGCCGCCTATATCAGTGGCGTCGCCCGACAGCCCGAGTCCCGGGCGATGCTGCAGAGCATCGCGATTTTGGGGTTCGC
Source organism: Frankiales bacterium (assembly GCA_025465145.1). Lineage (GTDB taxonomy): Bacteria > Actinomycetota > Actinomycetes > Mycobacteriales > SCTD01 > RYN-124. Next base: position 8,594 of record JAODNS010000105.1, read on the forward strand.
CCTCGCGGAAGCACTGGCCATCATCGGCATCGGACTGGCGTTCGCCCTGTAGCTCCTGCGCGCAGCCGGAATCGGCTGTGGGCTCGGTCAGCCGCCGGTCCCCATCAGGCGGTACCCGACTCCGCGGACGGTGTCGATGCTGCGCCGACCGAAGGGTGCGTCGATCTTCTTGCGCAGGTAGCCGATGTAGACCTCGACGATGTTGTCGTCTCCCTCGTAGTGCGCGTCCCAGACCGCTTCGAGGATCTGGGTCTTGCTGACTACCTCGTCGCGGTGACGGAGCAGGAACTGCAGGAGCGCGAACTCCCGGGGTGTCAGGGACAAGGTGGTGTCGCCACGGGCCGCTCGGTGCGCGGACGGATCCAGGCTCAGGTCCCCGGCCACCAGAACAGCCGGTCGTTCGGGAGCGCCCCGACGCACAAGGGCACGGAGTCGTGCGACGAGGACGACGTAGGAGAACGGCTTGGTCAGGTAGTCGTCTGCGCCGATGTCGAAGGCATCGGCTTCGTCGTACTCCCCGTCCTTCGCGGTGAGCATGAGCACCGGCGTCCACACCTTCGCCTTGCGCATCTCCTGACAGATCCGGTAGCCGTTCAGACCCGGGAGCATGATGTCTAGAACCACGACCTCGTAGGCGCCCGTGGTCGCCTTGAACAGGCCCTCGTTCCCGTCGTGTGCCAACTCGACCTGGAACCCCTCAGCGGCGAGCCCGCGCTGGACGGCCTCGGCCAGCCGCACCTCGTCCTCGACCAGTAGCACCTTCACGGCAGTCTCTCCTCGGGTCAGGGCCATCGTGCCCTCAACGGGCTGAGGGCGCGCTGAGGACTTCACCGTCAGGCACCCGGCGCCGGGTCGAGAGTCTCTCCCGTCGGCCAACCGGGCGTGGTCAGGCGCTCGCCGTCCAGGGTGATGAGAAGAGCCTCGACGCCGCGTGCGGCCGTGAGCCAGAGCAGGGCGTCGGGCCCGTGGGCGCCGGCTCCGGTGGAGCAGGCGTCCGCGAGGGCGAGGTCGGCGGCGATGACGGTCGCGGAGGCCAACCTGAGCACGGGCAGGCCGTTGGCTGGGTCGATCGCGAGAGATCCTCTCTCGTAGGCGCCTGAGGTGGCGACTGACATCTCGCGTACGCGCACCGTCGTCAGGAGTCCGGAGGCTTGGAAGGGGTCCTGGATGCCCACGGCCCAGCCGGAGCCGTCGGGTGTCGCGGTCGCGTTGCCCGAGACGGCGATATCCCCACCCGCGTTGACGAGCGCATGACGCGCTCCCCAACGGGTGAGCTGACGGAGCGCCCGCTGGGCCGCCCATCCCTTGACCAGGCCCGTGGGGTCAAAACCGCCCGGCATCGCCCAAGGGTCGAACCATCCGCGGGTGAGCTCGGCGGCGGCTGCGCATCGCACAAGCACGCTCACGACGTCTGCGGGCAGGTGCTCAGGCTGGCGGTTGCCGCGGCGGAGCTGGCTGATGGCGCTGTTTGGCCGGAAGGTGGAGAACATCCGGTCCGCCTCGTGCAGCGCCTCGACGGCGGCGAGGACGGCTCTGGCCAGTTCGGCGCGGGTGAGGTGCTGGTCGCGCACATCGAGGGTCACCGTGGTGCCCATGACCTGCTCGACATGCAGGATTCCGGTCTCGGACAGCAGGTCGATGTTCATCCGGTCGCGACCGGAACGGTGGCTGCGGCGCGGGCGGCGTCCAGTGCGGCTTGTAGGCTTCGTCGGTAGCCGTTGCTGGTCCAGGTGGCGCCCGATATGCCGTCGACAGTGCCCTGGGAGGCCACTGCCTGGCGGGCGAGTGCCGGCCCGGCCGCGCGGTTGATGCTCCGCGACTGTCCGTCGCCGTCAGGAAGCTGGACGGCCACCGCGGACACCAGGCGGTGGCCGGTCAGGACCACCCGCACCTGGACCGGTCCGTAGCGGGTGGCGACGACGGGGCCGGTGACGGATACGGTCCTGGCCGTCGGTGCGAGGCGCGGCGCGCCAAGGTTGGTCGGCGGAGGCGGAGCGGCGACCGGGGCGATCTGCACGCCGAGCTGCGGTGGGGTTGCGGCCTGCCGGGCCAGCGGCAGGACCGCAGTAAGGCCCAGGACCAGTCCGCTCAGGGTCAGTGCGACCGGTTTCACGACGGTCTCCTCACAGCTCGAAGGACTCGGAGTGCAGGCGGGTGCGCGGGACGCCCAGCCGGTTCAGGGTGTGGAGCAGGTCTGTCGTCAGCGCGGGCGGCCCGCACAGAAAGACCTCGCGTCGTGCGACGTCAGGACACACGCGCTGCAGCGAGGCCATCCCAAGGGGACGGTCGAGATCGCGGGTTGCGCCACGGGGGCCGATGAGGAGCTCTATCCGCGTACGCGGCCGTCGCTGCGCCAGTGCCTGCAGCTCGTCGTGCAGGACTGCGTCGGCCCTGCTCGAAGCCCGCTGGAGCACGTCGACGTCCGCGTGCTCCGGAAGGCTCTCCAGCAGCGCCCGGAGCGGCGCGATGCCCAGTCCCGCGCCGATGAGGAGCAGCCGGTCGGTGGAACGCGCGTCTGCGGTGAGAACGCCGTACGGCCCCTCGACCAGGACCCGCGTGCCGGGACGCAGGTTGTCCAGCAGGCGCGTGCCGTCCCCGACCTGCCGAGCGGTGAAGCGCAGCGTGCCGGGTCTGGGCGCGGCGGACAGGCTGAACGGGTGTGCGCGCCACCAGTGCGACCGGTCCAGGAAGCGCCAGCTGAGGAACTGCCCGCCGGCGGCGCCGAGGCGGTGCAGGTCGCGACCATGCAGGGTGACGGTGACAACGTCGTGACCCTCGTGGTGAACGGTGGCGACCCGGACGCCGTGCCGGGCGCTGCGCCACACAGGCAGAGCGACGCGGAACGCCGCAGCCGCCGCGAGAACGACGACGAGCTGCGCGAGCCACCAGCCGCGAAGCAGCGCGTTGGACAGCACGGCCGTGCCGGCCGTCAGCTGGTGCAGGAAGACGAGAACCACGGCGGCGTACGTCGTGATGTGCAGAAGGTGCCAGCCCTCGTAGGGCAGCCGGCGACGGACGAGTCGCACCGACATCGCTGCCGCGAGGAGGAACAGTCCGGTGCCGACGAGCGCGTCAGCAGTTGTGCTCCCGAGGGAGATCAGGGAGGTCCACCACCCGCCCGCGTACCCGGCGGCCAGCAGCAGCGGGTGCGCGATCAGCGCCACGACCGCGGTTGGCGCCAGCCAGCGGTGCCAGCGCAGCAGCCGATCCTGCCCGACGGCGCGCTCCAGGACCGGGATCCGGGCCGCAAGCAGCACCAGGCCGAGGATCAGGACTTGGGCCAGCAGACCGCTGGCACGCCCACCCCACAGCGCCAGCCCGCCTGGCGCGGCGGCGTCCACCGGGAGCCGGGCCAGCGCCAACGCGGCGACCGCACCAAGGTCGACGCCGAGCAGAATCAGCAGCGCTGACGCCCATCGCGTCGGGTGCAGTCGGGGCGGCGACGGCTGGCCGACATGCACGTCCTGCAGCGCGGCGGTCACGCCGTCACCGGAGCGGGCCCTGCGGTCAGGAGCGGGAGGCTCCGGCGGCGCAGCGCGGCGGCCCCGACCACCAGCCCGAGGGGTACCGGGAGCCAGTGCGTGACAAGACGGAACAGCACCACTGCGGCGGCGGCGGGCACGAAGGCGACCCCTACCAAGGTCAGGGCGGTGATGAGCCCGGCCTCCAGCGGGCCGGTCCCGGCGGGGGCCGGCAGCGCTGCGGCCAGTGTGCTTGTGAGCAGGTACAGCGCGAGCACGGTCAGCAGCGGCAAAGTGGTTCCGGTGGCCCACAGGGCCGCCGACAGGGCGGCAGCGGCGAGCAGCGCGGTGCCGACCTGATACGCCGCCAGGCGCAGCACAGCGCCGCGGCGACTGCGGACGATCCTCCAGGCGGCCCGCACGCCGTCAGCGGTGCGGGAGAGGACTCCGGGGTGCCGACGAACCAGCACGGCGGCGACGAGACCAAGGGCGCCGACGGCCAGTCCAAGCCAGGCCCAAGGAAGAACCGGCAGGGTCGGGGCATGCGTCGGGATGGTGACCACTCCGGTGACCAGCAACCCGAGCGATGCGGTCGTCAGCATCAGATGGGCCAGCGCGCCCCCGGCGGCGTATCCGCCCAGCGCAGCGCCCAGGTGAGGCCCGTCCGTGGTGCGCCGTCGCAACAGAGCGAGATGCGCCGTCACAAGGCCGCCGCCGGCGGGTACCAGGCGATTCAGCGCTGTCCCGGCCAGCTGCGCGCCCAGAACGTGCCGGAAGGAGAGGTCGGCTCCGGCGAACCGCCGTGCGGCGTAGCGGCGTCCGGCGGTGGCCAGCAGAACGCCGGCCGCCCAGCAGGACAGCAGCGGCACCAGCGCGACGGGATTCATGCCGGCAGGGTCGACCGCACCGGCTGAGAGCTGCCTGCATCCCGCTGAGAGGAACCTGAGGACGGCGATCTCAGGACGCGCGAGCGGTGCTTTCGGGCATTATGCGTCCATAACAGATGCGACCCGGCCTGCCGAGCCGGACTACCGGATGTCGTTGGCCGCTGAGCGCACCTATCTGGCATACGTCCGCACCGCGTTGGCTCTGCTCGCCGCGGGTGTCGCCGTGGCGACCGCGCTCCCCGATGCGGGTGCGGTCGAGCTGCGGCGGGCGATGGGGTTGCTCATGGTGCTCGCCGGTGCGGCCGTCGCCGCCGCCGCGCGGTCCCGCTACCGCGTGGTCGACGGTGCGATGCGTCGCGGCGAGCCCCTGCCGCAGGGGCGAGTGATGCTGCCGCTGACGGCGTGCCTGCTGCTGTCCGCTGTTGGGGCTTGCCTGGTCGTCCTGCCGGCCTGACAGGCCGCCGCGCGGCCGCTCGGCTGAGAACCCACTCAGCAGCTCTCAGCCGCAGCCAAGCCGCACGGGAACAGCCTGCTCACGGCCCGCACCGTGCGGGTCGGCGACAGACGGAGGCCGGCATGGCGAAGGTCGACAACCTGATCGAACGGCGCATCCACTCCGTCCAGTTCGGTTTGCTAGGCGGGCTCGTCATGGTCATCGCCGGCCCGGAGGCGGCGGACCTCGCCAGCTCCGTCGGCACGCAGTCATCGGTGCTGGGTGCCGCCGTCGGGGCGCGTTGCTCGTGGAGCGCCACACGCGCTCGGGCCGCACGGAGCACGTCGGGCGTTGACGTGGCTGTCGGCCACCGGGCAGGGGCGCCAATCACAGTCCGCGACCGCGGACCGAAGGAAGGAGTGCCATGAACAAGGAACTGGCGAACGTTGTCGTCGAACAGCTGACGGCCTGGAACGTACCGGCGGCGGTTGCCCCGCTCGGTCTTCACTCGTCGGCGGTGCGGGTGCGCCTCGGTGCCGGGCGGGAGGCGCTGTGGGATGCCGACGGCGCTGCCGGCTTGAGTGCGCAGGTGCTGCGCGACGGTGTGCTGGTCGGCTACCTCCCGGAGCTGCCGGACAGCGCCGGTCTGCCGGCTGGTCACACGGCGTGGCTCATCGCGACTGCTGACTACGACCTGAGTCCGCCAGGGCGTCCGGACCTCGTCCGGCCAGTCGAGCCGGCCGTCGTCGGGGTGGCCGTCCGACCGGCCGCGGCGGCCTGCTACGGCCCGTCCGCGCGCGGCGAGTGTGACCGCGACCGGGGCGGCGGGGCGCCTGCCTGACCGCCCCGCTGGCGGAGGCCCGCTGCGTCCGCGCCGCCGCGCGCCGGCCGGCGCGGTCGGCGGTGCGGGCACGCTGCTACTCGTGGTGGCTGTGCTCTGCTTCATCTGGCCCGTACTGGCCGTTCTCGTCCTGGTCGGCGCCGGGGTGGCGCTGCTCGTACACCGCGCGATTCGCTGGGCCGTCCACACGGGGCGTGGGCTGCCCTCGCGTGCCCGGGCACGCTCCGAGCGAAGAACCGGCTAAGGCTGGCGCGAACGACCGGCTCGTCCCTCGACGTCAGGAACATGACATGAGTTCCCACCGGCCTCACCACACGCCCGCGCTGACTGTCCTACACAGGCGGGCCAAGGTGCGCCTGCTGTCAAGTTCGGTTGTCGGGTTGACGGCCGTCGCGGCGTTGCTCGCCGGGTTGGCTCCCAACGTGCTGGGAGAGCTGTTCGAGCTCTCGGTCGCCCCGCGTCCGGCGTCGCTGCTGGCCGGTAGGGCGGTGCTGGTGCAGGCCGGCGTCGTCCTGCTCCTGACAGCGCGGCTGCTGGCCCGCGGGTCGCGAGGCGCCTGGACGCTCGCGACCGTGAGCAGCGCCGCAGTCGTGGTGGCGGAGGTGCTGCGGGAACGACTCGGTCTGGCTGGGCTCCTTGCGGGGATCTCGCTCGTGTTGCTGGTGGCGACTCGATCGGCGTACCGGCTGCGGTTCAGCAGCGGGCGCCGCGCGAGACGGCTCTACGTTCCGGCAGCGGCCATGGCCGGCTTCGCCGCGTTCGCGATCTCGGCGTACACCGAGCTTGACGCCCTGGCAGGCGGCTCCTCCTCGCGGGTCGGTCAGGTGCTGCGCACGCTGGTCTTCGCCCCGGGGGGCATCAACAACGAGCAGCCCGCGGTCGAGGCGTACGTCGTCGGACTGCGCGTGGGCGCCGCCCTCGTCGTCGTAGCGCTTGCCTGGGCGCTGCGGCGCGACCGGTCCGACCTTGCTACCGGCGCATCGGCCGCCAGGGTGCTCGCCGAGCGGCACGGGCGCGCCTCAACGGCACCGCTTCTCGCGCTGCCCGACAACGCGCGCCTCCCGCTGTGCGACGGGCAGGCCCTCGCCGGGCTGGCCGTGCGTAACGGCGTGGCCCTGAGCCTGGGTCTGCCGGTCGCCCCTGAAGCACTTGAACCGCAGGCGTTGGTCGAGCTGGTGCAGCACTGCGAGGCGGCCGGCTGGACGCCGGCGCTGCTGGCCCTGGACCAGCGGCAGCGCGATATCGCCATCGCACAGGGCTTCGCCGCGCAGAAGATCGGTGAAGAGGCGTTTCTTGACGTCGGTGAGTTCAGCACCGAGGGCAAGCGCCGCTCCAACGTCCGGCACTCGGTCACCCGCGCCCGCAAGGAGGGCGTCGTGGTCCTGCGCTACGACCAAAGCTGCCGGACGGCCCGTCGCGACAGCCAGCTGGCGGCGATCTCGGCGGCCTGGCTCGCGGACAAGGGCGGCCCGGAGCTCGGGTTCACGTTGGGCCGGTTCGACTTGGAACGGTTGGACGAGCAGGAGGTGTACGTCGCCCTCGTCGCGCTCGACACACCGCAGGAACGGGTGGTGGGCTTCGTGACGTGGCTGCCGTACGCCGACGGCAGCGCGGCCGTTCTCGATCTCATGCGCCGCGGCGAGCACTGCCCGCCGGGTGTGATGGAGACACTCGTCGTGGACTCGCTCGCCGACTTCGCTGCCCGCGGACGAACGGTGGCCAGCCTCGGGGGAGTGCCACTGGCGGCCACGACCGAGCGCACCGACCGGACCTCGCAGCTGATGGGCTGGCTGTACGAGCACGGTGACGCCGTCTACGCCGCAAAGGGCTTGTTCCGGTTCAAGGACAAGTTCGACCCTCGGTGGGAGCCGATGTTCCTGGCCTACCCCAGTGCCGCGGACGTCCCGCGCATCGGGCTCGCGGCGCTGCGTGCCTTCCTGCCCAAGGGCGCCGTCCGCGAGCTCCTGGCGACGCACCGGCCCGGTCGGAGCACCGCCGAGGCCCCCAAGCCCGCCGCAGTCACCGGGACGTGAGGGTCGCTCTCCCTTCCCGGCTTCGGCATTGGCAACGGCTGCGCGGTCGCCAGGTGGGCCTGACGTACGCCGCGATCGTCCTCCCCATGACCATCGCGTTGCAGATGGTCTCCGAACCAGCGCGCACGCGGCTGGTGCTGGCGGTCAGCACGGACCCCGATCGGCTGCTCGCCCACCCGGTGCGGAGCCTGCTGATCAGCCCCTTCGTCGTCCCGGTCTGGTCGGGCCTGCTTCTGCTGCCTCTTGTGGTGCTCGTCGTGGGGGCGGTGCAGCGCTCTCTTGGGGCGCTGGCCGCTGCCTCTGCCGGGGTGCTGGGCCACGTGTCTGTCAGCGTGCTCATCGCCGTCCTGCTCGAGCGCGACAACGACGCACCGGACACCGCCGGCGCCGCGGACGTCGGGGTGAGCTATGTGCTCGCCGTGTCGGCCGGACTAGCTCTGGTGCAACTGCGGGGTCGTTCGGCCTGGGCAGCGGCGTTGACCGGAACCACCGCCCTGGCCGTCCCCCTGGCTATCGGCAGGACAAGCACCGACGCCGGGCACCTCGCGGCGTGGGCGCTGGGTGTCGCCGCCTCCCTGTGTCTGCGCACAGCGGCGACCCAGCGACGCTCAGCGGCTCCTCAGCGACTGTGAAGCATTCTGCAGCCGCCCGCGCACTCTCATCGCCGCGGCCACATCAGGAGCTGACGATGACCCTGTCCCCCCGTACCCCGCTACTGGCCACGGCCGCCGGCCATCAACCGCCAACGATCCGCACGATGCTGAACAAAGTCCCGGAGATCACCGCCTTCTTCTGGATCATCAAGGTCCTCGCGACAACCGTCGGCGAGACAGCGGCCGACTACCTCAACGTCACCCTCGGGCTTGGGCTGAACGGCACGAGTCTGATCATGACGGCGTTGCTCGCTGTTGTGCTCGTACTGCAGTTCCGGTCGCACCGTTACGTGCCCCGGCTGTACTGGACCGCCGTCGTCCTGATCAGCGTGGTCGGCACCCTGCTCACCGACAACCTGGTCGACAACCTCGGGCTGGCGCTGTGGCCGATCACGCTGGTATTCGCCGTAGCGCTGGGCGCGACCTTCGCCGTCTGGTACCGCGTCGAGGGCACCCTGTCGATGCACAGCATCGTGACCCGGCGGCGGGAGTCGTTCTACTGGCTGGCCATTCTGCTCACGTTCGCCCTCGGAACCGCGGCAGGGGACCTGCTCGCCGAGGGCTTGGGGCTGGGTTACGGCTGGTCCGTCCTGGTGTTCGCTGCGGCCATCGGCGTGGTGGCGGTTGCTGGCCGGGTCGGACTCGGTGCCGTCACGGCGTTCTGGGCGGCCTACGTGCTGACCCGCCCGCTCGGCGCGTCCATCGGGGACCTGCTGTCGCAGGACCGGTCGGCGGGTGGGCTCGGGTTGGGGACGACCGTGACGAGCCTGCTGTTCCTCGCCACCATCGGAGTCGTGGTCACCTACCTGACCAGGACGCGAGCCGACGTCACCGAGGTGAGGCTCGGCGCCGAGACCGCCTGAACCGCGCTGGGCGCGGTTCACTGACCGGATGCAGCACCCGGTCAGCAGCAGCGGTCTCCTCGACCCCGGGCTTCGCTGATGTTGGACGCCAGCATCGTGTCCGGCCCGGTGCGGCTGCTGCTGCTGATCGTCGGCCCCCTTGTCCTGGTCGGGCTCCTACTGCGTCGGCGGCCCGGCTGGTGGCGGCGGCGTGTTCCGATCGCCGCAGCTGCCGGGGCGGCGGCGGCCGGCCTGGTCGTGTTGGTGGTGCAGGTCCTGTGGCGGCCGTTCCCCGATCCGCTGCCGCGGCCGGCGGTGCTCTTCACGGGCCTGACCACGATGGCGTTGGTTCTCGCGGTACGCCGGGGCGGCGGGAAGCTGGCGGCTGCCCTAGCGCTTACCGGGGTCGTGCTCGTCGGCGTGTCCGGGGCGGCCCAGGTCAACCAGCAGTTCCAGGCCTATCCCACGCTTCGGGGCGTGCTGGGCCTGCCACTGATCGCGCAGGTCCGCTATGCCGACCTTCCCCACGGTCCGCGGCCGACCGTCACCGCCGGGCCGGGGCAGCCTCTGGCAGCTGCATGGCGACCGCCGGCTGGGCAGGCGGCCAGCGGCGTGGTGACGACGGTCGACATCCCTGGGACGCGGTCGGGCTTCCGGGCCCGTGCGGCGTGGGTCTACCTGCCACCGGCGTACCAGAGCACGCCGCGGCCGCTGCTCCCGGTCGTCGTCCTGATCGCCGGGCAGCCGGGCGCGCCCCGTGACTGGTTCGACGGCGGTCAGGTCAACCTGGTGATGGACCGATATGCCGCCACCCACTGGGGGCTCGCCCCCGTCGTCGTGGTGCCCGATGCGCTTGGCAGCCGGCTAGCCAACCCGCTCTGCGTCGACTCATCGGCCGGCCGGGTGTTCACCTACCTCAGCGTCGACGTGCCGGCCTGGATCGAAGCGAACCTTCAGGTGGATCCCGATCGTGCGCACTGGGCCGTCGGGGGCATCTCCGCCGGGGCGACGTGCGCGCTCCAACTCGCGGTCGGGGTGCCGTCGACGTACCCGACGGCACTTGTCCTTTCGGGGCAGCGGGAGCCGACCCTCGGCGACCGGGCCCACACCGTGCGCAAGCGCTTCGGCGGCAGCACCGCCGCCTTCCAGGCCGCGAACCCGCTGGACGTCCTTGCACGCAGGCGGTTCCCTGACAGCGCCGCGGTCGTCGCCGTCGGCGCGCAGGACTCGCTCTACGGTGCCCAGGCGGACGCCCTCGCTGCGGGAATGCGGTCGGCCGGCATGACCGTGCGCAGGGCAACCGCACCCGGTGGCCACTCGTGGGTTGTCTGGCGGAAGGTGCTCGCCGAGGAGCTACCCTGGCTCGGCTTCCGCCTGGCCATAACGGCGGCACCACCAACTCGCTGACCGGACTTTCGG
>JAODNS010000117.1 GCA_025465145.1 Frankiales bacterium
GACGGCGCCGGTGTGGCGGCACCCGGAGACGCGGCGGGCGACGAGGCCGGCGGACGCGAAGGCGTCGACACGGCGCTGCGCGCCGGCGAGGGTGCGGTCGCGGTCGTCCCCGGGACGACGACCCTGCCGCTGAACTGCTCGAGCGTGTTCGTGCTCTCGTACGTGTAGGTGCCGGCCTTGCTGAGCGTGCCGGCGCGGGCGCGGGCGCCGGGCGGCAGCGGCTGGGTGTCGAAGGTCCAGTTGGTGCTCTTGCTCTGCGCGCCGTGGACGAACGTCGGGTCGGTGTTGAGGAACTCCACCGTGTCGCCGGCCGTCACCGTCACGGACGCGGGCTTCGGGCCGTCGGCGGTCAGCTCGATCGTCACGGTCCTGGCCGCCTGCGCGGGTGCGACGCCGAGCAGCACGCCGGCGAGGGCGAGCAGCAGCACGAGCGCAGCGCGGGACTTGGTCACCCGCCCATGGTGCCTCAACCACGTAACGTCCAACCATGCTCAAGATCGGCGCGCACGTGGACCGGACCGATCCGATCGGCGAGGGAACCGCGCGCGGGGCGGACCTGGTGCAGTTCTTCCTCGGCGACCCGCAGGGGTGGAAGAAGCCCGTGGTGCCGGAGCTGGGCGACCTCGCCGGGCTCGACCTGTACGTGCACGCGCCGTACATCGTGAACGTCGCCACCAGCAACAACAAGATCCGCGTCCCGAGCCGCAAGATCCTCGCCGACCAGGTGGCCGCCGCCGCCGGCATCGGCGCGAAGGGGCTTGTCGTCCACGGCGGTCACGTGACCAAGGGAGACGACCCCGCGCTCGGCATCGAGAACTGGGTGAAGACGTTCGAGCGGATGGAGTGCCCGCTGCCGGTGCTCATCGAGAACACCGCCGGCGGCGACCTCGCCATGGCCCGCCGGTTCGACGACCTGGCGCGGCTGTGGGACGCGGTCGGCTCGTACGACAACGTCGGGTTCTGCCTCGACACCTGCCACGCCCACGCCGGCGGCGAGGACCTCGTCGACGTCGTGGACCGAGCGAAGGCGATCACCGGCCGGATCGACCTGGTCCACGCGAACGACTCGCGGGACGCCTTCAACAGCGGGGCCGACCGGCACGCGAACTTCGGCTCGGGGCAGATCGACCCGGACGTGCTCGTCGCGGTGGTGGCCGCCGCCGGGGCGCCGGTGGTGTGCGAGACGCCCGGCGGCGTCGAGGGACAGTCGCAGGACATCGCGTTCTTGCGCGAGCACCTGGGCAGGTGACGCGGGTTCGGCGGCGAACTTGCTGCGGGTGCGCCGCCTCGCCGTCCTCGTGACCGCCGCTCTCCTCGCCCCCGCGGTCCCCTCCTTCGCCGGCGGCTCCACCGTCGTGCGCCCGGTCGTCGAGGCCGTGCAGCTGCCGGCCGACGGGCTGCACCGGCTGGTCGCAGGTGAGCGGCTGGTCGGCGTCACCTGGACGACCGGCACGCCGCGCGTCGAGGCGCGCTGGCACACCGCCGCCGGCTGGTCCGGCTGGACGAAGGCGAACGACGACAGCGACGAGCCCGAGGTCGCGGAGCGCGCCGGGACCCGCCGCGGGACCGAGCCGCTGTGGCGGCCGACGGGTGCCGACCAGGTGCAGGTACGGCTGACGGGCGCGGCGACCGGGACCCGGCTGGTGCGCGTCCTCGACGGCACGGCCAAGCGGGTGCGCGGCGCGGTGGCCGACGCCCGCTCCGGCGCGGCGCTGCTGGGCGACGTCGGCAGCCGCGCGGACTGGGGCGCCGACGAGTCGATCCGCGACAAGCACCCGTCGTACGCCGACCGCGTGGACGCCGTCGTCGTGCACCACACCGCGCAGGGCAACGACTACGCGCAGGCCGACGTGCCGGCGCTGATCCGCGCGGACTACGCGTACCACGTGAAGGGCCGCGGCTGGGGCGACCTCGGCTACAACCTGCTGGTCGACCGGTTCGGCGGCATCTGGGAGGGTCGGGCCGGCGGGCTGGGCCGGGCGACGATCGGCGCGCACGCGCAGGGCTTCAACACCCGCACGCTCGGCGTCTCGCTCATCGGCGACATGACGAAGGCCGAGCCGCCGCCTGCTGTCGTCAAGGCGCTGGCCCGCGTCGCCGCGTACGCCGGCGCCACCTGGCAGTTCGACCCGCGCGAGACGGCCGTGCTCACGAGCCGCGGGTCGCCCAGGTACGCCAGCGGCCGCCGGGTCGAGCTGCGCCGTGTGTTCGGCCACCTCGAGACCGGCCAGACCGCCTGTCCCGGCTCGCTGCAGGACCGGCTGCCCGCGATCCGCAAGGGTGCGGCCGCCCTGCTCGGCCCGGCGCCGCAGCTCGGCGAGGTCACCGTCACGGGCGCGCCGGTGCACGCGCCGCTGCCGCTGCAGGTGCAGGCGACGGTCAGCCGCGAGGCCCCGTGGACCGCGTCGGTACGGGACGCGGACGGCCGGGTGGTGAGGACGGCCTCGGGTGAGTCCACGACCGCGGGCATCGAGTGGAACGGTCTGGTCGGCCTCGCCGACACCGACCGCGCCGTGCTGCCGGCCCGCCCCGGCACGTACACCTGGGCCCTACAGGTCGACGACGGCTACCACCGGCCGGCCCGGCGCACCGGCACGGTGACCGTCGGGCTGCCGGTCGTCCCGGTCGGCTAGCCCCGGCCGAGCTCCTCGCCGAGCGCCTCGTCCACGGCCTGCGCCATCGCCAGCCGGAACGCCGCCAGCACCGCCTGCGACGCCACCGGCTGCACCCGCTCGACAGCCTGCTGGACGCGCGGCCAGTCCTCCTCGGGCTGCCCCGCGTCGGCGAACGCGCGCCAGACCGTGTCGCGGAACATGTCGACGTAGATCCGCGCGGCCGCCTGCGCGTGCTCGTTCACCTTCAGCTGAGCGGCGACGACCGCCTCCGGCGGGATGCCCAGCGCGACGACCTGCAGCCCGGCGCGCAGCAGGCTCGGGCTGTCGATCCGGAGCCGGCCGTCCGGCAGCACCGCGACGACGCCGAGCTCGACCAGCCGGTCCAGCACCTCGTCGGTGAGCGGAGCGCCGGACCGCGCCTCGAGCCCGCGGCGGTCGAGGACCTCCGGCTCCTCCGGCAGCCACGGGGTGAGCAGCGCCCGGTGCAGGGCGAGCCCCGGTGCGGTGACCCCCGCGGGCGCGTTGCCGAGCACCCGTTCGACGGCGGCGAGCGTGTACCCGTCGGCCAGCATCTCCTTGACCATCTGCAGCCGGGCCAGGTGCTCCTCGTCGTACAGCCCGGTCCGGCCGCGCAGCCGTGGCGGGGGCAGCAGCCCGCGGGACGCGTACGCCCGGATGTTGCGCACCGTCATGCCGACGCGGGCGGCCAGCTCGTCGATCGTGAGGCCGGTGTGCGTGGCACTCGTCACGGGTACTCCCTCTTGCGTTATGCGACAGCGGTGATGTTACATCGCACCGGTCGCGTTTCCCTGCTGAGGAGTCGTCCATGCCCGTTTCCGCGTACGGAACCCTGCTCGCCAAGGTCGAGGACCGGCCCGCAGGCGGCGCCGAGCTCGTCCAGATCGTCCAGGCCAGCCTCGTCTTCGCGGTGGTGCTCGGCGGCATCGCGTGGTTCGTGCTGCGCCAGCGTCGCGCCCAGCCGCGGCCGCGGCTGTCCGAGCGGATGGCCACCGTTGCGGGCTTCCCGATCTGGGGTGCGCTGCCGCTGCAGCTGCTGCGGCTGTCGCTGCTCGTCGCGCTGTTCGGCATGTACTGGGACATCAGCCTGCACATCGACCGCGGCCGCGACGCCGGGCCGCTCGCCAACCCGGCGCACTGGTTCATCCTGTTCGGCCTGTCCGGCGTGTTCTGCGCCGGCGCGATCTCGATGGCGCTGGCGCGCGACCCGCTGCCGGCCGGCACCATCCGGCTGACAAAGAACTGGCGTGTCCCCGTGGGCGCCGGCCTGCTCGTCGGCTGCGGCGCCTTCTCGCTGCTCGGCTTCCCGCTCGACGACGTCTGGCACAAGCTGTTCGGCCAGGACGTGACCCTGTTCGGCCCGACGCACCTGATGCTCATCGGCGGCGCGAGCCTGTCCACGTACGCCGGCTGGATCCTGCTCATGGAGGGCATCCAGGTCACCCGCGTGCGCAGCAGCTGGGTGAAGATGGGCGAGTACGCAGTGGCGGGCGGCTTCCTCGTCGGGCTGTCGACGTTCCAGGCCGAGTTCGACTTCGGCGTCCCGCAGTTCCGGTTCGTGCTCGAGCCGGTCATGGTCATGGCCGCGGCGTCCATCGCGCTCGTCACCGCTCGCGTGCGGCTCGGCCGCGGCGGCGCCCTCGCTGCCTGGCTGTCCTTCCTGGTGATCCGCGGCCTCATCACGTTCCTGGTGACGATCCCGCTGGGTGAGGGCACGCCGCACTTCCCGCTGTACCTCGTCGAGGCGCTGCTGGTCGAGGGCGTCGCGCTGCTGCTCGGCACCGCCCGCATCGTGCGCTTCGGCGTCGCCGCCGGCCTCGCCGTCGGCACCGTCGGCCTGGCCGCGGAGTGGGGCTGGTCGCACGTCTGGGCCGTCCTGCCCTGGCCGTCGACGCTGCTGCCCGAGGCCGCGCTGCTCGGCCTGCTGACCGCGCTCGGCGGCGGCATCGTCGGCGCCTGGCTGGGCGCCCGGCTGAACCGCACCGCCGGCGTGGCCATCACCGAGGAGCGGTCCGCCCGCTGGCTCGCTCCGGCCGGGCTGCTGGCCGTGCTCGCCTGTGTCGGCATCGCGATCCCTATCACCACCGGCCCGGCCGTGGCCGCCGACGTGACGCTCACCCCCGCCGGCAAGGGCGAGGTACGGCTGGTGGCGAAGCTGACGCCGGCCGACGCCGCGGACGACGCCGAGTGGTTCACCGCCACCGCGTGGCAGGGCGGCGGCATGGTCGTCGACCGGCTGCGCAAGACCGGTCCGGGCACGTGGGAGAGCACCGAGCCGCTGCCGGTCCACGACGACTGGAAGGCCACGCTGCGGCTGAACCGCGGCAGCGACATCCTCGGGCTGCCGGTGTACCTGCCGCAGGACGACGCCATCCCGGCCGAGGGCGTGCCCGCGGACTCCACGTTCCGGCGCGACTTCCAGCTCGACAAGCAGCTGCTGCAGCGCGAGGCGAAGCAGGGCGTCAGCCCCGCGCTGACCGCGGCGGCCTACCTCGCCGTCGGCGCTCTGGCCGTCCTGGCGATCCTCTGCCTCGCGGCCGGCACGGCGTACGCCGCGAAGAAGGCCGGCCGGCCGATGGACCCGCCGGTCGAGGCGGAGCAGCGGCCGAAGGTGGGCGTCTAGCCGTTCGCCGCATGGGGGCCGACCCGCGGCGGGCGACGCTGGCCGGCCGGGAGCTGCTCCTGCGGGCGCTGCTCCCGTTCGCCGGCGTCTGGGTCCTCGTCGGTTTGCTCGGCGTGGCCGACTACGAGCACGGCCGCGAGCGCGCGGTCGGGCTGCTGGTCACCGGCCTCGCGCTGACCGTGCTGCCGGCCCGCCGGCTGGCCTCGACCCGCCTCGTCGGCGGCGTGCTGCTGGTGGCGCTGGTGCTCCTCGTCGGCTACCGCGGCTGGCAGGCAGAGCAGGCCCGGCGTGACGGCGCCGCGCCGACGATCGACATCGGCCAGACGACGATCGCGTCGGTGCAGCTCGTCCGCGAGGCGAAGGACCCGTACACCGAGCGCATCGACTACTACGGGGACCAGTCCCGGCCGGGCGGCACCGGCTTCTCGCACTTCGCGGGCTTCAAGTACGGGCCGGTCATGACCGCCGCGTACTACCCGGGCGTCCGCTCCGGCGGCAACGGCGGCTACTACCTCACGACCGCGCTGGCCCTCCTGCTGTGCGCCGCCGCGGCCG
>JAODNS010000131.1 GCA_025465145.1 Frankiales bacterium
CGAGCCGACGCCGTGCACCGCGCTCGAGCCGGCACCAGCGACGCTGCCGGCTGCGCCGCTCACGGCGGTGCCGGCGCCACCGGCAGTGCCGAACACCTTGTCCTTCACGCCGCCGACGGCCTCCTTCACGCCCTCGACCTTGCGCTCCACCACCTTGGACGGGGTGACCTTCTCGGTCAGGCGGTTCGCGTCGGTCGTGAGCTCGGCGCGCGTCCGGTCGATCTCGGCCCGGATCTCTGCGGGGTCCTTGGGCATCAGAAGGTCTCCTTGAGGCTGTTCACGGTCTGAGTCGGGGTCGGGTTGACGGTCTTCAGCTGCGCGCGTCCCTTGGTGAAGAGCACGGCGGCGACGACGGCCCACAGGACCGTGACGAGAAGAGCGGCCACCCACAGCGGCATCGCGAGGTCGAGCAGGAACACCAGCGTGAGCGACGCGAAGATGCCGAGCATCACGCCGGCGTAACCGGCGCCGCCGAGCAGGCCAGCGCCCTTGCCAGCCTTGCCGACCTCGACCTTCATCTCCGCCTTGGCCAGCTCCAGCTCCTGGCGCATCAGCCGGGACAGGTCGGCGGCGACGTTGCCGATCAGCTCGCCGACCGAGGTGTCGCCGACGGGAGCGCCCGCGGACGGGTACGGGTTCGGGGAGCTCACGTGGGGCCTCCAGGCTGGCTGGTGCTGTACGACGGCGCGTCGTACGGCGTCGATGCCGGCAGCGGGGCCGGCGGGTAGGCGACGACGGGCTCGGGCGCGTACGTGCTCGACGGCTCCGGCGACGGAACGTAGCCGGCGTAGCTGCCCGTGCCCTCCGGAGCGGTCACACCGGCGAGCGGGTTGCCGGTGGCGGTGCCGCCGATCGGCGCGCCGTAGAGCGGGGCGGCCGGCAGCTCTGGCGTCGACGACTGCTGCTGCTTGTTGGCGCTGACGCCCTTGACGACGCGGCCCGCGACGAGCCCGGCCAGGGCGGCGCCGAGCAGGAACGTCCCCGGGTTCCGCTTGGCGTACTGACGCAGCTCGGTCACCAGGCCCTGGGGCCCCGTGCGCTCGGCGTAGTCGGCGAAGGCCTGGACCCGCGTACCGGCCTCCTTGAGCACCTGGCCCACGACACCGGACGTGTCGCCGTCGCTCAGCTGCGTGCTGAGGCCGCGGAGCGTCTCGGTGAGCCGGTCGCCCTGGCTGCTGAGCTGCTCGGCCACCTGGGCGCGGACCGTCTCCGCCAGGTCCTTGGCCTGGTCGAGGCTCTCGCCGAGGACGTTCGCGGCCTCCGCCTTCGCGGTGCCGGCGACGTCCGCTGCAGCCGTGCTGGCGGCGCCGGCCACCTGCGACGCCTGCTGTGCTGTGGTGCCGGCGACGTTCGCGGCTTCGTCCTTGGCGGTGCCCGCCACCTGCTGCGGTGCTGTCACGGTCCCTCGTCTCCTCGATGCGGTCTGCTGTGACCCTCCGACTACCCGCCGGAAAACGGTCGAAGCGGACAGCCGGAACTCATGCGGCAGGCACCCGGCTAGACCCCGGCGCGCTCGGCATCGCTGCGCAGGATGCAGAACTCGTTGCCCTCCGGGTCGGCGAGGACCACCCACCCGGTCCCGTCCTGTCGGCGCAGGTCCTCGACCTGCGTCGCGCCGAGGGCGAGCAGCCGAGCGAGCTCCTCGTCGCGGGTCCCCTCGGCCGGGACGAGGTCGAGGTGCAGCCGGTTCTTCCCGCGCTTGCCCTCCGGCACCTCGATGAACAGCAGACGCTGGCTGCCGTCCGGCGCGAAGACCATGCACTCCTCGTGCCCGGGCGCGTTCGGGTCGTCCGGGTCCTCGCCGAACCCGAGCACCTCCCCCAGAACAGCGACTGCGCGTACGCGTCTCGGGCGTCGAAGGTCGTGTGCGAGATGCGGGCGGTCATGCTCGGCATCCTGCCCGGTCGACCTTCGCCCTCAGGTGGTCGCCGTACACCCCGTCCCACGCGTGCATGTTCTGCCCGTCCCAGCGCGATGGCGCTGAAGAGGCGCCTACGGTGGCGCCGTGGCCGACGAGAACTACGCGCAGCAGACCGTCCGACGAGCCCGGGAGGCGGAGCAGGCGTCGCCGTCCGGGCGGCTCCCCGTGCCGTCGTACGCGTCGTGGGAGAGCTTCCCGTACGAGGGCGAGCTGCAGGTGCGTCCCGTGTCGGACGTCGTCCTGCCCGAGCCGCCGCGGCACGGCGAAGGGAGCGTCGACTGCCATGCCTGCGCCGCGCAGGACGAGCAGTACGTATGGACCGACGAGCACTGGCGGCTGCGCAGCACCGCGGAGCCGACGGGACTGCCGGTGGTGCTGCTGCTCGAGCCACGGGAGCACGTTGATCTGCATGACCTGCCCGTGGCCCTACGGGCCGGCATGGGCGACCTGCTGTGCCGCGTCGAGGCGGCGATCACCTCGCTGGGCGGCATCGCGCGGGTGCACGTGTCGCGGATCGGTGACGGCGCGGAGCACCTGCACTGGTGGTTCATGGCCCGCCCGGAGGGGCTGGTCCAGGCGCGCGGCAGCTTCGCGGTGGAGTGGGACGACCTGCTGCCGCCCCGGCCGCGGGACCAGTGGGAAGCGGACCTGCAGCGGGTGGCCGCCGCGATGCGCGGCTGACTCCTCGGCGGGAGAGCTCGGCTGCCGCAGTGGACTACGTGGGCTTGCGCCAGACCGACACGTGGCTCTCGCTGTCGTTGGTGAACGGACTGCCGCGCCAGTCGGACGCGCGACTCTCCAGCTCGAGCCCGGCGAGCTGCGCCATCAGGTCGCACTCCGCCGGCCAGGCGTAGCGGAAGTTGCTCGCCCCGTAGGTCGCCGTGCCGTCGTCGCACCGGCGGTAGTGGTGCGAGGTGCCTTGCTGGGTGGCCATGTCGTACGTGTCGAAGCCGACGTGGTGCTCCCCCACGTGGAACGGCACGGCAGCCTGGCCGGGCGGGAAGCGCCGGATCCCCGGCACCCACAGCTCGACCAGGAAGCGGCCGCCCGGCGTCAGGTGCCGTGCCGCGTTGCGGAAGCAGGCGACCTGCTCGTCCTGCGTCCGCAGGTTCCCGAGGCCGTTCCACACGAGGTACACCAGCGCGAACTCCCCCGGCACCGTCGCGGACGCCATGTCGCCGACGGCGACCGGGACGTCCGGTCGCTTGCGCGCCAGCTGCTCGGCCATCCACGGCGACAGCTCCATGCCGCTCACCGCGACGCCCCGGTCGACGAGCGGGATCGCCACCCGCCCGGTACCGATCGCCAGCTCCAGCGCGCGGCCGCTGCCTGCCAGCGCGGCCAGCCGCTCCACCGCCGGGTCCAGCACCTCAGGCGCGAACATGAACGCGGAGGTCTCGTCGTACTGCTCCGCCGTCTCGGCATCCCACAGGTCGCTGCTCGTCACGTCGGAACCGTCGCGGACCTCGGCCGGTGCTGGCAACTGCATTGCGTGCCGGCTGAGGACCGGGCCACGCCGGCGGTGGGGGTCGCGGACGGCCCTTGACGCCCAGCACGGCCGTCTGTATGCATGTGCCATGACATTCATACATGCAGCCGAAGTGACTGTGCACGGGACGGCGTCCGCGGTTCCGCTGCTGAGCCTGCTCCCTGTGGTCGGTGGCGGCCTGCTGCTCCTGCACGTCGTCCGCGCGACACGCGTCTCACCGGCCACCGCCGCCGCCTGGCTGCGGCAGCGGAACCTGCCCCAGGACCAGCGGACAGCGCTCGCCGTCGAGGCGTACCTGCGGCGACTCCGGTGGTCTCGCGTGTGGTCGACAGGGCTGCTCATCGCCGTCTGCGCCGTCTCCCTGTTCGCGTCTGCCGGCTGGATCTCGTTCGTCTCGCTGCCGTTCCTGCTGTCCATCCTGGCCGCCGAAGCCCTCGCCCCTGCACCGCGACGCGGGCGGGTACGGGTGGCGAGCCTGGTGCAGCGGCCACGGTCGTTCTTCGCGCCGCGCCTCGCCCTCACGGCGTCGAGGCTCGCGATCGCCGTCGGTGCGGGGCTGTCCGCCGTCGGCGCACTCGTGCGGGAGAGCTCCGCGGCAGCCGTGCACGGGCTGGTCCTGCTGACCGGGCTCCTCGCGCTCGAGCTGAGCCTGCACAAGACGGTCAGCCGAGCCCTGCCGGACCGGCAGCCGGACCTCTCCGTCGACACCGCCATGCGGGTCGCCAGCTCGCGCGCCGCCACCGCGGCGGGGCTGCTGTTCGGGATGTTCGGTCTGGCCTTCGCCCTGGGCGCCGCGGGTGTGAGCGACCTGCTCGGCCGCAGCGGGAGCATCGTCGTCGGCCAGACGCTGACGCTGACGACCCTCGCCGCGCTCGCGGTTGCGCTGAACCTCGTGCAGCCCCTCGCGTCGTGGTCGCCGAGGGAGGGCGAGTAGGTGCTGGTCCACGTCGACAGCGCCAGCAGCGTGCCCGTGTACGAGCAGCTTCGCGAGCAGCTGGTGCGGCTCATCACCGGCGGGCAGCTGCCGCCCGGAGCGCGACTGCCGGCGATCCGGCAGCTGGCCGCGGACCTCGGCATCGCGCCGGGCACCGTGTCCCGGGCCTACAGCGAACTCGAGCGCGAGGGGCTGCTGCGGACCCGGCGACCGCAGGGCACGTTCGTGGCCGCCGGGGCCGCGGGGCGGCGCCACGGTGCGCTGCTGCAAGGGATGGCGGACCGGTTCGTCGAGGAGGCGCGACAGCTGGGCGTCGACAGCGACGAGGCCGTGCAGGCGCTGCAGGCGTCGTACCGGCGCGCGGCGAAGGCCGGCGCCTGACGCTGCAGCCCCTTTCCTCATCACGACACCGCATCACGACCGGGCGGGAACCCGTCCCGGGGAGCGGACATGGACAGGCATGGGGCAGGCGGTGACGGACCCGGCGGCGCGCGACGGCGACGCCGCCGACCTGCTGCTCTGGGCCCGCGCTCGCGCCGGTGACGCCGGCGCCTTCGGTGAGCTCTTCGACCGGCACGCCAAGGCTGTCTACAACTTCTGCTTCCGGCTGACCGCCGACTGGTCCGCCGCGGAGGACCTCATGTCCGCGACGTTCGTCCAGGCGTGGCGGCGGAGCGGCACCGTGCCGCTGGAGGGCGCTGTCCTGCCGTGGCTCCTGGGCGTGGCGAGGAACGTCTGCCTCAACCACCACCGGTCGCTGCGCCGGCGCGCCGCGGCGCTC
>JAODNS010000136.1 GCA_025465145.1 Frankiales bacterium
GTCCACAGGTGCCGCAGCACGTCCATCTGTTCTTCCAGCAGGGAGAAACGGTTCTTGAAGGTCGCACCGAGGAGTTCGAACTCCTCGGCGCACCATCCCGCGCCGACGCCGAAGACGATCCGGCCGCTGCTGAGGACGTCCATCGTCGCTAGCGTCTTCGCGACCTCGACTGCGTTCCGCTGCGGCAGGACGTACACGGCGGTTCCGAGCTCGACCCGTGTCGTGGCGGCAGCCATCCACGCGAGGCTCATCAGCGGGTGGTAGTAGTCCTCGTCTGTCTGCGCCGCGAGCCCTTCCTCCCCGTACGGGTACCGAGACTCCAGCTGCTCCATGAGGACGACGTGGTCCGGCACCCATAGCGAGTCCGCGCCCGCGTCCTCGGCCGCTCGCGCCATCTGCGGAAGACCGAAGGTACGCGGCGCCGCCCCTGCGTTCGGGACCTTGCAGCCCAGCAGTGGCATGGCGTCTCCGGTAGCGGGTACTGGCCCGCGGTCGCGGGCAAAGGGGTCATGAACCCCCGGCGCTCACTTTGACAGCCTGGGGACGTCAGGCAACGTCGGAGTCTCGGCCAATGGAACCGACCAGAACCGCGTCGGGCGGGTCATCCGTCGGCTGGCTGCCGCGTCTCCGGCACATGCCTCAGCATCAAGTACGCCACGATCGCGGCTGACGCCGCAACGAACATGAACGAGGACGGGAACCCGGCGGCGTCCGCGATCAGCGCGAAGACGACGGGGCTGCTGACGGACCCGCACTGGCCCGTGAACCGCCACATGCCGAGGAACATCCCTCGCGCCGCCGCGGGCGCCACGTCCGTCCCGATCGTCTGGACAGACCCGCCTGTCAACGCCTGCGCGGCGACACCGAGCAGGAACAGCGCGACGTACCAGGACACCGAGAGGTGCAGCTGCGCGACAGCGGCGAGCCCTAAGGCCGTCGCAGCGACGGCGACGAAACCAGGCACCATCGTCCGCCGCCGCCCGAACCGATCCAGCATCCACCCGGCCACGAAACCCAGCGGCAGAGAGACCGCCGCGGCGGCCGTCGCGAGGAGCCCGATGGCAGCAGGCCCGAGGTCGTACGTGAAGGCTGCGTACAGGTGCAGCAGGTCCGCCTGGACGGGGCCGCGCGTCAAGGCCGCGAAGAACGCCACCGCGAAGAACATGCGTCTGGGCGCGAAGACCTCCCGCCAGGGGAGGCTGGGGACGGCGGGGGCCGCAACGGCCGGTGTGGCGCCGGCGTCGTCCTGGGACACCAGGACAGGCACGGCGGCGAGGAGCGACAGGACGGCGTAGGCGGCGAACGGCGCCCGGATCCCTCCGAGCTCCGCGAGAAAGCCCCCCACCAGCGGGCCCGCCATCTTGCCGGTGTTGTCCATCCCGAACATCCAGGAGACGTGTCTGCCTCGCTGATCAGGAGGAGCGTTCTGCGAGATCGCGGCAAGGCGCCCGATCAGCCACATCTGCGCTGCGCAGCCGCCAACGAAGCGGTACACCAACAGCTCGCCGAAGCTGTCTGCGTGGACGATGGCGAACCCGCTCGCAGCCGTCACGAGGGGGCCGCCGAGCATCACGCGGCGGCGACCGAATCGGTCGACCAGCCAGCCCGCGGGCAGGGTCCCCACGACGTTGCCGAGCAGGAACACCGTGACCACGCTGGTGGCGACGGTAAACGTGACGCCGTAGGACCGCGCCAGCTGCGGAACCGCCGGCACGGCGACTCCCGCGCCAAGGGCGAAAATCAGCGCCGGCAGGTACGTGGAGAAGACCGAGCCGGCGGAGAGTGCGCCTGACCGCCCGGGCGCACCCCGGCGGCGGCTGCCCCGACGTTCTACTGCGCGACCGTGACGCCGCGGCTGGCCAGGGCTGCCTCGAACATCTCGCGGATCCGCGGGTCCTCGTCAGCCGTCTCGATCTGGTTTCCGCCGTGCTTGACGTCCTCGGCGATGCCCGTGTCCGCGAACACCTTGTACTTGGCACTGTTCCAACGCAACGCCAGGTACTTCGCTGGCCGGTCTCCCACGTTGAAGTGCTGGTGGTACCACATGTTCGGAGGGACGACGAGGCTGCCTGGACCCCAGTCGAACCGCTGCGGCTCGCCGCCCTCCGGCCACATCAGCGTGTACCCCTCACCGCTCAGGATGACGACGTGCGCGCCCGGGCCGTGACGGTGCGCCTTCTTGTAGCGGCCTACCGCGAACTCGGACACGTGCGCGCACATGCTGCTGTCCGCGAGCTCGATCATCCGGTTCGTGCTGCCCTTGCCTCGCTCGTCCCACAGGATCAGGGGGAGCTGGTCCACGTCGGCGACGAAGTTCGTGTCCCAGACGCGGCCCTCCAAGGCACGGCCCGCGCCGCTGAAGAAGTCGTCGTCCCCGTTGAACCGGTCCCTGAAGTCGAACGGGCAGTTGTACACGAAGTCGAGGTTGTGGAACAGGTTGATGATCAGGGGCGCCGAGGTGACCGCCAGGACGCGCGCCGTGTCGGCCCCACTCGCGTTGTGGTGCTGGTAGGACGCATTCAGGGGGATCGCGAACAGGCTGCCGGCGTGCCACTCGAACGTCCGCTTGTCGGACGGATCGAGCCAAACGCTCGTGGCGCCCCGGCCGGCGACCACGTAGACGAGCTCCTCGTACATGTGCTTCATCGGGTTGGTGCTCCTACCAGGAGCGATGTCCAGGACGTACCCGTCGTTCTTCTCGCCAGTGCCTTCGAGGTCGAGAAAGGCCCCCGCTCCACCCTTCCAAGGCCACGGTGCCGTCTCGACGGCGGCGATGTCGCGAACGTGGTAACCGGTGACGACCGGCACCGGATGCGCCTGCCGCCAGTCGTCGTAGGTGGAACGGCCTGTCGCGATTGCTCCGAGGCGGTCGGCGTCGATCGGCACGTGCACCCTCCTTCTTGGTCTGCTTGCGGGAATGAACGGGTCGCGTGAGGCGGTGCTCAGCGGAAGACGAGAGATTTGACGACGACGGGCACGGCTCCTTGCTGCGGCTCGCCGATGTCCACGTAGCCCCAGTCGCCCACGTGCACCTGGTCGACCGCGAGGACGGGGCACGCGACCCCCAACTCCCGGAACATGCCGCCGACCATGCCGGCCACGTCAGCATCTAGGAGCACGACGAGCAAGCGTGTGCCGTCGGCGCAGGTGCGCGGCAGCGCCTCCGCGAGCCCAGCGCAGACGGCCCGCAGCGTGGCGTAATCCACCGCGCCCGGCCATCTCACGGCGTAAGCCACCCGGTCCATGCCCTCGTCAAGGTCGCGCATCACAAGGCCCTGCGCAACCTGCCCCGCCAGCGCTGCGCGCCAGCCACGTCCGGTGAGGTCCACTGGCACGACGGGGACGTCCCGGATCGGCAGCACCGGCAGCTCCGGCAGGCACAGCGTGTTGCCGCTGACCTGAACGCTGTACTGCGACGCTCCCACGACGGTCGCACGGATACCGATGTCCGGCATCACGGTGGCGAGCTCGTGCGTGTCCAGCTGTCGTTTGAGCTCCGCCGCCAGTTCCGGTCCGAGGTCGCTGACATCGACCGGGACGACGTCCCGGAAGTACTCGGAGACTCCGCCCGTGAGCGAGATGGCACTGATACCCGGGACAGGGGCCGGAAGGTCGGTGATCAAGAGCCGTCGAGTCGCCGCAGGCATCTGCGCGGCGCCGCGCAGATGCTCGATCATGTCCAGGAGCGCGTCCGCCATGCCACGAGCCGCAACGGCGCGGGTGCCGGGCGTCACTCGCGCCCCCAGTAGCGGCGGGTCGTCCACGAACTGCGCGAACGACGCTTCCGCACGCGTCACCCTGCAGTCGTCGTCCCAGGCGACAAGGCGGGCGCCTACGGACATGGCCGCTGTCTGCACCACCCTCCCGTCAGCCACCACCGCGAACTTGGCGGTGCCCCCGCCGATGTCGAGGTTGAGCAGGACGCGCCCTTTGGAGAGCGCGAGCAGGCCGCTGCCCTGGGCAGCGAGCGAAGCCTCGAGGTGCGGCCCTGCGGTCGCACAGACGAAGTTGCCCGCTCGGGCGGAGAACAGCGCGAGGATCTTCTCTGCGTTCTCCTTCATCGCGGCCTCGCCAGTGATGATGACCGCGCCCGTGTCCACCGCGTCAGGCCGCAGGCCCGCCGCCGCGTACGCGGCGTCCAGCCGCTGGCCCAGCGCGTCGACGTCTATGAGGGACGGCGCCTCATAAGGCGTCAGCGATACAGGGCTCTCGTACGTCGTCACCCGTTCCACGACTCTGTACGCGCTCGACAACCGCCTTCCGTCGCGTTCCAACACGAGGCGGGAGAACAGCAGGTGAGTGGTCGTCGAGCCGATGTCGATGCCGACGGTATGGAGGGTCAGAACCTCCGGGTGGTCCGACGGGCGCGGCCCGCCGCGTCCGTGTCGCTCCTGCACCGGCGGATCCGCAGCCAACTGCGCGCCCTCATCGGTACGGGACGCCGTTTCCATCAGCGCAGCATGCCGCGCCACGACAACGCCGCGCGGGTCCGTGTTCCACTGCCCGGAACGCGCCCCCGCCGGCGCGTGCGCGGCCGCCCGACACTCCAGTGGGTGCCTGACCGAACCGAACGGAGACCTTGTGGAGCTCGACTGGTCCCGCGCGGCTGCCGCTGCCGCTGCGGCTGCGGCAGCGGCTGACGAGCAGGGCATCGCCGTCACCATCTGTCTTGCTGATTCGCACGGCGTGCCAGTCCTTCTGCGGAGGATGGATGGAGCGGCGTGGGCGACGGCGCGCATAGCCGAGGCCAAAGCGTTCGCGGCAGCCGCGTTCGGATCCTTCGCCGCCAGCACTCAGTCGATGCACGAGCGCGCGGCGTCGAGCGGCTTCTGGTCGACCGCGCCAGGGCTCTTCCCCGGACAGGTCGCCTACGGCGACGGGGGCCTGCCGCTGTTCCTTGGCGGCGTCGCTGTTGGTGCGGTAGGCATCAGCGGCGGGACGGGCGCCCAGGACAGGGCGTGTGCAGACGCCGCGGCAGCTGCGCTGTCGCCGCCACAGCCATGACGCGGGCGGCCTCGTCCCAGGCGCCCTTGGCGGCGGGAGGGTTCGGCACGTGCGGCGGCTGACGGTGACGGCTGCTCTTGCCGGGTACGACCACGTGCGCGACCTCGCGACGGGCGACGTGTCGCCGCAGGGCGCAGACCTGCTTGTGCTGTCGTACCCGATCGAGGAGATGTTCGAGCGCTTCCTGAGGCTTCGCGAGTGGCACATCTCGGAGATGTCGCTCGCGAAGTATTGCGCGCTCCGGTCGCAGGGCGACACCTCGATGGTCGGGCTGCCGGTCTTCCCGCTCCGCGCGTTCCGGCACTCCGCGATGTACGTGCGCGGCGACTCGCCGCTGTCGAATCCGTCACAGCTCGCCGGGCGCACCGTCGGCGTTCCGGAATGGGCTCAGACAGCCGGCGTCTACGTGCGCGGGCTGCTCACCCACGAGTACGGCGTCGCCGTGCATGACGTGACGTGGGTGCAGGCGGGCGTCAACCAGCCGGGCAGGCTTGAAAAGGTCCGCGTCGCTCTTCCTGCCGGCGTCCGCTGCTCCTCCATGCCTGAGTCGTCCCTCAACGACCTCCTGCTTGCGGGCGCGATCGACGCCGTGTTCGCGGCGCACCCTCCCGACGGGACCGGGGACGGCAGCATCCGGCCCCTGCTCGCGGATCGGCGGGCCGAGGAGGCCGCCTACTGGTCACGGACCGGCATCTTCCCGATCATGCACCTGGTGGTGGTACGGGACGACGTGGTGGCGGATCATCCGTGGCTCCCGCTCTCGCTTTACCGGGCGTTCGACGAGGCGAAGCGCCGCAGCGCAGCGAGGATGCTCGACACCGTCGTGCCCAGGTTCCCGTCGCCGTGGGTCGCGGACGCGGCGCGGGACGTGGTCGCGGAGCACGGCGACCCGTGGCCGTACGGCATCCATCCGAACCGACCGACGTTGGAAGCCTTCCTCAGCTACTCATGGGAGCAAGGGCTGCTCGCGACGCCGTTGACGCCGGACGATCTCTTCCCCGCGGACACCGCCGACGGCTACCGCGTCTGAGCCCGCGCGCTCAGCGGCCTCCGCGCGCGGCCGCGGCCCGCGCGCTGTCGAACATCTCTCTCACCTTCGGGTCCTCGTCCTCGTACTCGATCTGGTCGCCGCCGAGCCTGGTGCTCAGGTTCGACGACGGAATTCCATCCGCCGTGAACACCCGGTTGTCGAAGTACCGGAGCGCGAGGTACCTCGCGGGCTCGGTGCCGGTGTTGAAGTGCTGGTGGAACCAGCCATCCGGCGGCACGATGAGCGACCCCGGCCGCCAGTCGTAGCGCGCGAGCTCGGCGCCCTGACGCCACATCAGGCTGTAGCCGCATCCGTCCAGGATGACGACGTGAGCACCGGCGCCATGCCGATGCGCCTTCTTGTACTCCCCGACCGCGAACTCTGAGATGTGCGCTTTCATGGAGTTGCCCGCCAGAGTCAGCTGGATGTTGCGTCCACCGCCGCCGCGTTCGGGGTAGTCGATTAGCCCGAAGGCGCGGACGTCCGCGATGAAGTTCGTACGCCACTCCCTCCCGTGCAGGACCCCCTCCCCGCTGAAGTACCCGGGATCCCCGTCGAAGCGGTCCTCGAACATGTGCTCGCAGCCGTAGACGAAGTCGAGCGACCTGAACATGTTCAGCACGACTGGGGCGTTCGTGACCATGAGCAGGCGCGCTGGCTCAGCGCCATCACCGTTGAAGTGCTGGTGCGCGGCGTTCAACGGCACTGCGAACAGACTCCCCGTTCGCCACTCGAACGCATGGACGTTGCCGCGGCCGTCAGCGACGCGCGTAGCGCCCCGCCCGGACAGCACGTAGACCATCTCCTCGAAGAGGTGGCGCTCCTCGGCCAGTTCCCCGCCCGGGGCGATTGCGACAATCCGGCAGTCATTGGAGTCGTTGCTCCGGTCATGGTTCAGGATCGCCGCCGCACCACCCACGCGCGGCCAAGGCTGGAGCGGCACCTCGAGCAGGTCCTCCTGGTAGTTCCCGGACAAGGCGACGAGGCCCTCGTCCCGGAGCCACGCGCTGTACGGACTGCGCACGCCACCTGCTTGGTTCACTGGGAGGTCCCCTTCCGGACCGCCGCCTGAGCCCCGGTCGGCGCCGCCGCTCCGGCACCCGCCCGTCGGCGCAGCGCGGAACGCGCGCGGCCGCCTGTAGTGCGCGAGCCGCTGTAGTTGCCGTCAAGCCAGAGCCGGTGAAGCCGCCGGAGGTGGCGTTCGGTCTCCGCTATGGCCGACTCCGCGTCGCGTTCCTTCAAGTGCCTGAGCAGCCGCGAACGCGACGCCACCATCGACCGGTCCTGGATCGGTCCGACGGACAGGATGACGTCGCGCATGAGGTCGACGAGGGACCGCATGGAGACGCTGAGGATCGGGTTGGCGCAGGTGTCGGCCAGCAGGTTGTGGAACTCCAGGTGGACGAGCGCCTTCCCGGTCCAGTCTCTGTGTGCGGTCAGCGCAGCGGCGTCGCGCACGTTCGCAGCCAGTGCGTCGAGATCACCGGCCGTCATGCGCTGGCAGGCGACCCGCAGAACGACGGACTCGATCCAGATCCAGGCCTCGACGAGGTCTAGGAGCGAGAAGTCCGTGAGCTGCAGCGAATCGGAGAGAGTCCGCGCCACCCGGGCCGGCTCGACGCGAGACACAAATGCCCCACCGGTCGCGCCGAGCTTCAACGTCACCAGCCCGCTGATCTCCAGCATCCGGAGCGCTTCGCGCACCGTGTTCCGACTGACGCCGAACATTTCTGCCAGCTGCCGCTCCGCAGGCAGCCGGTCTCCGGGTTGCAACTCGCCGCTCAACACGTGCTCCCGGATCTGCGAGATGATCTCGTCGAAGGCGCGGCGGGGCTTCGCGCTGGTGAACAACGCACCAGCCGTCACGACCGGCCGAACGCGAGCGTCATCACGGACTTCCGGCTGCTTCAGGTGCCCCCTGGCCGCGGCTGCGGCGGGCGTCCGCGCGGGCAACTAGGCGCCGCGGGCGAACGACTCAAGCGGCAGCGCGCGTGCGACGGCGTCGGCCGCCTGCCGCAGCATGACGGTCAGGCGCGGGACGCGAAGTTGACTGGACCAGCCACTGACAGACAGTGCTGCGACCGCAGATCCCTCACCGTCCCGTACGGGCACGGCAACACAGCCCACGCCGGCAGTGCACTCCTCCCGGTCGAAAGCCAGGTCCCGCTCTCGCACCGCCTTCAGCTCGCGACCGAGCAGTCCCACCATAGTGACCGTCCGCGGCGTCCGTCGATCGAACTTCGCGTCACCGATCCACCCGAGGGCGTCCGTGCTCGCGTACGCGAGCAGCGCCTTGCCGACGCCGGTGCAGTGCGCGGGCATGCGACCGCCCACCCGGGATGGCAGAACAGGGCCACTCGCCGGATTCAGCTTCTCGACGTACACGACGTCAGCGCCGTCGAGAACGGCGAGATGAACTGTGAGGCCGCTCTGCGCTTGGAGCTGTGCGAGGGCCGGCGCGGCGACCTCCCGGAGCTGACGCTGACGTGGCGCCAGTTGCCCGAGCTCGAACAGGCGGAGGCCAAGCCGCACTCCATCACCCGTGCGCTCGACCATCCCCCACGTCTCGAGTTCCTTCAGGAGGCGGTGGGCAGTGGGCTTCGGCAATCCGCTGCGCCGGCTCAGCTCGGTCAACGTCAGCGCCTGGTCGTCCGCTCGGAAGCTGCTGAGCAGCGTCAGTGCTCGACCCAGAACCGATGGCGGAACGCCCGCTCGCGAGGTGTGACGCATAGCCGCATTGTGCACGTGACCGCCGTCACACGCCAGCGAAACGTCCAACCATTGACAGAATCTTTCCGTGACGCGCGGACGCGGGCGGCACGGGAGCTGCGTTCCAAGGTGACTGTGTGGGCATGACGATCAGCTAGAAGGGGGGCATCGTCCGGACTCAGCGTGAGGATCATTCGGTTTCTTCGAACGACCTGATGCAAAATCGTCCAGCCGCGCCCGGACGACGTGGGTGACGTATGGCGTGACCGCGGGACGCGTACAAGCGGCGTCGCTCGGGCTGCGCAACGGCTCTTTGCCTGGGCACTAGGGAATTGTGGTCACGCTGCCGACGACCGTACGAGCCAGACTCCCGGCGCTGTTCTGCGGAGCCGTCCGACCGGGTCGTCGACCCGCTGCCGCTAGCAGCAGGAGTCGACGGTGGGCGCGTCCGCCGACGCGCTGGCGGTGCCGCAGCAGACGACGCCGTCCGTGACCTGGTCGGCGGCGACGACGGTCTGCGGACTGGCGCCGAAGGTGGGGCTGTCGGCGAGGACGGTGTAGACCTCCCAGCGCTCACCGTCCGGGCCGGTCACCCAGACCTTGTCCTGGGTGGCGAAGCAGCAGGTCGTGCCGATCTCCTCGTCGGTGAACAGCCCCTCGTCGGTGAGGCGAGCGATCTCTGCGTGGACCTTGTCGCTAGCCGTGACCTCGACGCCGAGGTGGTTGATGGTGCCTCCCTTGCCGGGGTTTTCCAGCAGGACCAGCTTGAGGGGCGGGGAGGCAACCGCGAAGTTCGCGTAGCCGGGCCGGACCTTCGCGGGCAGGGTGGCGAACAGCCTTGTGTAGAACGCGACTGCCTCGTCGAGGTCGTCGACGTTCAGAGCGAGCTGAAGTCGTCCGCCCTCGGGCGTCGGCGTCGGCGCCGGCGCGGTGTCGAGGGCGGGGGTCGTCGGGTCGGTCGTCGCGGTCATGCTGGCTCCCAGGTTAGATGAATGTCTAACGGACGCTACACCGCCTGACTCGACGTTCGTCAAGTAATTGCTCGATGTTCGTCGAAGACATGGCAGGATGGCGACATGCCCAAGGCCCTGCCCGTGCTCGACACGACTGCTCCCGTCTGCTGCTCCCCGATGGCCGCTGGTCCGGTTGATGAAGGCGCCGCCCTGGAGATCGCGCTGCGTCTGAAAGCGCTTGCGGATCCGGTACGCGTGCGGCTGATGTCGCTCATCCTGGCGGAGGCAGAGCTCGGCGTCTGCACCTGCGACCTCGCGCCGGCGGTCGGCGTCACGGAGGCGACCGTGTCGCACCACCTGAAGCAGCTGCGCGATGCCGGCCTGGTCGAGGGAACGCGCAAGGGCACCAACGTGTACTACCGGCCCAACGCGGACGGGCTGGTCGCGCTGTGCCGGGTCATCGACCCGGACTGCTGCTGATGTCGCTGGGCCGCAAGGCGTTCGCGGAGCTGCTCGGCAGCGCACTGCTCGCCGCGACAGTCGTCGGTTCGGGCATCGCCGCGCAGACGCTGTCACCGGACGACCCCGGCCTGCAGCTGCTCGAGAACAGCCTGGTCACCGGGTGCGGCCTGGTCGCGCTGATCCTCGCGCTCGGCCCCGTCTCGGCCGCGTTCAACCCGGCGGTCACCCTGGCGGAGCGGGCGCTCGGCGCGATCACGACGACCGCGGCGGCAGTGCTCATCGCCGCGCAGGTGTTCGGCTGCTGCGCCGGCGTCGTCGTCGCCAACGTGATGTTCGCGCTGCCTGCCGTCGACGTCAGCCGGCACGACCGCTCGTCCGGCGGGCTCTGGCTCGGCGAGGCCGTGGCCACCTTCGGCCTGCTGGTCGTCATCTTCGGCGTCGTCCGCGCCGGACGGCAGGGGGCGGTCGCCTTCGCCGTCGGCGGCTACATCACGGCCGCCTACTGGTTCACCAGCAGCACGTCCTTCGCCAACCCCGCCATCACCATCGGCCGCACCCTGTCCGACACCTTCGCGGGCATCGCCCCCTCGTCGGTGCCGATGTTCGTGCTCATGCAGCTCCTGGGCGCAGCACTGGGCGTGGGTGCGGTTCTGGCGCTCTACCCCGACGCCCGCGAGGTCGCGGAGGACGTCACGCACCTCGAGGCCGTCTCCCGTCAGGAGCCCGGCCCGTGACCCACCAACGGCGGACTCAGCGTCGCGGCGACGTTGCTCCTGCCCGCCGCCTCAGCTGACGCTGAGCGCCCGCAGCCGCTCCCTGGCGACCCGCTGCGCCAGGACCGGCACGAACGTGCGGACGGGCGCGCCGGCGAACTCCGCCACCAGTCCACGCAGCTGCTCGCTCACGACCTGCTCGGTAAGCGCGGACGCGAACTCGCGGACGAGCTCCTCCTCCACGCGGGCGAGCTGGCGGTCCTCGTCCTGCTGCATGCGTTCTCCCTCAGGGATGCGGCGGAGCAGCCGCAGTCTGCGCAGGCGAGAGCGCGGGTGGCAACAGCGGCGCGCCCGGGTCCACAACGCGTTCGAAGGACTCAGCCGAAACGGCCGGTGATGTAGTCCTCTGTCCGCTTCTCGCTGGGGTTGCTGAAGATCTTCGGCGTCTCGTCGATCTCCACCAGCCGGCCGGGAGTGCCCGGTCCATCGATGGTGAAGAAGCCGGTGCGGTCAGAGACCCGGGCCGCCTGCTGCATGTTGTGCGTCACGATGATGATCGTGTAGCGGTCCTTCAGCTCGGTCATCAGGTCCTCGATGGCGAGCGTCGAGATCGGGTCCAGCGCAGAGCACGGCTCGTCCATGAGGAGCACCTGCGGCTCCACGGCGACCGCTCGCGCGATGCACAGCCGTTGCTGCTGCCCTCCCGACAGTCCCGCGCCGGGCTTGCCCAGGCGGTCCTTCACCTCGTTCCACAGGTTCGCCGACCGCAGCGACTGCTCGGCGGCGTCGTCCAGGTCCCCTTTCTTCTTGACGCCGTTGAGTCGCAGCCCTGCGACCACGTTGTCGTAGATCGACATGGTCGGGAACGGGTTCGGTCGCTGGAAGACCATGCCGATCGCGCGCCGTACCCCGACCGGGTCCACGCCCGGCCCGTACACGTCCTCGTCGTCGAGCAGCAGCTGCCCGGTGACGCGCGCGCCCGGCAGCACCTCGTGCATCCGGTTGATGGTGCGCAGGAAGGTCGACTTCCCGCAGCCGGACGGGCCGATGAGGGCGGTGATGCTCTTCGGCTCGATCGTCAGCGTCACACCCTCGATGGCCCGGAAGCCGCCGTAGTAGGCGTCCAGGTCCACAGCCTCGATGCGCTTGGCCATCAACGGGATCCTTGTCGTCCGATGCGGCTGCGTCGGGTGAGCAGCCGGGCGAGCAGGTTCAGGACCATGACGACCAGGATGAGCGTCAGGGCGGCGGTCCAGGCCCGGTTGACGGCGGTCTCCTGCGCGTCGCCCGCCTGCTGGAAGACCATCAGCGGGAGGGACGACTGCGGACCCGAGAACGGGCTGTTGTTGATGGAGGCGGCGCCGAAGGCGGTCAGCAGTACGGGAGCGGTCTCGCCGGTGACCCGCGCGACCGCCAGCATGATGCCGGTGACGATCCCGGGCAGTGCGGTCGGGAGCACGATCCGCAGGATCGTCTTCCAGCGCGGGATCCCGAGCGCGAAGCTGGCCTCGCGCAGCGAGTCCGGCACCAGCTTCAGCATCTCCTCCGACGACCGCACGATGATGGGGAGCATCAGGACGGACAGCGCCAGCCCCGCGGCGAAACCGCTGAACCCCTGCCGCAGCCCGAGGATCCAGAACGACAGGACGAAAAGCCCGGCGACGATGGACGGGATGCCGGTCATGACGTCGACGAAGAAGCGGATCGTCGCGGCGAGCCGGCCGCGGCCGTACTCCACGATGTACACGGCGACCAGCAGGCCGATCGGCACGGACATCAGCGTGGTGATGGCCACCTGCTCGACGGTGCCGATGATCGCGTGGTACCCGCCGCCGCCGGCGTCGCGAGCGCCGATGCTGCGCAGGGACCTGGTGAAGAACTCGACGTCGAAGCGGGCAGCGCCCTCCTGCACCGTGTAGCCCAGGACCGAGAACAGCGGCACGAGCGCGAGCAGGAAGGCCAGGCTGACCAGAGCCGTGACGAACCGGTCCTTCGCGCGCCGCGATCCCTCGATCCGACGTGCGAGTGCCGTCTGCGCCGCCAGGAAGATCGTGGCGGCCACCAGCACCAGGCCCGGCACGCCCGCGAGCGGTGTCAGGGCGAACAGCAGCACCGTGACCAGCAGCGCGCAGGCAGCGACGGCAGCGACGGCCAGCAGCGGCAGCGTTCCGCGGCGGAGCGTGGGGGCGGCCGTGGTCACGCCGAACCGCCCGCGAAGTCGCGCCGCCGGTAGATGACGGCGCGCGCGATGACGTTGACGACCAGGGTGATGGCGAACAGGACGAGCCCCGAGGCGATCAGGGCGCCACGCCCGGTCGCGGTTGCCTCACCGAACTGCAGCGCGATGTTGGCAGCGATCGTGTTGCCCTTGCCGGGCTCGAGGACGTGGAAGCTGACGAGGAAGGCGGGCGACAGCACGAGTGCGACCGCGATCGTCTCGCCCAGAGCTCGGCCGAGACCCAGCATGGTGGCTCCGATGACGCCTGGCTTGCCGAAGGGGAGCACCGCCATGCGGATCATCTCCCAGCGCGTGGCGCCCAGTGCCAGCGCCGCCTCCTGGTTCGCCGCGGGCACCTGCAGGAAGACCTCGCGGGACAGCGACGCGATGATCGGCAGGATCATGATGGCGAGCACGACGCTGGCGAGCAGGATCGACCGGCCGTAGATCCCGTCCGCACGGAACAGCGGCACGAACCCCAGGTGGTCGTGCAGGAACGCCGACAAGCCCTTGATCCGGTCGTTGAGGAAGAAGATCCCCCACAGCCCGTAGACGACGCTGGGCACCGCGGCGAGCAGGTCCACGACGTAGCCGAGCGGTCCGGCGAAGCGGCGTGGCGCGTAGTGCGAGATGAACAGCGCGACGCCCATCGCCACGGGGAAGGCCATGGCCAGCGCCAGCACCGACGAGAGCACCGTGCCGAACGCCAGCGCGACGATGCCGAAGGCGGGCGGGGTGGCGTTCGGGTCCCAGCCGACATCGGTGAGGAAGCTGCCGGTGTTGTCGCGCAGGGCCGGCAGCGCGCGGTAGACGAGGAAGACACCGATCGCGACGATCACGCCGAGCAGCAGGAGGCCGGCGCCGAGCGACAGGCTCCGGAAGACGCGGTCGCCGCGTCGCTGGCCGGACGCGCTGGCGGTCCGGGGCAGGTCGCCAGCGGAGGACCCCGGCAGCAGGGGCGCGCCGCCGCCACCGTAGGCAGCGCTGGCGGTGTCAGCACCAGCGGCCGCGTCGGCGCGAGGAGCCGTCAGGTCAGGCATGAGCTCTCCCACCTCCTCGGGACCGAGCGTACGAAGTCCCGCCGCTCGGCGAGAGCGGCGGGACCTCCGTCACCAGCTGTGCGGGATCAGGCGAGGGCGCTGACGGCAGCAGCGACCTTGCTGCGGATGCTCTCCGGCAGCGGTGCGTAGCCGAGGCCGGCCAGGACCTGCTGCCCGTCGCCGGCGGTGTAGCCGAGGAACCCCTTGACCAGGCCGAGCTTGTCGGCGGGCGTACCCGTCTCGCAGACGATCTCGTACGTCACCAGGATCAGCGGGTACGCGCCCTCGGCCTTGGTCGCGTAGTCGAGCTTCAGCGTCAGATCGCTGCCGCCGCTGCTCTCCACGGTCGCCGCCTCGACCGCCTTGGCCGCGCTGTCCGTGGTCAGCTCCACCGGGGCAGCCGCGCCAGTGGCGAGCTTCGCGACCCCGAGCTTGGCGTTCTCCGCGAAGGAGAGCTCGGCGTAGGTGACAGCGCCGGCGGTGGAGGTGACGGCCTGCGTCACCCCGTCGGAGCCCTTGGCGCTCTGGCCCCCGGGGGCGTTGAACTTCTTGCCCTTGCCGTAGGTCCAGTCGGCCGGGGCCGCGGCCGTCAGGTACTTCTGGAAGTTGTCCGTCGTCCCCGACTCGTCGGAGCGGTGGAACGCCTGGACCTTCGTGGACGGCAGCTTCGCGTCGGCGTTCAGCGCTGCGATGGCCTTGTCGTCCCAACTGATGATCTTGCCGGCGAACATCTTCGCGATCGTGGGAGCGTCCAGCACCAGGTCCTCGACGCCGGGCAGGTTGTACGCCACGGCGATGGGGCCGACCACCATCGGCAGGTCGATGGCCTTGCCCGTCTTGCAGCGGGCGTCCGCCTGCGGGTGCTCCTCGGGCTTGAGCGCCGAGTCCGAGCCGGCGAAGTCGACCGTGCCGGCGATGAACTGCTGGACGCCGGCGCCGGAGCCGACGGGCTGGTAGTTGACGGTGGCGTCGCTGCAGGTGCTCTGGAAGTTCTTCGTCCACTCGTCCATGGCGTTCTTCTGGGCGCTGGAACCGGCGGCGGTGAGGCTGCCGGAGGCGCAGCTGCTGCTCGCGGAGGTGCCGGCGGACGCACCACCAGCGCTCGATGCGCCGGTGTTGTCGTCGCTGCCGCACGCGGTCAGCGTGAGGGACGACGCAAGGGCGAGACCGGCGATGACGCCGGACCGGTTGACCTTCACTCGGGAGGCCCTTCTGGTTCGCGACTGCTGGCGCCGGAGGCGGTCTCGTCAGGGACGCCGGCCCAGCAGCCTCATGAGGTTGAGGCTGACGTCAGCGACGCTAGGGAGCAGACGTGGCTGGTCGGCGCACACCCGGTGAACGCGGGATGAACGGCCCATGAGCAGTACCGCGGAGTCGGTCAGCGCCGACGCTCAGACCTCTGCGTGCTCGCCCGTCACCATGTACGTGACCCGGTGCCCCACCGCCACGGCGTGGTCGGCGAGCCGCTCGTAGTAGCGACCCGCGAGGGTGGCGTCGATGGCGGCCTCGATGTCCTGACCTCCGTCCTGCAGCACCAGGGTGAACAGCCGCTTCTGCAGCGCGTCCATCGCGTCGTCGTCCACCTCCAGCTCGGCTGCCAGCTCGAGGTCGCGGGTGGCGATGACGGTGCCGGTCTTGTCGAGAATCTGCTGGGCGGTCTGCCCCATCTCCAGGACCGTGCCGCGCAGCGCGTCCGGCACAGCTGACGCCGGATGCCGCCGGCGGGCGATCTTCGCGAGGTGGACGACGTAGTCGCCGGCCCGCTCCAGGTCCACGACGATGCGCAGGCTGGTGACGAGCACCCGCAGGTCTCCGGCCACCGGCTGCTGCCGCGCGAGCAGGTCGAAGGCCTGGGTCTCCACGCCGCGGTACAGGGCGTTGATGGCGTCGTCGCCCTCGATGACCTGCTCGGCGAGAGCGAGGTCGGCGCGGGTGAGAGCAGCCGTGGCCTGGGTGACCCCGCGTGCCACCAGCTGACTCATCTGGAACAGGTCCTGGACGATGGCGTCGAGCTGGTCGTGGTACGTGTCGCGCATGGTCACCTCTCGTCGGGGAGCGAGCGTACGCGGGCGTGTCCGCCTGGCGCGGCGGCCGCCGCGGCCGGAGTTGTGCCTGACGACGCCAGGCGATAGCCCTGACGCCGCACCGTGATGATCAGTGACGCCCCCGGAACGGGGTCGACCTTCGTGCGCAGCCGGCGGACGTAGACGTCCAGCAGCTTGTCGCCCGGCGGCAGCTGCCGCTCCCACACGGCCCACTGCAGCTGGGCCCTCGTCAGGAGCCTGCCGCCGGCGCGGGCCAGTGCGCTCACCAGGCGGAACTCCAGCGGGCTGAGCGAGACCCGACGCCCAGCCAGCTCCACGGCCACCCCCACCGGGTGCAGGACCAGCTGGCCGAGATCGGTCGGTACCTCGAGCAGCTTCGGCTGCGGTCGGTGGCGGCGACGCAGCACGGCTGCGACCCGCAGCAGCAGCTCGCGCTCGGAGTACGGCCGCGTGATGTAGTCGTCGGCGCCCATCTCCAGCGCCAGCACCTTGTCGACCTCAGCAGAGCTGCGACTGCAGACGATCAGCGGGATGTCCGACACCGCGCGCAGGAGCCGACAGAGGTCGAGACCCGTCACCGGGCCGACCACCATCTCCGTGATCACGAGGTCGACTCGTCCCGTCTCGCACAGGCCCAGGCAGGCGAGCGGGTCGACCGTGCAGGTGACGCCGTAGCCGGCGTCCGTGAGCAGCCGCGCCAGCTGTTCCGAGCCGTTCGGCTCGGTGTCCACGAGGACCACCGCCCCGCGCGGCGCGCCATCAGGTGTCATCACACGTCCCGCCGACGGAGCGACGCCACGGGAGACATCAGATCAACATCAGGCTCGCAGGTGTACAGCGGGTGTACGCGGACCGGCGTCAGAGCGAACATCCGCGTACCGGTCGGGTGTCAGTCGCTGGCAAGCGGTGAGCGGCGGCGCGCACTCAGCCGCGCACGGATCGCCGCGCTGCACCGCGTCGGCGAACGGCTGGCTGACGTGAGGCAAGGGTGTGCTCGAGTGCGCTTTTCGACGGTGCTCCGCGGTGCCCGATGATCTGCATGGCGCCACCATGGGGCGCGCGGAGGACCCGCGGACGCCGTAGCGGTGTACGCCTGATGAACATGCCGCGACACGTGGTGGCCGGTCCGCCCGCCTATCCTGGGACGTCGCGGCGGCGCAGGAGCTCTGGAGGCCCAGCGGTGCACGGAACGGCGGCAGCAGCACCGCGATCGCGGTGCTGCTGCTCGTCCTGGGCCACAGCTGGCTGCTCCGCCGGAGGCGCCGTTCAGCGCTCGTGGCGGTCCCCCTCGCCCTGGTGCTGCTCGTGGCGGCCGCCGGGATCGGCGAGGCGCGGCAGCCGGCGCGGCCCGAGCGGGCCACTCCGGTCGATGCCGCCGAGTTCACCGCGGCCAGCACGGCCCTGCTCGCACGCCGGGCGGGGGCTGTGCTCACGCGGGACCGGGCGGCTTGGCGCGCCGACCTCGACCCCCACGACCAGCAGTTCCTGGCACGGCAGGAGAGGGTCTTCGACGCGCTGGTGCAGCTGCGCTTCGACAGCTGGCGGTACGAGCTGCTCGGCCGGAACTACACCGTGCCGGCGCTCGCCTCCCGGTACGGCGCCACCCCGTACGTGCTGCCCGGCGTGCTGCTGCACTACGCGCTCAGGGGCTACGACCCCGCACCCGTGGCCCGCGCGCAGATCCTCACGTTGGCCCGTCGGGACGGGCGCTGGCTGCTGAGCGCCGACAGCGACGTCGACGAGCTGCTGCCGCCGGCCGGGCACGCGGACCCCTGGGACCGGCGCGCCGTCGCGATCGGCCAGGGGCGCCACTCCCTGGTCCTGGCCGACGAGCGCGACCGCGATCACCTGGACGACCTCGTGCGCACCGCGGACGAGGCGGTGGAGCGGGTGACATGCCTGTGGCCCATGGGCTGGCGCCGCAAGGTGGTCGTCGTGGCCGTCCGCGACCAGCAGCTGCTCGAGACCTACTTCCGCCTGCCTGAGGCGGACTCCCGTGACGTCGGCGCCATCACCGTCCGCGCCTTCGACGACGTGCCCGGTTGGTCGCAACGGCCGGCACCGGAGCCGGCTCAGCCGCCGAGCCGCGTCATCGTCAACCCGCGCTTCTTCGACCCCGACAACGCCCAGAACCTGGACCTGCTGACCCACGAGATCGCGCACGTGGCGACGCTGCCGACGGTGGGCGTCGGCACGCCGGAGTGGCTCGTCGAGGGCATCGCCGAGTACGCCGCGTACCGCACGTACGACAGCGACGAGCTCGACCCGGTGCAGGTGAGCCGCGAGCTCCGCGCGGAGGCGGTCGCCGGCAGCGTCGCCCTGAGCACGACCGGCTTCTACTCCGGCGCCGTCAGTGACCACTACACGGCGGGCTGGCTGGCGTGCCGGCTCATCGAGCAGCGCGTCGGGGAACGCGGGCTGCGCACCTTCTTCGCCCGGTTCCGCAGCACGATGCGGGTGTACGACGCCGTGCCCGCGCAGGAGGCGGCACTGCAGGCGGTCCTCGGCCTGAGCAGCGCGGAGTTCGAGCAAGCGCTGGCGACGTACACGGTGCAGCACGCCGCGGTCGACGAGCAGGGCTGACCGAACGTCGGCGTCAGGTGTCGACGATCATCACGATCCTGGCCACGTCGGCCGGCTGGATGCCGGCTCGACTGGCAGCGAAGCGGATGCGCTCGCCGGCCTCGTCGGCCTCCCACCCGTGCAGGCCGGCCAGGACGCCCGCCGCCTGGTGCAGCTGCTCGTGGTCGTCGAGCCGCTGCCCCAGCTCGCGGGCGTCGTCGCGGGTCATGAACGACAGGTCGGCGTTCTCCACCAGCTGAGCGACGTGGACGCCGAACAGGGCGGCCAGCTGCGCCTGCACGCCGTGGAAGGCGTGCGGATCCGAGGCGTACAGGTTCAACGCGCCGGCCGGCACGTCTCCCGCCTGCGGGAGGGGCAGCGACATGCTGGAGCGCACCCCGGAGGCAGCTGCGGCCTGCGAGTACAGCTGCCAGCGCGGCTCGTCGAGCACGTCATCGACACGGATGGGCTCCCGGGTGGACGCAGCCTCGACGCACGGCCCACCGCCGAGGTACTGGATCGCGTCGAGGCTCGCGACGTGCGCCGGCGTGGCGGTGACCGTGAAGGGGTCGCCGTCGACCACGACCGTCAGGCTCACGCCGACGCAGGACGGCAGCAGCGTGAGCGCGAGAGCTGACACGGCTTCCAGGCGCTGCACCAGGTCGAGCGTCTCGTCCGCCAGCGCGGCGAGGCGCGTTGCCGCCTCGCGGACCTCAGGTATCGCTTCCATCGTCGGTGCGGCTACCCGCCCTTGCGCAGCCTGAACATGTGGTCGCCCCGGTCGCTGCGTCGGGCCGGCGAACCGGTCAGAACTGGCCAACGGCGAGCAGCCCCGCCAGCTCCTCAGCGACGTCGACGGGCGGCACCCGGCGGCTGAACGCCGTCCGGGCCCCGGCGTCGAGGAACGTCCCGAGGTCGTGGTCCCTCGCCACCTGCACGGCGCAGATCGTGTGCGGCGCGTGCTCGGTGAGCCACCGGATCACCTCGGATGCCCCGATCATCGGCAGCCGGTCCTCGAGCAGGACGAGGTCGGGCTGCTCCGCGATCGCCGCACCCACCGCGTCGGCGCCGTTCTCCAGGGCGCACACGACGTGCACGCCGGCATCCCGCAGCGCCGAGGCAACCTTTCCCCGGAACCACTCGTTGCGGTGGACCACGATCACGCGCGGGGCCGCGGTGGCGGCCAGCGGGCGCGCCGGGTCGGCCATCTGCTGCCGGGTCCGCTCGATCAACGTCTCCTGCACCCGCTGCAGGACGTCTCGTCGGCGGGCCTGGTCCAGACGCGACTCGCGGCTGCCGCCCTCGGCCGGCGCGGCCTCGGCGGCTCGACGGGCGGCGTTCCAGGAGTCGATCCCGAGAACCTGGTCGTGCAGCACGTCCGGCTCCAGTCGCCGCTGGGCAGGTGCCTCCCACGCGCGGGCCGGAGCTGAGGGTCGGTCGATCATCGTCACTGCGCACCCCACTGGCATCGGGTGGCGCCATCGCGCTACGGGGAGTCGCAGCCGCGGACCTGACGCCCGGCGGGCTGACTGCTCAACCGGGCGAACCGTAACAACAGTGTCAAGAGCATCACCGCCGTCACTCTGAACCCCCTTGGGCCAGTTTCCGCCGGCCGACCCGGCACAGCGGCCCTCCGCGGCGTACCGTCAGCCGCCTCCCGTCGTACGCGTCCAACTCCGGTGACTCGGCTACCGAGCGGACCAGCCATGGACATTGCACGCGCCCTCGGCCTGCAGGCGCGATCGCGACGCGACGCGCGGATGTCGCTCGGACGGCTGCGGCGCGCTCGGTCCGACAGCGTGGCGGCCGCTGCGGCGGTCGCGAAGCCGGGACCCGACTGGGGACCGGCCGGCAGCCGCAGGAGCCCGCAGGAGCGCCGTCCGGGCGGGTGACGGGCGACCGCGCGCACGCCGACGCGGACCCGGGCGCCGGGGCGAAGGCTCGCTCCCTGCACACAGATCCGCGGTCGGGGTCAGCGTCGAGGCCGCGCTCCCCGGTCGACGGCGCGGGGGTCACAGCAGCGACCGGCCGTCATGACGTCGGGCGCACCGGGCGAGCCACCACCCGCAGGGCGAGGCCGATGAGGACGAAGACGAGGCCGAGGCCCATCGCCATGGCGGCGATGCCGAAGCTCACGACCGACGTGAACAGGCTGGCCCGCAGGAACGACCCGTTCATGACGGTCGCGCGGACGGGGTCCTCCCGGCCGAGCTCGGCGTAGGTCTTGCCACCGCTCGCCTCGAGTGAGTGGTGCTCGATGATGTCCGCCTGGTAGTACGCGGTGAGCGGACCGTTGACGAGCTGTCCGCCGAAGTGGGCGGCGTCCTCCGCCACGGTGATCTTCTCGTCGGCCAGGCTGGTCTGGACCATCACCCAGGTGCCGGCACCGGCAGCGCCCAGCAGGAGCCCCGCGACGACGACGAGCGTGCCGAGCAGGCCGACCCTCCGGTCCGTCTCTCGTACGGGCACGGCCGTGCTG
This sequence comes from Frankiales bacterium, assembly GCA_025465145.1. Taxonomy (GTDB): domain Bacteria; phylum Actinomycetota; class Actinomycetes; order Mycobacteriales; family SCTD01; genus RYN-124. The sequence continues at coordinate 21,216 of JAODNS010000136.1, forward strand.
ACAGTGGCGTCGCGGTCGCTGGAGCGGGGGGGCAGTGCGGTGGTGGTCACGATGGGCTCCTCGATGTGGGGCCGACTCCGGGACGGTGCCGGCGCGCAGGTCGATCCCACTGCGCGTCGCGGCTGCCCGACAGAGACCAACGGCCCCGGCCCGGTGCCGCAGGTCCCTGCGAGGGCGGGAAGTGCTGCCCTTCCGAGCGGGTGGGGTGCCATGGTGTGTCCATGGACAGAGCCGCGGACGTCAAGCTCCGCAGCCTGCTCCACGCGGTCATCGCGATCGCCGAGGACCTCGACCTGCAGACGGCCCTGCACCACATCACCGAGGTGGCGGCGGCACTGGTCGACGCCGAGTACGGCGCGCTCGGGGTCATCAACGAGGACGGCCGCGGGCTCGCCCAGTTCATCGTCGTGGGACTCGACCCGGAGGTCGCCGAGAAGATCGGCCGCCTGCCCGAAGGCCACGGCGTCCTGGGCAAGCTGATCGCCGACCCGAACCCGCTGCGGCTGGACCCTCTCGCCGACCACCCGGAGTCCTTTGGCTTCCCGCCCAACCACCCGCCGATGCACACCTTCCTCGGGGTGCCGATCCGGGTCCGCGACGCGGTCTTCGGCAACCTGTACCTGACGCAGAAGCGCGGTGGCGGCGCCTTCGACGAGCAGGACGAGGCGGTGGTCCTCGGGCTCGCTGCCGCCGCCGGCGTCGCGATCGAGAACGCGCGCCTGTTCAGCGAGTCGCGGCAGCGCGAGCGGTGGCTCGAGGCGAGCAGCGAGGTGTCGACGGCCCTGCTCTCGGGCAGCGAGCCGGAGGAGGTGCTGCAGCTGGTGGCGCGGCAGGCCCGCCGCGTGACCGTGGCCGCGCTGGCGTTCGTCGCTCTGCCGGCTGGTCCCGGGCGGCTCCTCGTCGAGGTGGCCGACGGGGAGGGCGCTGACGAGCAGCGAGGCCGGTCGATCCAGCAGAGCGGCCTGCTCGACGAGGTGATCACCTTCGACGAGGCGCGCCACGTCCCGGCGATCCAGCTGCCCGCAACGGCCGGCGGGGGCGGCGGGCTGGCCGTACCGCTCGGCGCCGCGGGTGGTCAGCCGCGCGGCGTCCTCGTCGTCACCGGCCTGGTCGGCGCGGACACAGCGGTCGCCGTGCGTGCCCTGACGAGCTTCGCCGGGCAGGCCGGCGTCGCGCTCGAACTGGCCGAGCGACGTCGCGAGGCCGAGCGGTTCGCCGTGTTCGAGGACAGGGACCGCATCGCCCGCGACCTGCACGACCTCGTGATCCAGCGGCTGTTCGCCACGGGGATGCAGCTGGAGAGCGCTTCGCGGCTCATCGACGACCGTCCCGCCGAGGCGCACGTACGGGTGCACCGCGCCGTCGACGACCTGGACGCCACCATCCGCGAGCTCCGCTCCACGATCTACGGCCTGCAGGCGCCGGCTGATGCGAGGGCCTCCCTGCGAGCGCTCCTCCTCCAGGTCGTCGACAGCGGCGCGGAGCAGCTCGGCTTCGCCCCGTCCCTGCGGATGGACGGCCTGCTCGACACGCTCGTCACGTCCGTCGCCGCCGACCACCTCCTCGCGGCTGCCCGAGAGGCGCTCAGCAACGCCGCCCGCCACGCATGCGCGACCGCGGTGACCGTCTCGGTGGCCGTACGCGACGACGAGGTGGTGCTCGAGGTGGCGGACAACGGGATCGGCATGAAGGCGGACGGGCGCCGCAGCGGCCTGACCAACCTGGCGGCGAGGGCGACGCAGCTCGGGGGGACTCTCAGCACGGCTCCCGCGGCAGGCGGCGGGACGGCTCTGACATGGCGGGCTCCGCTTGCGGCTGAGCCGGTGCACCCGGCGGCACCCAGCGGCCGGTGATCAGGCGGGAGTCGATCCGCACGAGGTCGCTCCCCGCGTCGCCGTCGAGGAGGCGGGCAGCCAGACCGCGCACCATGACGCTCCACCCGGCCTCGGACCCGATGCCGGGCTCGTCGACGGCGAACGCCACGACCTGCCCGTCCAGACGCTGCGCAAGGCGGCCGGACCGCGTCTGCACGACGACGTCCTCGCCGACCAGCTCGTACGGGAGCGACCGGATCGCCGGCAGTGCGCGCGCGGTGAATGCGACGCGCCCGATGCTGCCCTGCCGCAGTAGGTGCAGGCAGTCGCCCCGCGCCATCTCGTAGAGCCCCATCACCGGCTCGCCCCCGCGCGCGGACCGAGGTGCGCCGGGAGGGTCTGGGCGCGTGGCAGCGGCAGGACGACGTGCGCGACGCCGTGGTCGTACTCGGGCGTGCCCAGCAGGCCGGCGTCGCGGAAGGCCGCGAACATGCGGCCGTTGTCGGCGAGGACGTCCGCCGTGAAGCGCTGGACACCCTGCTCGCGCGCATGCGCCGTCAGCAGGCGCAGCAGCGCCGTGCCCAGCCCGAGGTGCTGGTGGTCGTCCTGGACGACGACGGCCACCTCGGCGTCCTCGGCACCCGGCGCGCGGTCGTAGCGGGCCACCCCCAGGAGGTCGCCGCCGACGTCGACGGCCACCAGCGCCGCGCGGTCCGTTCCGTCGACGGCACAGAAGTGCGCTGCCTGCTGCTCGCCGAGCTCGGGCTGCACCGCGAAGAAGCGGCGGGCCACGGAGGTCGGTGACAGCCGGCGGTGCATCGCGCGCAGCGGCTCAGCGTCGTCCGGGCCCAGACGCCGGACCGTCACCTGGCGCCCGTCCGTCAGGACGACGGACGACGGCGCGGGGACGGTCATGGCGCAGCTCGTTGCACGGGCAGCTGCGCGAGCGTCGCTGCGGCCGCAGGGGTGTCCAGCAGCGTGCCGCGCTCGGTGGCGCGGGCGAGCAGTGCCGCCAGGGCCAGCTGGAGACCAGCGACGGCGGCGACCTCGGCAGTCATGGCGGTCCGGTTCATGCTCGGCCTCTCGGACGCTCGGCGAATGCGTCGACGGTGCTCCCCTGCGTCGCCGGCGGACAGGGCCGAAGGTCCCGGGCCGGGACCGTTGGTCTTCCCTGCGCCGGGACGTTGTGCCCTGTTCCGCGGTGACCGCGCGGACGCAGGGTGGACGAGCGCCCGACCAGCCCGCTCCCAGGGCTCCTCGCCCGCACGGCGCCGGTTCTCCCGGCGTCGAGGGAACACCGACAATTGGAGCGCACCATGAAGGCCCTCGTGTACCACGGCCCCGGCAGCAAGAGCTGGGACGACGTCCCGAACGCCGAGCTCGTCGACGCGACCGACGCGGTCGTCCGCGTCACGTCCTCCACCATCTTCGGATCCGACCTGCACATCCTCAAGGGCGACGTGCCCGACACCGCCGCCGGTCGGGTCCTCGGCCACGAGGCGGTCGGCATCGTCGAGTCCGTCGGCAGCGCCGTCACGACCGTCCGCCCCGGCGACCGCGTCCTCGTCTCCTGCGTCAGTGCCTGCGGCCGTTGCCGCTACTGCCGCGAGGCCCGGTACGGCCAGTGCCTCGGCGGCGGCGGCTGGATCCTCGGCTACAAGATCGACGGTACGCAGGCCGAGCTGGTGCGCGTCCCGTTCGCCGACACCTCGACCTACCTCGTACCGGAGGGCCTGCACGACGAGGCGGTCCTCATGCTGGCCGACATCCTCCCGACCTCGTACGAGGTCGGCGTGGTCAACGGCGGCATCCGCCCCGGTGACACCGTCGCCATCGTGGGCGCAGGACCGATCGGGCTGGCCGCCATCAGCACCGCCAAGCTGTTCAGCCCGGCGCAGATCATCGCGATCGACCTGGCCGACAGCCGGCTCGACGCGGCCAAGCAGTTCGGCGCCGACGTCGTCGTGAACAACTCTCGCGAGGACGCGCAGGCGATCGTCACGTCGCTGACCGACGGCCTCGGCGCCGACGTGGCCATCGAGGCGGTCGGCGTACCGGACACGTTCGAGCTGTGCACCCGGCTCATCCGGGCGGGTGGTCGCGTGGCCAACGTGGGCGTCCACGGCAAGCCGGCGGCCCTGCACCTCGAGGACCTGTGGGCACGCGACGTCACGATCACCACCGGTCTGGTGGACACCTGGTCGACGCCGACGCTGCTCAAGCTCGTGCGCTCCGGCCAGCTGAACACCGATGCGTTCATCACGCACCGGCTGGCGCTGGCGGACATCGAGAAGGCGTACGACGTCTTCGGCAAGGCGGCCGACACCGGCGCGCTCAAGGTCGTGCTCACCGCATGACGGTGACCGCGCCTCCGGTGCGCGTGGGCGGCGGCGTGCGCCTGCTGCTCTCGCGGGCCTCCGCCGGGCCAGCCGCCGTGGACGGCAGCTGGCGCCCGCGCAGCAGGGACCTCGCTGCTGAGCTCGTCCCGCTCCTCGACGAGCTGCAGCGAGCGGGGCACGTGGTGCGGCGGGTCACGTACGACCTCGACGCGTGGGAGCCGGCGGCGCGGCGGCTGACGGAGCAGGGCGTGGAGGTGCGCCTGAACGGCTTCCACCTGCCCCGCCCGGAGACCGTGCGGCTGTCCGCCGCCGGCAGCCCCGCCCTGCTGCTCGCCGTCGTGGACCCGGGTCCCCCGGACCCGGTCGTCCCCGTACCTCGCAACTCCGCGGCGGCACCGGCCGGAGCCCGCCCATGAGCGCCCAGATGCCCGGCGTGGTCGTCGGCATCGACGGCTCCCCCGCCAGCGACGCCGCGCTCACCTACGCCGGCGAGCAGGCGGCGGCCCGGCGACTCCCGCTGACCGTGCTGCACAGCTGGCACGCGGTGCCCGTGGTGGCGGCGAACATGTGGGGTCCCACGGCTCCGATGGTCACCGACGCCGACGTGCAGCAGTGCGCGCAGGAGGTGCTGGACCGGGCCGGAGCGACGATCTCGCAGCGGTACCCGCAGCTCGCACACAGCGAGCAGCTGGGCCAGGGCACGGCGGCGAACGCGCTCATCGCGGCCAGTGAGAGCGCGCTGCTCGTCGTCGTGGGCGGCCGCGACCGACCGAAGCACGAGCCGGGCTGGCTCGGCGGCGTGCCGCTTCGCCTCGTGGCTGCCGCCTCGTGCCCGGTGGTCGTCGTACCCGGCTCCCCGCAGCTCGCCGGCGACATCGTCGTCGGCGTGGACGGCTCTGCCGCCTCCGAGGAGGCAGTGGCGTTCGCCTTCGAGGAGGCGTCGCGCTCAGGTCGCCCGCTGCGGGCGCTGCACGCGATCGACGGGATGGGCGGCCTCAGCGACGGCATCAGCGACGAGGTCTTCACGACCGCGGAGCGGCAGCTGAGCGAGGCTCTTGCCGGCTGGCAGGAGAAGTACCCGGACGTGGCACTCACCCGCGTGGTCTGCCCGGAGTCGCCGCTGCACGAGCTGCGGTACGCGTCGCACAGCGCCTCGCTGGTCGTGGTCGGCAGCCACGGCCGCGGGTTCTTCCTCCGGCACGTGCTGGGTTCTGTCAGCTCGGCCCTGCTGCGCGTCAGCACCTGCCCGGTGGCCGTCGTCGGCGCCGCCGCCTCCTCGGAGCCGCCGTGGGGCAACGGGTCGTGACCGCGGCGGTCCCGACGACGCCGGCCGCGCCTCCTCAGCACCGGGTGCGCACCGTCGTCGGGGCCCTCGTCGTCGCCCTCTTGCTGGTGTGGGGGGTCAACGGGTTCCAGGAGTACCGCAGCGTCGCGACGGCACGCGAGTACTGGTTGTCACCGCGCGGCGAGGCAGGCGGGATCGTGTACGTCGCGCTCGGCGACTCCACTGCACAGGGGGTGGGCGCCAGCCGCCCGGAGCGCGGCTACGTGGGCCGGCTGGCTGACGACCTGCGCCGCCGCACGAGGTCTTCCGTGCTGGTCGTCAACCTCAGCTCGAGCGGCGCGACGGTCTCCGACGTGCTGGCGGAGCAGGTGCCCCGGCTGCGCGCGCTGGACGCCGACGTCGTGACAGTGGCCGTGCGGGGCAACGACGTCCGCTCCTACGACGCGGCCGCCTTCCCGGACCAGGTGGAGAAGCTGGCCGGCGCACTGCCCGCAGGGGCCTTCGTCGCGGACGCGCCGTGGTTCATGCACGGGAAGTGGGAGCGACAGGCGCGCCTGGCCAGCGCCGCTCTCACCCGCAGCGCCAGCGCGCACGGGCTCCACGTCGTCCCGCTGCACGACACGCTCGAGGCGCGCGGCTGGACCTCCATGCTGACCGACTTCGCCCCGGACTGGTTCCACCCGAACGACCGCGGCCACCGGGTGTGGGCCGAGGCGTTCTGGACGAGCATGTCCCCGAGCATCCTCAGCAGCGGCTGACCGGACCCGTCACGCGGTGCCGGTGGGCCGCAGCTCGAACCAGACGGCCTTGCCGACGCCGTGCTCGTCCTGGACCGGCTCGACGCCCCACGCGTCGCTCATCAGGTCGACGATCGTCAGCCCGCGCCCCGACTCGTCGCCCCCGCGTGCCTGTCGCTGCAGGGGGAGCACCGTCGACCCGTCGCGCACCCGCACCTTCAGCCCGCCGCCACCGTCGCACTCCACGGCCAGCAGGACTGGCGGCCTGCCGTACGACACCGAGTTCGTGACCAGCTCGCTGATCAGCAGCAGGGCTGCCTCGAGGACCTGCGCGGCGTGCTCTGTGCAGTCGTTTTCCCGCGCGAACGCGCGCGCAGCCGCCGGCGCGGTGTCGTTGGCGGGCAGCAGGAGCTCTGCTCGCTCCGTCGTGTCGCACATGCCGCGGCACTCCCGGGTACGCCGTCGTCGGGTGCGGGCGGCTGACCTCCACGGTACGCGGTGCAGACCGAAGCAGCATGCGGAACAAGGAGCGCGCCGTCGCTGCAGCGGGTCGTGCTGCGGATCGACGTCGATCGGCTGCTGACAGGTACGTGGACGTCCAGGTATCTTGGTCCGACCGCCCGCCGCCCGAGGAGTTCCCGTGGACCTGCACGTACCCGTGCACCCGGTTCGTTTCGTCACCGCCGCCAGCCTGTTCGACGGGCACGACGCGGCCATCAACATCATGCGGCGGGTGCTGCAGGCGCAGGGCGCCGAGGTGGTTCACCTCGGCCACGACAGGAGCGTCGAGGACGTCGTCACCGCGGCCGTGCAGGAGGACGTCCAGGGCGTGGCCGTCTCCTCGTACCAGGGCGGGCACGTCGAGTACTTCAGCTACCTGGTCGAGCGGCTGTGCGAGGTCGGTGCCGGCCACGTCAGGGTGTTCGGGGGCGGCGGCGGCGTCATCGTGCCGGAGGAGATCGCGCTGCTGAAGTCCCGGGGCGTCACCATCTTCGCGCCCGAGGACGGCCAGCGGCTGGGCCTCGCCGGCATGATCAACACCCTCGTCCGCGACTGCGACGTCGACCTCGCCAGCACCGCCCCCGACCTCACGGCGCTGCGGTCCGGCGACCCGGCCGCGCTGGCCCGCGCCATCACGGTGCTGGAGGCCGGTCGCTCGCCCGAGTTCGCGGCGGCCGTGCGCGAGGGCGCGCCGCAGGTGCCGGTCCTCGGCATCACCGGCACCGGCGGCTCCGGCAAGTCTTCCCTCACCGACGAGCTGCTCCGCCGGCTGCGGCTGGACCAGGAGGACAAGCTCCGCGTCGCCGTCCTCGCCATCGACCCGACCCGCCGACGCGGCGGCGGTGCGCTCCTCGGCGACCGCATCCGGATGAACTCGCTGGCCGGCGGCCACGTGTTCTTCCGCTCCATGGCCACGCGCGGCAGCACCGCCGTGCCGGAGAACCTCGCCGACGCAATCGCGGCCTGCAAGGCGTCCGGCGTCGACCTCGTCGTCGTGGAGACGCCGGGTGTCGGCCAGGGCGATGCGACCATCGGCGACTACTGCGACGTGTCCCTGTACGTGATGACAGCGGAGTACGGCGCGGCGTCGCAGCTCGAGAAGATCGACATGCTCGACCACGCGGACGTCATCGCCATCAACAAGTTCGAGCGACGCGGCAGCGAGGACGCCCGGCGCGACGTCGCACGCCAGGTCGTGCGCAACCGGTCCGCGTTCGGCGCGCGCTGGGAGGACATGCCGGTCTTCGGCACCAGCGCCGCGCGCTTCCACGACGACGGCGTCACCGCGCTGTACCAGCACCTGCGCGGCCTGCTGGTCGAGAAGGGGCTGCAGGTGACGGAGGGCGTGCTGCCGCCCGTGGCGACGAAGACGTCCACCGGCCTGACCAGCGTGCTGCCGTCCTCGCGCGAGCGGTACCTCGCCGAGATCAGCGAGACCGTCCGCAGCTACCACCGCACGACCGCCGAGCAGGCGGAGAAGGCCGAGCGGCGCCAGCACCTGACGTACGCGCGCGAGGTCGTCCAGGAGGCGGCCGAGATCGACCGGCTGCTGGTCGACGTCGCCCTCGCGCCGGACGTCGAGCAGCTGCTCGCGCAGTGGCCGGCACGCGTCGAGGAGTATTCCGGCGAGGAACTCGTCTACACGGTGCGTGGCAAGGAGATCCGCACCGCGCTGCGGCGCACGACCCTGTCCGGCAGCACCGTCTCGCGGGTGTCGCTGCCCCGGCTGACCGGCCACGCCGACCTCGTGCGCCATCTGCGCAGCGAGAACCTGCCGGGCTATTTCCCTTACACAGCAGGCGTCTTCCCGTTCAAGCGCGAGGGCGAGGCCCCGGCCCGCATGTTCGCCGGCGAGGGCGACGCGTTCCGCACCAACAAGCGCTTCAAGGTGCTGTCCGGCAGCAGCCCGGCGACGCGCCTGTCGACCGCGTTCGACTCCGTCACGCTGTACGGCCGCGACCCCGACCTACGCCCCGACATCTACGGCAAGGTTGGCACGTCCGGCGTCTCGATCGCGACGCTGGACGACATGAAGGTCCTGTACGACGGCTTCGACCTGTGCTCGCCGACCACGTCGGTGTCGATGACCATCAACGGCCCGGCGCCCGCGATCCTGGCGATGTTCCTCAACACGGCCATCGACCAGCGGCTCGCGGAGCAGCCCGACGCCGACCCGGCGGAGGTCCGTCGATGGGTGCTGTCGAACGTGCGCGGGACCGTGCAGGCCGACATCCTCAAGGAGGACCAGGGCCAGAACACGTGCATCTTCTCGACCGAGTTCGCGCTGCGTGCCATGGCCGACATCCAGCAGTGGTTCGTCGACCACGAGGTGCGCAACTTCTACTCGGTCAGCATCTCCGGCTACCACATCGCCGAGGCCGGGGCGAACCCGATCAGCCAGCTGGCCTTCACCCTGGCCAACGGGTTCACCTACGTCGAGGCCTATCTCGCGCGCGGCATGACCATCGACGACTTCGCGCCGAACCTGTCCTTCTTCTTCTCCAACGGCATGGACGCGGAGTACACCGTGCTCGGCCGGGTGGCCCGCCGCATCTGGGCCATCGCGATGCGGGACCGCTACGGCGCGTCCGAGCGCTCGCAGAAGCTGAAGTACCACGTGCAGACGTCTGGTCGTTCCCTGCACGCGCAGGAGATGGACTTCAACGACATCCGCACGACGCTGCAGGCGCTCTGCGCGCTGTACGACAACGCCAACAGCCTGCACACCAACGCCTACGACGAGGCCGTCACGACGCCGACGACCGAGTCAGTCCGGCGAGCCCTCGCGATCCAGATGATCATCGACCAGGAGTGGGGCCTGTCGAGCAACGAGAACCCGCTGCAGGGCTCGTTCATCGCGCAGGAGCTGACCGACCTGGTCGAGGCAGCGGTGCTGGCCGAGTTCGACGCCATCGCCGCGCGCGGCGGCGTCCTCGGCGCCATGGAGACCGGCTACCAGCGCGGGCGCATCCAGGACGAGTCGATGCTGTACGAGCACAAGAAGCACGACGGCTCGCTCCCGATCATCGGCGTCAACACCTTCCTCGCCGAGAGGACGGACGAGGAGCCGGCGACCGTGGAGCTCGCCCGCGCGACCGAGGCGGAGAAGCAGTCGCAGCTGGACCGGCTGCAGGCGTTCCAGGCCGCGCACGCGCACGAGGCGTCGGCGGCGCTGGACACGCTGCGGCAGGCGGCGACCAGCGGCGGCAACGTGTTCGACGCGCTCATGGACGCCGTCCGCTGCTGCTCCCTGGGGCAGATCAGCGAGGCGTTCTTCGAGGTCGGCGGCCAGTACCGCCGGAACGTCTAGGCCGTGGACCTGCCCTTCGACCCCGTCGAGGAGGCCCGCCGGCACTGGCGCGAGCACGGCTGGGCGGAGGCGGCCGACGGCATGGCCGCCGTCACGTCCGTGATGCGGGCGCACCAGCTGATGCAGGCGCGGGTCGACGAGGTGCTGCGGCCGCTCGGCCTCACGTTCGCCCGCTACGAGCTGCTGATGCTGCTGCACTTCAGCAGCTCCGGCGCGCTGCCGGTGACCAAGGCGAGTCGCCGGCTGCAGGTGCACCCGACCAGCGTCACGAACGCCGTCGACCGGCTCGAGGCGGCCGCCCTCGTCGTGCGGCGGCCGCACCCGACCGACGGCCGCGGCACGCTCATCGCCATCACCGCAGCCGGTCGGCGGCTCGCGCTCACCTGCACCGCGCGGCTGAACGACGAGGTCTTCAGCCGGCCCGGTCTGCCGCCGGACCAGGTGGAGGTGCTGGTCGAGGTCGTTGCCGACCTGCGCGAGCGGGCCGGCGACTTCCGGACGGCGGAGCGGGCCGGCTGAGCCGTCAGATCTGGACGGGGTACGTCTCGATGACGGGTGGGCCGGCCAGCAGCTCGTCGGCCCGCCCGAGCAGCTCGACGAGGTGCGGCGTGCCGAAGTGCGCGTCGAGCGCCGCCTGGTCCCGCCAGGTCTCCACGGACAGGTAGCGGTCCTCGTCCTCGAGGTCGCGAGCAAAGGCGTAGGACAGGCACCCCTCCTCGTCGCGCGAGGCGGCGGCGGCCTTGGTCAGGGCCGCCGCGATCTCCGCCCGCTTGTCGGGACGGCCGGGCAGGGTGGCGAGGACGACGAGCACAGCAGCTCCAGGGCCAGGGTGGAGCGGCAGTGCGTCAGGCGCTGCGGCGCGCGCAACCGCGGGCGCGGCGCAGCAGGCGGTCCTCGTACGACCCGACGCTGTAGCCGGTCGAGGGGTGATCACCCACGGCCTGTACTCGGTGCCACGCGCAACCCCAGCAGCCAGCAGCGCAGCCGGGTCCGGCGAGGAGGGACGAGCATCCGCACATCCGTCCCCGCGGTCAGGGGCCGACGCCGCCGCGGAGCTGCGGGTACGCCAGGTCGCTGATCACACGCGCGACGCTGGCCCGGTGCCAGCGCAGGCCCTGCGGCGTGCGGAAGCCGGCCGCGTTCAGCGCGGAGGCGATCGTCGCCAGCGAGGCGCCGTTCCCGTGCATGCGGACGAGCTCATCGCGTCCGTGCTGCGGCGTCACCTCCTCGCGCCGGCGCCGACCAGCGGGGGCGGCCGCCGGGACGTCGGTGCTGACGACGAACCGCCGGTCGGGCAGGGCGGCGACGAGGTCGACGAGGTCGTCCACCAGCCGCGCCGGGCTCCACAGGAAGCCCTGTCCGGACGTGCAGCCGAGTCGGCGCAGCAGCGCGAGCTGCTCCGGCGTCTCCACCCCCTCCGCCGTGGTGCGCAGGCCGAGGGTGCGACCGAGGTCGGCGATCGCGGCCGCGATGGCGAACGCGTCCGGGTCTTCGGTGAGGGCGAGGACGAAGCTCCGGTCGATCTTCATCGTCTGCACGGGCAGCTGGTTGAGGTACGCCAGCGAGCTGTAGCCGGTGCCGAAGTCGTCGATCGCGATCGAGACGCCGTGCGCCCGCAGCCGCTCCAGCGAGGCCTTCGCCACCTCCGGGTGCGCCATCAGGGTCGTCTCGGTGACCTCCAGCACGAGCGCCTCGGGAGCGACGTTGCGGCGCGTCACCGCGGCCACCACCTGCTCCTCGAGCCGGCGCTCCCCGAGGTTCGCCGCCGTGATGTTGACGCCGATGGTCACGTCGGCACCGAGCCCGGCCCGCAACTGCGCCACGTCGGCGCAGGCGCGGTCCAGCGCCCATGCGTCCAGCGCCGGTGCCTGCCCGGTCAGCTCGGCCACCCGCACGAACCTCGAGGGTGCCACCGGACCGCGTCCGGCGTGGTCCCACCGCGCCAGCCCCTCGACACCGACGACGACGCCGGACGTGAGGTCGACGATCGGCTGGTACTGCAGGCGGAGCGTGCCGGCTCCGAGCGCCTCGCGCAGGTCGTTGCCCAGCACGAGCCGGTCAGCGGCCGCCTCGGCGAGCTCCTGGCCGAACAGCTGCGCGCGGTTGCGCCCGCGGGCCTTCGCGTCGTACATGGCCGCGTCGGCAAACCGGACGAGGTGGTCGGGGCACTCGGGAGGTGACATGGCGATGCCGACGCTGACGCCGACGTAGGTGGCGTGGCCGTCCACCTCACCGCGCTCTCCGACGGCCGCGATGAGCCGTTCCGCGAGGGCGAGCACCTCCGCCTCGTCGAGCCCCTCGCACACGACGACGAACTCGTCACCGCCGAAGCGGGCGACGGTGTCGGACGGTCGTACCGCTGCGGCCAGCCGGTCGGCCACGGTCTGCAGGAGCTGGTCGCCCGCCGCGTGACCCCAGGTGTCGTTGACGAGCTTGAAGTCGTCCAGGTCGAGCAGCAGGACGGCCACCGGGGCGGAGTCCTCCGCGCCCCGCGCCAGCGCCTGGTCGAGGCGGTCCAGCAGCAGCGCGCGGTTCGGCAGTCCGGTGAGCTCGTCGTACAGCGCGCGGTGGCGGAGCTCTGCCTCGATCCGCCGTACTTCCGTCACGTCGCTGACCATGGCTAGCCAGCCGCTCCCGCCGGCGTGCTGCAGCACGCTGACGGCCACGTGCAGGCGGCGGTCCGTCCCGTCGGGGTGGCGGTAGCCGAGCTCGTGCTTGTCCGGTCCGCTGCCCGACGCACCGGTCAGGACAGCGTGTCGAAGCGTGTCCGGGTCGTCAGGCGCCAGCAGGAGCGACGGCGTCGTGTCGTCGAGCACGTCGCGCTCCACCCCGAGGATGCGCAGCAGCTCGTCGTTGGCGAAGAGCGTGCCGCCGGCGGCGTCGATCGCCCAGATCCCCTCCTGCGCGGTCGCGGCGATGTTGCGGAACCACTCCTCGGACGCCTTCAGCGCCTGCTCGGACTCGACCCGCGCGGCGATGTCGCGGCCGAGGCAGACGATGCCGCCGATGGCGGGCTCGCCGAGCCGGTTGGTGAGGACCTCCTCGTACCAGACCCAGCGCCCGTCGGCGTGCCGGATGCGCAGCTGCACAGCCTCCCGTCGCCCCGGCTCGGCGACAACCCGTTCCATGGCCGCAGCCACGGCCGGTACGTCGTCGGGGTGGGCGAAGGACCAGCCGGACCGCCCGACGACGTCCGCCACGTCGTAGCCCAGCGCCGCCGGCACCGCTGCCGACGCGTAGAGCAGCTCTCCTGCGACGTCGACGACCACCAGCCAGTCGGAGGCGTGCGCCATCAGCGCCTCGTGGCGGTCGGTGACCGCCTGCAGTCGCTCCTCCGCGGCGCGCAGCTGCGTCAGGTCCTGCACGAAGCAGGCGATCGACTCCGGGCTGCCGTCCGCGGCGCGCACCAGCGTCGCGTTGACGAAGACGGGCAGCGCGGTCCCGTCCGGCAGCTGGAAGACGCGCTCCCACTGGTCGGTGTCGCGTCCGCCGCTGAGGAGCTCGACGCCGCGCAGCTGCCCGTGCCGCTCATCCGACGGGTGGTGCAAGTGCTCCGTGGTGCGAGCGAGCAGGTCTTCGCGGGGTCGGCCCAGCAGCTGGCACAGCGCGTCGTTGACCGCCACGCAGCGCAGGTCGAGCCCGAAGATCGCTTGCGGCAGGGCGGCCTGCTCGAACCGGGCGCGGAACCTGCGCTCGCTCGCGCCGAGCTCGGCCTCGACCGCGCGGACCCGGCTCAGGTCGGAGGACACCCCGAGAAGGCCGACGAGCTCGCCGCTGTCGTCGCGAACGGCGGAGCTGGTGACATGCACCGGGAAGACGCGCCTCGCCTTGTCGTGGACCGTCCACGCGCCGCTGTAGACCTTGCCGCCGACGAGCCGAGCCGCTTCCTCCCGGGCGGACGCGTGCCCGTCCGACGGGATGACGAGGTCGCGCAGCACGCGACCGACCGCCTCGTCGGCGCGGTAGCCGTACAGCTGCTCCGCTGCGGCGTTCCACAGCAGGACGACCCCGTCCAGGTCCGTGAGGACGGCCGCCTGCCCCATGCTCGCGAGGGCGGCAGCGGCGAGCGCGTCGGACAGAGCGGTGGTGTTCAGGAGGTCTCCTCGTACGGGCGGTTCGTCCATCGTGCACCGCTTCCGGCCGGTCCGTGGCCTTACCGATGAGTAGCTCCACGAGCAGTCCGACGGGAGTGGCCGGGGCCATCCCGGCGGCCGCGGACACGGCCCGAGGGGCTGTTCGCCTCCAGCGGAGCCGGCATCCGTCGATGCCCCCTCCGTCGGCCTCTGCCCAGCGACCGCAACGGAGCACCGCGGTGCCGTGCGCGGTCAGGTCAACGGCGGGCAGGCCGAGCGACGCCGGCGGTCGCGCCGCCGCCTGATCAGCTAGTCGCGCGAGGCGACCAGCCGGTCGACCGCGGCCAGCAGCAGCTCCGCGACATGGGGCGTCTCCGCCTCGAGCGCGTCGGCGAGGTACCGGGAGCCGTCCGGGAGCACCACCGCGGGCACACCACGTGCCCGCAGCAGCCGGTCCAGCCACTGCAGCAGCTCGTCCAGCAGCCGTGGGTCGCGGCACGCGTGCGCAGCCGCGGCGTGCCGCGCGATCCAGCGCAGGTCCGCGACGCTGTGCCGCTGCTGCCACGGGTTCATGCGCCGGATCCAGTCGCTGCCCTCGGCCTGCCGCTCCAGTGCCATGAGCAGCAGCGCGTCGGGAACGGCGTCCGCAAGGCGAGCCTGCTGCGGCACCTGCCCGGCGTCCGGGCGCTGGCGCAGGCCCTGCACCAGGTCGGCGAGGCCGCCCGCGCTCGCGGCCCAGGCGTCCGCGCCGAGGGCCAGCGCACGTGCGTCGTCGGTGCCGAACGCGCGGCCGCCTGCCACCACGGGCACCCCGACCTCGTGTGCGGCGGCGATGGTGTCCGCGGCCGCGATGAGGCTCGTGGCGATCGTGCAGGAGAGCGCGAGGGCGGCCGGCCGCGCCTCCTCGAGGTAGCGGCCCAGGTGCTCGGCCGGAACGCCTGGGCCGAGGACGACGGCGCGTACGCCCCCGGCTGCCACGGCGGCGAGCCGGCCGGGCAGCGTGTGCCACTCCTCCGCCGGCGCGGCGAAGACGACGACCGGGCCCGTTGTGGGCAGCGGCAGGGACGCTGCGGCAGCCTCCGTCAGCGACGTCGCCGCGTGCTCGTCGGCAACCGACCAGCGGCCGGCGTACCAGCGCTCGCCGACCTCGCGCTGCGCCGGGGCGAGCACGTGCTCGGCCACCGACTCGGCCCGCACACCGGACAGCAGCAGCCGCCGGACGACCGCGGCGGTGGCGTTGCCGTCGCCGGCCGCAAGGGCGTCGACGTAGCGCCCGAGCGCCTCCGGCTCCGCGTTGCGGGTGCCCGCCGCCATGGGGGCGGACGCGGGCAGGCGGTGCAGCGCGAGGCGGGCGTCCTCGACCAGCTGCGGCAGGACGGCGCGCAGCTCGAGGGTGGCCACGCTGAGCGGGTCGGCGACGACGAGCACGGGCTCGGACAGGCCCAGCGAGACGTCGACGCCGAGCACGTCGTCCGGCTCGAGCCGGGCTGGTACGCAGGCCCCGCCGAGGTCCGCGACCGCGGTGCGGACCACGGCGGCGACGTCGTCGGCCGTGGACGTCCGCAGGAGCGCCCGGGTGGCGGCGAGGGCCACCTGCGCGGCGCCGTCGGGGCAGAGCGGGTACGGCCGCTCGGTCGGGCGCTGCCGGCGGCCCGCACGCCGGCCGGCCTGCGACGCGGGACCGAGCTCGGGCGCGGTCATGCCGTGGCCGAGCTCGCCGCGAGGCACCGGCCGACGGTGTGCGCGTGCCAGCGGCGGCCCTCAGGGTTCAGGGCGCCCTCGCCGTTGAGGACGGCGGCGATCGTGTGTGTGCTCGCGCCGTGCCCGTACATCTGGTGCATGCGCGCCAGCACAGCACGGTCCACGGCAGGACGGCCGCGTCGAGGACGAAGCGGCTGCGGCTCCAGCGGTCGTTCGGTGCCCGCAAGCGCTGCCGCCAGCTCGTCCGCTGGCACCGGCCGGGCGAACAGGTAGCCCTGCGCATCCGTGCAGCCGAGCTGCACCAGCCGATGGCGCTGCGCTTCGGTCTCCACGCCTTCGGCTATCAGGCCGAGTCCGACGTCGCGACCGAGGCGGACGACGCTCGCGACGATCGCCGCGTCGTCCGGGCTCTCCAGCATCCCGGCCACGAACGAGCGGTCGATCTTGAGCAGGTCCACCGGGAACCGCTTGAGGTACAGGAAGCTCGAGTACCCGGTGCCGAAGTCGTCGATCGCCGTACGGACGCCCAGCTCCTTCAGCGCCGTCATCGCGCGAAGGGCGGCCTCCGCGTCCTCGACCACGGCGCTCTCGGTCACCTCGAGCACGAGCCGGTCGGCGGCGAGGCCGCTGCGTCGAAGGCTCGCCTCCACCGTCGCGACAACGTCGGGCTGAGCAAGCTGCCGGGTCGAGAGGTTGACGGCGACCGTGAGCGCAGCCGCGTTCCCGCTCCACGACGCCGCCTCGGCGCAGGCCTTGTCGAGGACGGCAGCCCCCATCGGGACGATGAGCCCGACCCGCTCCGCGACCTCGATGAACTCTCCGGGTGAGACCAGTCGGCCGTCACGGTCCCGTACGCGCACCAGCGCCTCGACGCCCGTCGGGCGTCCGGTCGCCAGCTGCACCACCGGTTGGTAGTGCACCTCCAGGCGGTCGTCCTCGAGCGCCTCCTCGACCAGCCGCTCGACACGGCGGCGGCGGTCCATCTGGGCGCGCAGCTCGGTCGACGCCATGTCGAGGCGCGCGCCGCCGTGGCTCTTCGCGGCATACATCGCCTCGTCCGCCGCCCGCAGCAGCTCCTCGGCCGTCGTCTCCGCCGTGCCGACGGCGAGGCCGGCGCTGGCCGTTACGGGCACCTCGCGACCCTCGATCTCGACGGTGCCGTTGACGGCGGCGACGACGCGCTCGCTGCGGGTGCGCGCCCCGGCCTCCGAGGTGTCCACCCACACGACGACGAACTCGTCGCCGGAGACACGCGCGACCGTGTCCGTCGCCCGGCTGACCCGGAGCAGGCGGTGCGACAGCTCGACGAGAACACGGTCGCCGGCGGCGTGCCCGAGGGTGTCGTTGACGCCCTTGAACCGGTCCACGTCGAGGAACAGCGCCGCCACGACGCCGCCGGAACGGGCGGTGTGCACGAACGCCTGGTCCATCCGGTCGAGCAGCAGCGTCCGGTTGGGCAGGCCGGTGAGGCCGTCGTGCAGCGCGGCCCTGCGCAGCTCCTGCTGGGCGCGCTTCATCGCGGTCACGTCGACGGTCATCACCACGGCGCCGGTTTCGGCGGGGAGCGGTGTGATGCGGATGCTCCACCACACGTCGTCCGGCGCCTCGTACTCCAGCTCGAACCGCGGCCGCCGGCCCTCCAGCACGTCGCGCAGGCCGATCAGCAGCAGCTGTGCCTCTGCCTCCGGCGACTCCCCGCGCCACAGGACCGACAAGTCGTCGCCTGGCTCGCAGGTCAGCAAGGAGCCTTCGCTCTGGTGCCGCATCGGCTTGTTCACGGCCAGCACCCGGCCAGCGCCGTCGACGGCGCAGGTCGGCGCCTCGAGACCGTCCAGCAGCGCCGCCGAGAGCCGCGCGGCGCGGCGTGCTGCCGCATCGGCGCGGGCGCGCTCGCAGGCGTAGCGCAGCGCCCGCAGCACCAGCTGCGGCGTCAGCTCGGATTTGCTCACGTAGTCCTGCGCGCCGCTCGCGAGGGCGTCGAGCGCCATCGTCTCGTCCTCGAGCCCGGTCAGGACGACCAGCGGCAGCTCGGGGTACGCGGCGCGCAGCGTCTCCACGACGTCGAGGCCCCAGGCGTCCGGCAGGGACAGGTCGACGAGCGCCACGTCCCACGGCGCTGCGGAGAGGGCGGTCAGTGCGCCGCTGAGGCTCGGCGCGTGCTCGACCAGCACGGGCACCCGCCCCTCCTCGAGCAGGGCGGTGACGAGGTCCGCGTCCGCGAGGCTGTCCTCGACGAGCAGCACGCGCAGTCCCGTCATCGTGCCTCCCTTCGTGCGGCTGGATGCCCACCCTGACCGGCCGCCGGCCCCCTCGCCAGCGGTTCGGCCGCGAAGGGTGCGCAGACGGCACATGCGCCCCCCGGTCGCACTAGTTCCTGGGGACCGGGCCTGCCGACGCCGCGCCTCGGGCAGGATGCCCGGGTGTCCGCCACCACCACCACCACCGCCGCCGACCTGCTGGCGCAGGCCGCTCAGGTGGCTGCCGACGCAATTGTCGGCGAGGACGTGGACGGTGTGGTGATGGCCTGGAACGACGCCGCCTCCCGGCTCTACGGCCTGGCTGCGCGCGATGCCGTCGGCAGCAGCGCCGAACCGCTGCTGCGGCCGGACGGCGAGTCCTCGGCTCCGGCCGCGGCACGCGCTCGTGCGCTGACGGGCACGCGGGTCGATGCGTTCGACAGCTGGCACGCCCGGGCCGACGGCAGCCGCGTTCCCGTCTCGACCTCGGTCGCGCCGCTGCGGCGGCCCGACGGGAGCGTCTGCGGGACGGCCACCAGCGCGATCGACATCAGCGGACGCCTCCGCCTCGACGCCGACCTGCAGGACGCGCGCCGGGCGCTGGAGCAGCAGAACGCGGTGCTGGTCCGGAGCAACCGCGACCTGGAGCAGTTCGCCTATGTCGCCTCGCACGACCTGTCCGAGCCGCTGCGGGTGATCACCGGCTTCATCACGCAGATCGAGCGCCGGTACGGGGGCAGCTTCGACGAGCGCGGCGAGCGGTACCTGCGGCACATCGTCGAGGGGGCCGCGCGGATGCGGGCGCTCATCGACGACCTGTTGGAGTACTCCCGGTTCCTGCGCGCGGACCACACCCGTACCGAGGTGCCGCTGCGGGAGGTCGTGGACGCGGCGCTCGGCCGGCTGTCCGCGGCCGTGCAGGACACGGGCGCAGAGGTCGAGGTCGGGGAGCTGCCCGTCGTCCTCGGCGATCGCGCGCAGCTGCAGAGCATGGTCCAGAACCTGCTGTCCAACGCGCTGAAGTTCACCGCGCCGGGGGAGGTCCCGCGGCTGCGGGTGAGCGGCGACGTCGCTGGCGCCTCCGGAGTGCTGCACGTGGACGACGCCGGGATCGGGATCGAGCCGGAGTTCCGCGACCGGGTGTTCCGGATGTTCCAGCGCCTGCACGTACGCGAGGACTACAGCGGCACCGGGATCGGCCTGGCCGTCGTCCAGCAGGTGGTCGAGCTGCACGACGGCAGCATCACCGTCGAAGACTCACCGCTCGGAGGCGCGCGCTTCCGGGTCGCCCTCCCGCTGGCAACGACCGGAGGTGGCCCGCGTGGCGACGACCGCTGACCTGCTGCAGATCCTGCTCGTCGAGGACAGCCTGCCCGACATCGAGCTCACCCTCGAGGCGCTCGAGGCCGCGAAGGTGGCGAACCAGGTGCACGTGGTGCGCGACGGTGAGTCCGCGCTCGACTACCTGCACCGCCGGGGCAAGCATGCCGACGCGACCCGGCCGGACCTGGTCATCCTCGACCTCAACCTGCCCCGCCGCAGCGGCCAGGAGGTGCTCGCCGACGTGAAGGCGGACGCGGACCTGCGCCGCATCCCCATCGCCGTGCTGACGACCTCGGCCGCGCAGGCAGACGTGGTGCGGTCCTACGACCTCGGTGCGAACTGCTACCTCACCAAGCCGGTCGACGTGGAGCAGTTCCTCAACGTCGTGCAGTCGATCGAGGACTTCTGGCTCGGGCTGGTCCGCCTGCCGCCTCCGTGACAGCCGACGGCCCCCGAGCGGATCGCTCGGGGGCCGTCGTACGGGCAGGAACCGCTAGCGGTTCTGGTCCTGGCGCTGCGTCGTGCCGGAGGTGCCCTCCGGGTAGACACCGTCGACCTCGATCTGCTCCTTGCGGACGGTGTCGGTCACCTGCTGCTGCTCGGTGACGGTCTCCGTGTCCAGGCGTACGCGCTCGACCGGCACGGTCTCCTTGGCGACCACCGCTCGGTCCGCGGTCAGGCTGACCTCGTGCTCCTCCTCGGAGATGTCCGGGCCGTCGAGCGCCTGTCCGATGTTGGCGTCGGTGATCGGCTCGCGCTCGACCCGGACCTCCTCGTGCGACACGGGCACGGTCTTGGAGACCTCCTCGGTCGTGACGTACTTGCGCAGCTTCGCGACGCCGGTCTGCACCTTCTCTGTGCCGACGTGCAGCTCCTCCTCGGAGCGGGTCATCGCGGTGTCCGTCGTCGGGCCGCTGGTGTCGCCGCCGACCACGCCCTGCTCCTGGCCGCCGCTGAAGCCGCCGCCGATGCCGTAGTGCTGGTAGAGGCGCGCCTCCTCAGCCGGGTCCAGGTCGCCGTCGCCGTCGATGCGCGGCGCCTCGGTGATGAGGTCCTTGTTGTACGGCACGGTCACGGTGTCGCCCTGCAGCGTGGCCTCGGCCAGCGGCACGAACGAGGTGGCGGTGCCGAACGCGCCGGTGTGCACGGTCGCGAAGGTCGGCTCGGTGCCGTCGCGGTCGACGTACAGCGCCTCCAGACGGCCGAGGTCGGCACCGTCGGTGCCGACGAGCTTCTTGCCGGACAGTCCTGCGAGCTGGTCTACGGAGATCATGGTGTTCCTCTCGTACGGGATCAGGGTTCGGAGAACGCCGCAGCCGGGCCCGCGAGGCGGACCCGGCTGCGACCTGCTGCTAGTGGTTGTGCGTGTCGGCGGTCTCGCGGCGACGCGCCAGGCCGGCCAGGCCCGCGAGGCCGAGCAGGCCCCACAGACCGGTCTTGTCCTGGTTGTCGTCGCTCTGGTTGGTGTCGTCAGCGGTCACCTGCGTGCCAGGGGCCGAGACGGGGCCCGTCGCGGCGCTGGCGGTGGCGATACCGGTGAAGCTGAGCGCGGCGGTGGTGGCCACGACGGCGAGGGTCTTGCGCATGAGTCCTCCTGAGGACGTAGGTCGTGCGGAGAGGGAGGGAGTGGCGCGTCGGTCAGACGCGGCGGCTGCCGGAGCCGTCCGTGTCGACGCCGCCGATGCGGGTGCCGGTCGCGGCGCGGGAGTCCTTGTACTTCTTGTAGCCGAACAGGCCGAGCATCCCGGCGAGGCCGGCGAGGCCCCACTTGCCGGTGTCGTCGCCGCTGTTCTCATTGCTGGTGTCAGCGGCGACAACGACGGAGGCGTCCGTGGTCGAGGCCAGGGCGGGGGCAGCGGTGACGCCGAGCCCGCCGAGGGTGAGGCCACCGAGAAGGGCGGCCGAGGCGAGGGTTCTGCGCATGCAGCACTCCAGGTGTTCGGCAGGGATCGGGGGTCCGGCGTGGTCCGCCGGTGCCGCCCTGCAGGGTCGGCTGTCTGGTGCCCGGGCGCCTCCGACAAGCACCTGTCGCGACCGCCACCCCCGGCTTACTCGCGGCAAGGCTTCTGACAGCGCCCGGTACGTGTGAGTCGCGAACGGGCTGATGCGGCCGTCGCTGCGTACCGTGTGCGGGTGCAGCACCGACGACACCGGAAGCGGAGGCCCGGCCTCCCCCTGCTCCTCGCCGGACTGGTGGTCGCGCCCGTGGCTGTGCTGGCCGCTGCTCCGGGTCCGGTGCGTCGCGCCGTCGCGGCCGTCACAGACGCCGCGCCCGCGCAGCCCGTGGCAGCCGCCACGCCGACCGCCGCGGCGTGCACACCCGCGCCGCTGGAGCGGCGCGCCGGCGCAGTCATCATGGTCGGGATGCCAGGCGTCACCCGAGCTGACGACCCGCTGGCCAAGGAGGTCGTCGCCCTCGGCGTCTCCGGCGTCTTCCTCGCCGCCGGCAACGTGCAGAACCCCGGCCAAGTGCGCGACCTCACCACCGGACTGCGAGCCCTCGCCGGCCGTCCGCTGCTCGTCTCGACCGACGAGGAGTCCGGCCGCGTCGCGGCCACCCGCGCCGTCGTGGGCGAGGGACCATCGCCGCGCCGGCTCGCCCGGCAGCGGACGCCCGAGCAGGTGCGCGAGCTGGCCGCCGAGATCGGCCGCGACCTGCACCGCGTCGGCATCGACCTCGACTTCGCACCGCTGGTGGATCTCGACGACGGGCCGTCGGGACAGGTCATCGGCGACCGCTCGTTCAGCAAGGACCCCGCCACGACGACGCGCTACGCCGGCGCTTTCGCCGAGGGGCTGTCCGCCGGCGGCGTCACCCCCACGATCAAGCACTTCCCAGGCCACGGACGGTCAGCTGCCGACAGCCACCGGGGCTCGTCCACCGTCCCCGCATCGCTCGAGGAGCTCGAGACCACCGACCTCGCGCCGTTCCAGCAGCTCATCGAGCGGGGCGCGCCGGTCGTCATGATGAACCACCTCGACTACGCGGCACTCGATCCGGCTCTGCCCGCGTCCCTGTCCCCCAAGGCGTACGCGCTGCTGCGCTCTCTGGGCTTCCAGGGCGTCGCGGTCACCGACAGCCTCGGCATGGGCGCGGTCAACCTGCGGTGGGACTTCCCGGAGGCCGCCGTACGCGCCATCGAGGCCGGCGCCGACTCGGCCTTCGCCACCGACGGCAACCAGGCGAAGCGGATGCGCGCCGCGATCGTCGCCGCCGTGCGCAGCGGCCGGATATCGGAGCAGCGCCTCAACGAGGCGGCGGCTCGGCTGACCGCACTGGCCGGCGGCGACCCGGTCGCCCTCACCTGCACAGCCGCCAGCAAGGTCGCGTTCCCCGCCGGCTGAGCCGTTTCCGCGGGCGGGCACCGGGCACGCGACCGGGAGTCCTCGACCCCGGCAGACAAGGCAGCGGCATGAAGGCAGTGACCTGGCACGGCAAGCGCGACGTCCGGGTGGACGAGGTGCCCGACCCGACCATCCAGGAGCCGACGGACGCGATCATCAAGATCACGACGACGAACATCTGCGGCAGCGACCTGCACCTGTACGAGGTGCTCGGCCCGTTCATGAGCAAGGGCGACATCATCGGCCACGAGCCGATGGGGATCGTCGAGGAGGTCGGCAGCGCGACCGGCGACCTCGAGGTCGGCGACCGCGTCGTCATCCCGTTCCAGATGTCGTGCGGCACCTGCTGGATGTGCAGCAAGGGCCTGTTCACCCAGTGCGAGACGACGCAGGTCCGCGACCAGGGCAGCGGCGCAGCGCTCTTCGGCTACTCCGAGCTGTACGGCTCGGTGCCGGGCGGGCAGGCGGAGTACCTGCGCGTGCCGCAGGCGCAGTTCACCCACATCAAGGTGCCGGACGGCCCGCCGGACGAGCGGTTCGTGTACCTGTCCGACGTGCTGCCGACGGCGTGGCAGGCGTTCGAGTACGCGTCGGTGCCGCACGGCGGGACCCTCGTCGTCCTCGGCCTCGGCCCGATCGGCGACATGTGCTCGCGCATCGCCCACCACCGCGGCTTCCGCGTCATCGGCGTGGACCGCGTGCCAGAGCGGCTGCAGCGCGGCCGCGACTTCGGCTACGAGGTCGTCGACCTCGAGGCCGTCAACGGCGACCTCGGCGAAGCTGTCCGATCGGTGACGGCCGGCCGTGGCGCGGACTCCGTCGTGGACGCGGTCGGCATGGAGGCGCACGGCTCGCCGGTCACGAAGCTGGTGCAGCAGATGGCCGGGATGCTGCCCGACGTGATCGCCGCGCCCGTCTTCAAGCAGGCCGGCGTCGACCGGCTCGGTGCGCTGTACGCGGCCATCGACGTCGTCCGCCGGGGCGGGACCATCTCGCTGTCCGGCGTCTACGGCGGCATGGCCGACCCGATGCCGATGCTGACGCTGTTCGACAAGCAGATCCAGCTGCGGATGGGCCAGGCCAACGTCAAGCGCTGGGTGCCCGAGATCCTGCCGCTGCTCACCGACGCGGACCCGCTGGGCGTCGACAGCTTCCACACGCACCGGGTCCCGCTGGCCGACGCGCCGGAGATGTACAAGATCTTCCAGAAGAAGCAGGACGGCTGCGTGAAGGTCCTGCTCAAGCCGTAGCCCGGTCTCAGGGTCCGGCCGCCGCCTCGACCAGCGGCAGCACCCGGTACGGCACCTGCGTCTCCAGCGCGATGACCGTCGCGCTGCGGTTGATGCCCTCGGCGGAGACCATCTGGTCGATGACGCGCTGCAGGTCGGCGTTCGACCGGGCGACGATCCGCACGAGGATGTCGCCGCTGCCCGTGATGGTGTGCGCCTCCAGCACCTCCGGGATGGCGGCCAGGTGGTCGTTCAGCGCCGTGTGCCCGCGCGCCTGGCTGATCTCCAGCGTCACGAAGGCCATCACGCCGTAGCCGAGGGCGGCCGGGTCGACCTCTGGCCCGAACGAGCTGACGATGCCGCGCTCCACCAGCTTGTCCAGCCGCGCCTGGACGGTGCCGCGGGCGACGCCCAGCCGCCGGGACGCCTCCAGCACGCCGATCCGCGGCTCGGCGCGCCACAGGCTGAGCAGGTCGGCGTCCAGACGATCGATCACCCTGCAGTGTGTACGGCAGATCCGGACAGCAGCTGCGCAGACCGACCACGTTGACCACCGGCCGTACGACGTGTTGCCCGGCCGCCACCCGCCTGTGAGACTTGCGGCATGACCGAGATGCTCGAGCAGCCACTGACCGAGGACGAGCTCGTCGGAGCCGTCGACCACGACGTGACCGCCGACCCGTTCCCGGTCAAGGGGATGGACCACGTCCGCTTCTACGTCGGCAACGCCAAGCAGGCGGCGCACTGGTACTCCACCGCCTTCGGCATGAACGTCGTCGGCTACCGCGGTCCCGAGACGGGCTCCCGCGACGCGGTCGAGTACGTCCTCATCTCCGGCAAGGCCCGCTTCGTCCTCACCGGTGAGGCCCATGGCGGTACCGCGATCGGCGAGCACGTCCGGCGGCACGGCGACGGCGTCTACGACCTCGCCATGGAGGTGCCCGACGTCGACGCCGGCATCGCCTACGCCCGGAGCAAGGGCGCGACCGTCCTCGTCGAGCCGCACGACGTCGGCGACGAGCACGGCACGGTGCGGCTCGCGACGGTCGCGACGTACGGCGAGACCCGGCACACGCTGGTCGACCGCTCGCGGTACGACGGCGTCTTCCTGCCGGGCTTCCAGCCCGCCACAACCGCGTTCAAGGCCAAGCCGGCGCACCACCCGAGGCGGTACTTCCAGGCGATCGACCACTGCGTCGGCAACGTCGAGCTCGGCCGCATGGACGAGTGGGTCGGCTTCTACAACTCCGTCATGGGCTTCACGAACATGAAGGAGTTCATCGGCGACGACATCGCGACCGAGTACTCATCGCTCATGAGCAAGGTCGTGACGAACGGCAACCACCGGGTGAAGTTCCCCCTGAACGAGCCGTCGCTCGGCAAGCGGAAGAGCCAGATCGACGAGTACCTCGAGTTCTACGACGGTCCAGGAGTGCAGCACATCGCCCTCGCGACCGGCGACATCGTGGGCAGCGTCCGGGCGATGCGCGAGATGGGCATCGAGTTCCTGGAGACGCCGGACTCGTACTACGACACCCTGCACGAGCTGGTCGGCGAGGTGCGGCACCCGATCGAGGTGCTGCGCGAGCTGAAGATCCAGGCCGACCGCGACGAGGACGGCTACCTGCTGCAGATCTTCACCAAGCCGGTGCAGGACCGCCCGACCGTCTTCTTCGAGCTGATCGAGCGGCACGGGTCGCTGGGCTTCGGCAAGAACAACTTCAAGGCGCTGTTCGAGGCAATCGAGCGCGAGCAGGCCAAGCGCGGGAACCTCTAGCCGGTGGCGCACTACCGGTCCGTCGGCGACGTCCCGCGCAAGCGGCACACCCAGCACCGCCGGCCCGACGGCGGCCTCTACTACGAGGAGCTGATGGGCGAGGAGGGGTTCTCCTCCGACTCGTCCCTGCTGTACCACCGGGACATCCCGTCGGCGATCGTCGACGCCCGTTCGTGGACGCTGCCGGACCAGCGCACCGCGCCCAACGCGCCGCTGCTGCCGCGGCACCTGAAGCTGCACGCGCTGTTCCCGGACGAGTCCTGGCGCGGCTGCGATGCCGTCAACGGCCGCCGGCTGGTGCTCGGCAACGGCGACGTGCGGATCTCGTACGCCGTCGCCGGCACCGCGAGCCCGCTGTACCGCAACGCCGTGGGCGACGAGTGCGTCTACGTCGAGTCCGGAGCGGCGACCGTCGACACCCAGTTCGGCCCGCTGGAGGTGCGCCAGGGCGACTACGTCGTGCTGCCGCGCTCGACCACCCACCGGTGGGTGCCGCTCGGCGACGAGCCGCTGCGCGTGTACGCGATCGAGGCGAGCGGGCACATCGCCCCGCCGAAGCGGTACCTGAGCAAGTACGGCCAGTTCCTCGAGCACGCGCCGTACTGCGAGCGCGACCTGCGGCAGCCCGACGCGCCGGTGCTGCACGAGGGCGAGGACGTCGAGGTGCTGGTGAAGCACCGGGCGGCAAGCGGCCTCGCCGGCACGGTCTACACCTACCCGAGGCACCCGTTCGACGTCGTCGGGTGGGACGGCTGCCTCTACCCGTACGCCTTCAACATCAGCGACTTCGAGCCGATCACCGGCCGGGTCCACCAGCCGCCGCCGGTCCACCAGGTGTTCGAGGGCAGCGGCTTCGTCGTCTGCAACTTCGTGCCGCGCAAGGTGGACTACCACCCGCTCGCGGTGCCGGTGCCGTACTACCACTCCAACGTCGACAGCGACGAGGTCATGTTCTACGTGGGCGGCGACTACGAGGCGCGCAAGGGCAGCGGCATCGGGCTGGGCTCGGTCAGCCTGCACCCCGGCGGCCACGCGCACGGCCCGCAGCCAGGCGCGGTCGAGCGCAGCCTCGGTGCCGAGTTCTTCGACGAGCTCGCCGTCATGGTCGACACGTTCCGACCGCTGGAACTCGGCGAGGGCGCCAGGGCCTCGGAGGACCCGGCGTACCCCTGGTCCTGGTCCGGGCGCGGCCCCAGCAGGTGATCGGGGCGCGACGTCGAACTAGGCGACCATGCCCCGTTCCGTCGTCGCGCTCCTCGTCGCCCTCGCCGTCGGCTTGACCGCGCCCACGTCCGGCGCAGCGGCCCCCGCCGCTCCGGCCGACGGCCACGTCAAGCGCGCCCAGGTCTCCCCGCTGGTCGCCCGCGCACTCGGCTCCGCCGGCGAGATGCGCGGCATGGCCATCAACGACGTGAGCGGCACC
The DNA here is from genome assembly GCA_025465145.1 of Frankiales bacterium. Lineage (GTDB taxonomy): Bacteria > Actinomycetota > Actinomycetes > Mycobacteriales > SCTD01 > RYN-124. The sequence continues at coordinate 48,310 of JAODNS010000136.1, forward strand.
GGCCGGGCGATCGTCGCCACCACCGCCGACTTCTCGCGGATGGTCGCCGACGGCATCACCTCGGTCAGCATCCACCAGTACCTCTACATGGACAGCCCGACCGGCTCGGTCATCACCACCGGCCGCAACACCCTGACCGACGCCGAGCTGGAGCTCGTCGTGCAGCGCGCGCACGAGGCCGGGCTCGGCGTGCAGCTGGCACCCGTTCTGCTCAACAACGTCGACACCAGCTGGCGCGGCACGTACGTCCCGAAGGACATGGCGGCGTTCTTCCGCAACTACACCGTCGAGGTGCTGAAGCTGGCCGACCTCGCGCAGCGCCTCGACGTCGAGCTGTTCATGGTCGGCAGCGAGAACGACGCGATCGCCAACCAGACGGCCTCGTGGCGCGCGCTGGTCAAGGAGACGCGCAAGCACTACCGCGGCGCCGTGTCGTACATGTCGACCGGCTACACCCCGCTGGTCGTGAAGTTCTGGGACGCGCTCGACCTGTGCTCGCTGTCGATCTACTTCTCGATGGGCGAGGACGCGAACCCGACCTACAACCGCTTCCGGTCCGCCTGGCGCGAGGTCCACACGCCGTACATGGCCGACATCGCGAAGAAGATCCGCAGGCCGATCATCTACGCGGAGGTCGGCTACAGCTCGCAGCAGCACTCGTTCGCGCACCCGGAGCGAGCCGCCAAGGGCACCGACCTGGCCGCGCCCGCCGCGCAGGCCGACGGCTACGCCGCTTTCCTCGACGTGCTCAAGGACAACCCATCGGTGTACGGGATGACCTGGTGGCGCTGGACGACCGGCGCCAACGCGGCGGACACGAGCTACTCCCCGAACAACAAGCCGGCCGAGTGCGTGCTCGCGCTGCGCTGGTCGCGCGACCCGCAGGTCCGCGAGGCGGCTGCGGCCGGCACCGCCTGCGACCTGCACGCGTTCGACCAGGCTCTGAGCACCGTCCGGGGACTGGTCCCCGCCTAGGGGCGGCGCGGGTACCGCTGCCAGGGCCGGCGGTCGGACCGCGGCCCCCCGGCGCCCTTCGCGCAGCGCGGGCACACCCGCGCGACCTCGTCGGCCGACCGGCCCGACTCAGGAAAGGCGTCCTCCCAGCGCACGTGCGGGAACCGGGCCAGCGACGACCGGCTGAGCTGCAGCCCGCACACGGTCGCGTTCGCGCCGGGCAACCACGCGTGCACCTCGCCGGTGGGTAGCCGGACGCCGTCCGGGTCCGTCCAGCTGCCGCTCGCCGCCACCTGCGCCACCCCCGCCGTCTGCCCTGCGATGCTCGGCCCATGCGCCAGCTGCTGCCGACGTACGACGCGCGGCCCGACCTGCTCGCGCTGTACGGCACCGCCGGCCCGTACGTCCGCGGGGGGTTCGTCCTCAGCGCCGACGGTGTGGCGGTGCGCGACGGCGGCTCGCGGGTGCTGTCGAGCCCGCCCGACCGGGCGGTGTTCCGGACGCTGCGCGCGGTGTGCGACGTGCTGCTCGTCGGTGCCGGTACGACCCGCGCCGAGGACTACGGCACGATCCGGCTGCCCCACGGCGCAGCCCAGTGGCGCGCGGCTCGGGGGCTGCCGCCGCTGCCCCAGGTCGCCGTCGTCACCCGGTCCGGACAGGTGGACGAGCGGGTGCTCGCCGGCCCGCGGCCGCTGGTCCTGCACGTCGGCGGCGAGGGCCGCGTCGACCCGCGGGCGGAGGTGCTCGAGGTGCCGGACGTGGCCACGGGGCTGGACCGGCTGCAGCAGCGCGGGCTGGGCCGCGTGCTGTGCGAGGGCGGGCCGACGCTGCTGACGGACGTGCTGCGCGCCGGGCGGCTGGACGAGCTGTGTCTCACGCAGGCCGCGCTGCTCGCCGGGCGCGGCACCGGCCTGCTCGCCGAGGAGCTGGGGAGTCCGGTCGGACTGCGGCTGCGGATCCTGTTGGAGGAGGACGGGGTGCTGCTCGGCTGGTACGACGTGCAGCGCTGAGCAGTACCTGCGGAGGATGGCCAACCGGCAGGTTCCGGTCGAGGATCAGGTGTGCGCCTCTCCCCTGCCCTGACCACGCCGGTCGTCCCGGTCCAGCGGACCCCCGAGGACGTGACCGCGCCGGTGGCGCGGGCGCTCGACGCCGTCCGCCCCGAGCGCCTCGTCGCGCTGCTCCAGGAGCTGCTGGCCATCCCGTCCATCACCGGCAGCGCGGCCGAGAGCGACGCGCAGTACCGGCTCGCCCAGCACCTCGACGCGGCCGCGCTCAGCACCGACCTCTGGGCAATCGACCTGCCGGCGACCATGGCGGACCCGGACTTCCCCGGCCTGGAGGCGCCGCGCGACGACGCGTACGGCCTCGTCGGCACCTGGGCCGGAACCGACCCCGACGGCCCCGTCCTCGTGCTGAACGGGCACATCGACGTCGTCCCTCCCGGCGACCCGACGGCCTGGTCCGACCAGCCGTGGAGCGGCACCGTCCGTGGCGGCAGCGTCTACGGCCGCGGGGCGTGCGACATGAAGGGCGGGCTGGTCTGCCAGGTCGTCGCCTTGGAGGCGCTCCGCGAGGCGGGCGTCACGCTGCGCTCCACCGTCCAGCTGCAGAGCGTCGTGGGCGAGGAGGACGGCGGCCTCGGCACGTTCGCCACCCTGCGACGCGGCTACCGCGGCGACCTCGCCGTCGTCTGCGAGCCGACGGGCACCAACCTCGTGACCGCCAACGCCGGAGCGCTGACCTTCCGGCTCACCGTCCCCGGGCTGGCCGTCCACGCCAGCGTCCGCGACCACGGCGTGGACGCCATCGAGAAGTACCTGCTCGTGCACACCGCGCTGCGCGAGCTCGAGGCGCGCCGCAACGACGACCCGCACCGGCTGATGCAGCACCTGACGCTGCCGTACCCGCTGTCCGTCGGCACCGTCCGCGCCGGCGACTGGGCCAGCAGCGTGCCCGACCTGCTCGTCGCCGAGGGGCGCCTGGGCGTCGCGCTCGGCGAGCCGGTGGCGGACGCCCGCGCCGACCTGCAGCGCACGGTCGACGAGGTCTGCGCTGCGGACCCCTGGCTGACCGAGAACCCGGTCCGGCTCGAGTGGGTCGGCGGCCAGTTCGGCAGCAGCCTCCTCGACGACGGAGACCCGCTGGTGGCGCGCGTGTCGGCCGCCCATCATCGGCTCACCGGCCGTACCCCAGGAATCGAAGGAGCGCCGTGGGGCTCAGACATCCGGCTGCTCACCGACCTGGGCGGCATCCCCGGCCTGCACTACGGCCCGGGCGACGTCCGCAAGGCGCACGGGCCGGACGAGTCGGTGCCCGTCGCGGACCTCCTGACCGTGACGCGCACCCTGGTGATGCTCATCGCTGCGACGTGCGGCGCCTCCTGACCTGGGTAAGGCTCGACCGAGCCCACAACAGGAGGAGCACGCAATGAGCGAGCAGCCCGCAACGGACGCCGGCACCACGAAGCCGGCCGGCGAAGGCGTCGACGACCAGGAGCTGGCCGAGCAGGTCGGCGAGCAGACGTCGAGCGACCTGCAGGCCGAGGACGTCTTCGAGCGCGAGGGCGACGGCGCGGCGAGCGACACCGAGGCCGCCAAGGCCGACGGTTCCGACCTGTCCTGATGCGCGGCGGGGCGGCTGGGTCCTACAGGCCCAGCCGCTTCGCGATCACCTCGTTCATGATCTCGTCGGTGCCGCCGCCGATCCGGAGGATCCGGCTGTCCCGGTAGTGCCGCTCCACCTCGCTCTCGCGCATGTAGCCGAGCCCGCCGAACAGCTGCACCGCCTCGTCCACCACGAAGTCGCACGCCGCGCAGGCGGTGTTCTTCGCCATCGACACCTCGAGCACGGCTGAGTCGACACGGTCGCCGCCGAGCCACTTCTCGTACGCCGCACGCGTGTACGTCCGCGCCACGTCCGTCTGCCGCGCCATCTCGGCCACCTTGTGCCGCACGACCTGCCGGGCGACGAGCGGCTTGCCGAACGTCTCGCGGTCCTTCACCCACTGCACGGTCAGGTCCAGGCAGCGCTGCGCGGTGGCATACGCGTGCACCGCCAGGCCGAGCCGCTCCGACTGGAAGTTCTGCAGAATCTGCACAAATCCTGAGCCCTCCGCCCCGACCAGGTTCGCCGCCGGCACCCGCACGTCGCTGAACGACAGCTCGGCGGTGTCCGAGGAGCGCCAGCCCATCTTGTCGAGCGGCCCGCTGACGGTGAACCCGGACAGCCCCTTGTCGATGACCAGCAGGCTGATCCCGCCGTAGCCCTCGTCGCCGGTGCGGACGGCGGTGGTGACGAAGTCCGCCCGGATCCCGCTGGTGATGTACGTCTTGGCGCCGTTCACCACGTACTCGTTGCCGTCGCGCACCGCCGTCGTCCGCAGCCCGGCGACGTCCGACCCGCCGCCGGGTTCCGTCACCGCCAGCGCGCCGATCAGGTCGCCGGCGAGCGTCGGCCGGACGTACCGGTCGACCAGCTCCGGCGACCCGTTGCGGGCGATGTGCGGCAGCGCGATCCCGTGCGTGAACAGCGACGCGATGACGCCGCCGGAGCCGCCGCCGAGCATGACCTCCTCGGCGAGGATCGCGGAGTCGACAGCATCACCGCCTGCGCCCCCGACGTGCTCCGGAAAGGACACGCCCAGCAGGCCCGCGTCGGCGAAGGTCTTGTGCAGGCTGCGCGGAAGCAGTCCGTCGCGCTCCCAGTCGTCGACGTGCGGCGCGATCTCCTTGGCGACGACCTGCTTCGCGAGCGCCCGCAGTGCCAGGCGCTCCGGCGTGGTCCAGCGGTCGGTCATGCCTTGGCCCTCCCCGTGCCGGGCGGACCGGCAAAGCACTGCGCGATGTCCAGCCACTCCTCCGCGAGCGGCCCGGTGGCGACGAGCCCTGTGTCCTCCCTGTGCCGCCGCTGGGTCACCAGCAGGCAGAAGTCGAGCGCGCTGCCGGTGACGCGGTCCTCGCCCTCGCCGTACGTCCAGCTGCTCCCGTCTGGCGCCGTCAGCTCCACCCGCACCCCGCCGTCGGGCACCGCCAGCCCGCGGTTGACGTAGCTGAAGCCGCGCGTCCGGACGCCGAGGTGGCAGATGTGCCGGAGCCGGTCGGTCGGCTCCCGGATGGCCCCCAGGCCGTCGACGACGTCCTGCCCGTGCGCCCAGTACTCCATCAGCCGGGCGGTCGCGAACGACGCCGGGCTCATCGGCGGGCCGTACCAGGGCACCTTCGTCCCCGGCTCGAGCCGGCCGAGCGCGTCGAGCAGCCGGTCGAAGCCCTGCTGCCAGCTCGCGACCAGCTGGGCCTGGGGCAGGTCGCGGCGCTCGGCGAGCTGGCCGGTGAGGAAGCCGTCGATGTCGGTGGCGATGGCCGGGAGCTTCGCCACGAAGCCGGCCGGGTCCTCGGCCGCCAGGAGCGCCTCGACGTCGGTGCCGGCGAGGTGGCTCACGGCTTCGCGGACGTCCCACCCCTCCGCGGGCGTCGGCGTCGTCAGGTCGGCGTGCTCGACCACTCGCCGGAGGTCGGCCTGCTCGGCCCGCAGGTCGTCGAGAAGCGGACGTACGTCGGCAGCGATGACGAGCTCCTCTCCCGGATGTGAACGGAGGCTAACGTGAGCCGCGTGACGACGACCGCGCGGCCGCGCAGGGAGCTCCTGCTGCAGTCGGCGGCGGACCTGTTCTCGGCCCGCGGATACCACGCGGTCGGCATCGACGACATCGGGGCGGCCGCCGGCATCAGTGGCCCTGGGGTCTACCGGCACTTCGCCTCGAAGCAGGCGCTGCTCGAAGCGCTGTGCGACCGCGCGCTCGACTCGATGCTCGAGGGCGCGCGCGAGATCCCTGCCCACCAGGCGGATCCGGCCAAGGCGCTGGCCGCGCTCGTCGACCTGCACGTCGACTTCGCGGTCGGCCGCCGCACGCTGCTCGGCGTGTGGACGCGCGAGCAGCGCGCCCTGCCGGACGAGGTACGCCGGTCGCTGCGCCGCCGGCTGCGGGCCTACGAGCAGCCGTGGCGCGAGGTGCTCGGCCGGCTGCGGGAGGACCTGCCGCCGGACGAGGTCGCCGTCGCCGTCACGGCCACCCTGTCGATGCTGAACACCGCCGCGATCGTCGACGCGGACGTGTCGCCGGATCGGCTCGCCCGTCTGCTGCGCCGGATGGCGCTGTCCGCCCTGCTGGGCCGCCGCGCGCCCCGGCACTGACCGCTACGTCCAAGGCCGCGTCGCGGATGATCTTCTGACTGCGCAGCCCGCACCTGAACACGCCGGCGCGCCGCGCCCGCCGCTCCGAGATCAGAAGATCATCCAGGGCTAGGGAGCAACGGGGTCCCGACCGTCCGAGACGGCGTCGGCGAAGTGCTCGAGCCGCACCTCGAGGAAGAGCGCCCTGGCGGTGAAGGTGACCGTGCCGTCCGGGGCGGTGCATTCGCAGGACACCCAGAGCTTGCGGCCGTCCCGCGAGTCGATGCGGGCGCGCACGACGTAGGGGACGCCGACGACGACCGGCTTGAGGTACTCCACCTCGAGGTGCCGTGTCACCCCCGCCATCCGCGCGACGTAGAGCAGGAAGCCGAGCACGTCGTCGACCACGGTCGCGACGGCGCCGCCGTGGGCGATGCCGGGCGCCCCGCTGTGCCGGTCGGCGAACCTGTGCTCGGCGACCAGCTCGTCGCCGTCGCGCCGCACCTGCAGGTGGAACCCGCTCGGGTTGTCCTTCCCGCAGCCGAGGCAGGTCGGCCAGTGCGCCGGCAGGACGTCCGCGTCCAGCTCGCCGGCGATCTGCGTGACGTAGGTCCGCAGGTCGTCAGACACCGAGCGACCGCCCGATGATCTCCTTCATGATCTCGGTCGTGCCGCCGTAGATCGTCTGCACGCGAGAGTCCACGAACGCCCGCGCGACGGGGTACTCGAGCATGTACCCATAGCCGCCGTGCAGCTGCACGCACCTGTCGACGACGCGCTTCTGCAGTTCGGTCGTCCACCACTTGGCCATGGCCGCGTCCTGCACCGTGAACCGGCCCTCGTTGTGCTCGCGGACCGCCTTCTCCAGGTAGGTCTCGGCGATCTCGATCTCGGTCGCCATCTCAGCGAGCATGAAGCGGTTGTACTGGAACGAGCCGATGCTCTTGCCGAACGCCTTGCGCTCCTTGCAGTAGTCCAGCGTGATGTCGAAGATCTTGCGGCTGGCAGCGACGGCAACGACCGCGATCGACAGCCGCTCCTGCGGCAGGGCGTTCATGAGGTGGATGAAGCCGCCGTTGAGCTCGCCGATGAGGTTGTCCGCCGGCACCCGCACGTCGTCGAAGAACAGCTCGGCGGTGTCCTGCGCGTGCATGCCGACCTTGTCCAGGTTGAGGCCGCGCTCGAACCCCTTCGCGCCGCGCTCCACGGCGATGAGGCTGAAGCCGCGCGCGCCCGCCTCCGGATCGGTCTGCGCGACGACGATGACCAGGTCGGAGTTGATGCCGTTGGTGATGAACGTCTTCGAGCCGTTGACGACGAAGTCGCTGCCGTCCCGCTTCGCCGTGGTCTTCAGCCCCTGCAGGTCCGATCCCGCACCCGGCTCGCTCATGGCGATCGCCGTGATCATCTCGCCGCTGACGAAGCGCGGCAGCCAGCGGTCCTTCTGCTCGTCCGTCGTGAGGTTCAGCAGGTACGGAGCGACGACGTCGTTGTGCAGCGTGAAGCCGATGCCGCTGGCGCCGGCCCGCGTGGTCTCCTCGCCGATGACCGCGTTGTAGCGGAAGTCCTTCACGCCGCCGCCCCCGTACTGCTCCGGGACGTCCATCCCGAGCAGCCCCTGCTTGCCCGCCTCGATCCAGACGGCCCGGTCGACGATGCCGGCCTTCTCCCACTCGGCGTGGAACGGCTTCACGTGCTTGTCGAAGAAGCCGCGGACGGAGTCGCGGAACGCCTCGTGCTCGGGCTCGTACAGCGTGGTCTTCATGCGCGCTACGTTAGCCGCCGTTCACACGCCCGTCCTCGGAGGTCGCACCGTGCCCGTGCTCGCCGACCGGCTGGACCGCCGCGCTCCCGAGGCTGCCGCGAACCGCGACGCCATGCTGGCGCTGCTGGCCGGCCTGGAGACGCACCTCGACGCCGCCCGCGGCGGCGGCGGCGAGAAGTACGTGGAGCGGCACCGCAAGCGCGGCAAGCTGCTCCCCCGCGAGCGGATCGAGCTGCTCGTCGACCGCGACTCAGCGTTCCTGGAGCTGTCGCCGCTGGCGGCGTACGGCACGACCTTCCCCGTCGGCGCCAGCGTCGTCACCGGGATCGGCGTCGTCGAGGGGGTCGAGTGCCTGCTGATCGCGAACGACCCGACGGTGCGCGGCGGGGCCACCAACCCGATGACGGCGAAGAAGGTCGGCCGGGCGATGGAGATCGCGCGGGAGAACCGGCTGCCGGTGATCAACCTGGTCGAGTCCGGCGGCGCCGACCTGCCCACGCAGGCGGAGATCTTCATCCCCGGCGGCGGGATGTTCCGCAACCTCACCCAGTTCAGCGCTGCCGGCATCCCCACGGTCGCGCTGGTGTTCGGCAACTCCACGGCCGGCGGCGCCTACACCCCCGGGATGTGCGACCACGTCGTGATGGTCAAGGAACGCGCGAAGGTGTTCCTCGGCGGCCCGCCGCTGGTGAAGATGGCCACCGGCGAGGACAGCGACGACGAGTCGCTCGGCGGCGCGGAGATGCACGCCCGCACCTCCGGCCTCGCCGACCACCTGGCGGAGGACGAGGTGGACGCGATCCGGATCGGGCGGTCGATCGTCCGGCGGCTCAACTGGCGCAAGGCTGGGCCGGGTCCGTCCGAGAGCGCTGACCCGCCGCTGTACGACGAGGACGAGCTGCTCGCGATCCCGTCGGCCGACCTGCGGGTGCCGTTCGACCCGCGCGACGTCCTCGCCCGCGTCGTCGACGGCAGCCGATTCGACGAGTTCAAGCCGCTGTACGGCAGCTCGCTCGTCACCGGCTGGGCGTCGATCCACGGGTACCCGGTCGGGATCCTCGCCAACGCGCGCGGCGTGCTGTTCAGCGAGGAGAGCGAGAAGGCGGCGCAGTTCATCCAGCTCGCGAACTCCGCGGACACGCCCCTGGTCTTCCTGCAGAACACGACCGGGTACATGGTCGGGCAGTCGTACGAGCAGAACGGCATCATCAAGGACGGCGCCAAGATGATCAACGCCGTCAGCAACAGCACGGTCCCGCACCTGACGCTGATCCTCGGCGCCTCCTACGGCGCAGGCCACTACGGCATGTGCGGCCGCGCGTACGGGCCGCGCTTCCTGTTCTCCTGGCCGAACGCCAAGTCCGCGGTCATGGGCCCGGCCCAGCTCGCCGGCGTGCTGTCGATCGTCAGCCGGCAGTCCGCTGAGGCGCGCGGGCTGCCGTACGACGAGGACGCCGACACGCAGATGCGCGATCTGGTGGAGGCGCAGATCGAGAGCGAGTCGCTGGCGCTGGCCAACTCGGGCCGGGTCTACGACGACGGAATCATCGACCCGCGGGACACCCGTACCGTCCTCGGACTGGCGCTGTCGGTGGTGCACAACGGGCCTGTGCAGGGCGCGCGCGGCTACGGCGTGTGGCGGCACTGATGGCCAGCCCCAGAACCCGGAGCATCCAGCCGCGGCGCGTCGCGCCCGCTCCGTCGTCCGGCCGCCTTCGACATGCCCGGCCGGATGTTCTGGGTTCCGCGGGAGCGATCGGATGATGCGCCGGGTCCTGGTCGCCAATCGCGGCGAGATCGCCCGCCGCGTCTTCCGCACCTGCCGCGAGATGGGGCTCGGCACCGTCGCCGTCTTCTCCGACCCGGACGCCGCCCTGCCGTTCGTCCGCGAGGCTGACGCGGCAGTCCGGCTGCCTGGTGCAACACCGGCCGAGACCTACCTGCGGGGCGACCTGGTCCTCGAAGCCGCCGCGAGGACCGGCGCGGACGCGATCCACCCCGGCTACGGCTTCCTGTCCGAGGACGCCGCGTTCGCGCGGGCGGTCATCGCCGCCGGACTGACGTGGATCGGCCCGCCGCCGGAGGCGGTCGAGGCGATGGGCTCGAAGCTGACGGCGAAGCGGCTCATGGCCGCGGCGGGTGTGCCCGTGCTGCCGGGTGCGGAGGTGACGCCGGAGGACGCGCTCGCGGCGGCCGAGGACATCGGCTACCCGGTGCTGGTCAAGGCGTCCTACGGCGGCGGCGGGCGCGGCATGCGCATCGTCCGCACGCCGGGCGAGCTGGTCGAGGCGGTCACGAGCGCGCAGCGCGAGGCGGCCTCGGCGTTCGGCAACGCGACCGTCTTCCTCGAGCGGTACGTCGAGCGGCCGAAGCACATCGAGGTGCAGGTGATGGCCGACCAGCACGGCAACGTCGTCAGCCTGTTCGAGCGCGACTGCTCCACCCAGCGCCGACACCAGAAGGTCATCGAGGAGGCGCCCTCGCCGGTCGTCACGCCCGAGCTGCGTGCGCGACTGTCGGAGGCGTCCGTCGCGGCGGCCCGCGCCGTCGACTACGTCGGCGCGGGCACCGTCGAGTTCGTCGTCTCCTCCGACGGCGAGCCGGCGTTCCTCGAGATGAACACGCGGCTGCAGGTCGAGCACCCGGTCACCGAGCTGGTCACCGGGCTGGACCTGGTGCGGCTCCAGCTCCTGGTGGCGCAGGGGCTTCCGCTTCCCGCGGCGGCGCTGGCGCCGACCCTCAGCGGGCACGCCGTGGAGGCCCGGCTGTACGCCGAGGACGTGCCCGCCGGCTACCTCCCCGCCACCGGCACAGTCCGCCTGCTGGAGCTGCCGGAGGGCGTGCGCGTCGACAGCGGCGTCGAGACCGGCTCGGTCGTCAGCCCGTACTACGACGCGATGGTCGCCAAGGTGGTCGCGCACGGGCCCACCCGCGCGGAGGCGGTCGGCCGGCTCGCCGACGCACTCGCGCGAACCCGGCTGCACGGCCTGACGAGCAACCGCCACCTGCTGGTGAACCTCCTGCGCAGCAAGGACTTCGCCGATGCGGAGGTGGACACCGGCTACCTCGACCGCGTCGACCCGGCAGAGGTGGGACGGCCGCTGCTGACCGGCTCCCGCGTCCTTGCGGTCGCCGCGGCGCTCGCCTCGGCGGCCGAGCGCCGCGCGGCCGCGAGGGTGCAGCCGGGGCTGCCGTCCGGCTGGCGCAGCGTTCCGAGCGCGCTGCAGCGCACGACGTACGACGGCGTCGAGGTCGGGTATGCGTTCCGCCGCGACGGCCTCGTCGTGGAGGTCGACGGCGAGCGGCTGGACGTACGGCTGGTGCACGCGTCCGCGGAGCTGGTCGACCTGGAGGTGGCCGGTGTCCGCCGCCGCGTCCGGGTGCACCGCGTCGGGGAGGTTGCATACGTCGACTCCGCCCTCGGCTCCTCGGTGCTCCTCGAGCTGCCCCGGTTCCCGGAGCCGGGTGCGAACGTCGCGGCCGGGTCGCTGACCGCCCCGATGCCGGGCACGGTGGTGCGCGTGGCCGCCGAGGTGGGCGCGTCCGTGGCGGCCGGCGACGTGCTGGTCGTGCTCGAGGCGATGAAGATGGAGCACCCGGTGCGGGCGTCCGTCGACGGCGAGGTGACCGAGGTGCTGGTGACGGCTGGTCAGCAGGTCGACTCCGGCGCGGTGCTCGTCGTCCTCAGCTGATCCGCGACCAGAGCGTCGCGTCGCCGCGGATCCCGTCGCGCAGGTGCAGCGACCGCAGCACGCCCTCCTGCTGATACCCGTTGCGCATGGCCACCTTCTCCGAGGCGACGTTGCCGGCGCTGATCCGCAGCTCGAGCCGGACCATCCCCAGCTGCAGCGCCCGCTCCGTCAGCAGCCGCAGCACCTCGGTGGCCACGCCGCGGCCGCGGGCGGCCGGCGCCGTCATGTACCCGAGCATGCACTCAGCCGCGGTCACGTCGATGCCACCGAGCATCCCGAAGCCGAGGAACTCGCCGTCATCGCCGACGGCCGCGTACCCCTCGCGGTCCGGGGCCTCGGCGTACGCCGCCACCATCCGCGCCGCCTGGTCCGGCGCGGGCGGCTGCGGGATCGGCGTGAACTCCGCGATCAACGGATCGACCAGCATCGCCTGCAGGGCAGCGCCGTGCTGCTCGGCCAGCGGCTCGAGTCGTACGTCAGCCATCGACGGTCGTGACCTTGAGCTGCTCCTCCGCGTACTGCCGGCGCAGCACCTTCTTGTCGAACTTGCCGACGCTGGTCTTCGGCACAGCGGGGATGAACGTCCAGCGCTCCGGCAGCTGCCAGCGCGCGACGTGCGCGCCGAGGTGCTCGCGCAGCTCGGCGGGCGTCGCGTCCGCGTCCGGCCGCAGCACGACGCAGGCGAGCGGCCGCTCGTCCCACCGCTCGTCCGGCACCGCGACGACCGCGGCCTTGAAGACGGCGGGGTGCGCCATGAGCGCGTTCTCCAGGTCGACCGCCTCGCCGTCCCACGGCAGCTCGGTCCCGTCGTCGCCGACGATTCGCATCCGCACGCCCATCGCGAGCCGGCCGGTGCGGGCCCGCCAGTCCCAGGTTTCCGCCTCGTCCGCCCCCGCGGGCACGTGCGCGACCGCCGCCAGCGGCGAGGTCTCCGTCATGTCCCAGCCCTGGATGATCCGCATGCCGTGCCGCTCCTCGAACGACTGCATCAGCGCCCGCGGCACGGCCGACCCGCCGCAGACGACCAGCCGCAGCGACGACAGGTCGGTGCCGTGCTCGTCGACGTGCTGCAGCAGGTCGTTCCAGATGGTCGGCACCGCGCCGGCGAACGTCGGCCGCAGCTCGCTGATCATCTGCGCCAGCGCCTCGGCCTGCAGGAAGCGGCCGGGCATGACGAAGTCGGTGCCCGCCATCCAGCCGGCGTACGGCAGGCCCCACGCGTTCGCGTGGAACATCGGCACGACGGGCAGGACGGAGTCGCTCTCGCGCAGCGCGAAGGTGTTGCCGCCGACGACCGACATCGAGTGCAGGTACGTGGACCGGTGGCTGTAGACGACGCCCTTCGGGTTGCCCGTGGTGCCGCTCGTGTAGCACATGGCCGCCGGCGCGAGCTCGCTCAGCTCGGGCCAGTCGTAGGTCTCCGGCGCCTGCGCCAGCAGGTCCTCGTACCGGTGCACCGGCATGTTGCCCAGGCCACTCGTGTCACCGTCGCCGATCAGCACGTAGTGCTCGACGGTCGTCAGCTCCGGCGCGATCTGGACGAGCAGCGGCAGCACCGTGGCGACGACGACGACGACCTTGTCGGCGCCGTGCTCGATCACGTACGCCAGCTGCTCCGAGAACAGCCGGAGGTTCAGCGTGTGCAGGACGGCACCCGTGCACGGCACGGCCAGGTACGCCTCCAGGTGCTCCTGCGTGTTCCACAGCAGGGTTCCCACCCGGTCGCCCTCGCCGACGCCGAGCCCGGCACGCGCCCCCGCGAGCCGCGCCGCGCGCGTCGCCACCTGCGCGTACGTCGCCGACCTGCTGCGGCCCTCCCCTCCCACGTCGTCACGACGCTGCCCGCGTAGACGGTTGCGCCGTGCCGCATCAGGTCCGTGATGGTGAGCGGGTGCTCCTGCATGGTGCTGACGACGCGGCCGGCCACGGGCCCTCCAGGGTGAGGATCGCAACCTCCCGCACAGCAGCGGTCTGCTCAAGCCGTACGGTGTCGGACGTGAGCAGCTGGCGGCGGTGCGACTCGTGCCGCAAGGTGAAGGCGGTCGACGAGTACGACGACGACGCGGCGGTCTGCCGGGCCTGCCTCACCGCTCCGGCGCCGAAGAAGAAGGCCGCTCCGGTCACGCGCACCCGGGTCGCGACGGCGACGCCGGTGCCGGACGCGCCGCGGCGGCAGCTGGTCGGTGCCGTGGGCAGCGGCGACCTCGAGGCACGCGAGCGGCGCGCGAAGCGGACTGCGTGGGAGCAGCTGGCCGAGCTGCACGCGGAGGAGTACGAGCAGCTGCTGCAGGTGGCGCGGCGGGCCGAGGGCCTGCGTACCTAGTACGCGCTGGGGCTCGGCTTCTTGTTGATGGTCTCGCTGCCGTCCTCGACGACGAGCGCCTTGGCGGCCAGCGCCTCGCCGTACTCGCGCCCGTGGTGCGCGCAGAACAGCAGGTCGCCTGAGGTGAGGACGGCGCGGACGAACGCCTGGGCGCCGCAGCGATCGCAGCGGTCGAGCGCGGTGAAGGCGTGCGGGGCGAGAGCGGCGGTGGTCATGGTCCCTGCCTCCTGGCTCGACGTGGGGTGCTTGCTGTATCGGCAGCGGTTCGCCGGACAGGAGCGCCGTGTGGCCGAGTGTGTGCCCCCGATCCGCTGGTCTACGTGCGACACGCGCCTCGACTTGGTCACGGTGTCCCGGATGTCCGCCGGCGCCACCTTCGTCCGCCGGGAACGGCCCGGAACTGACTGCTATCGTTCCTGCCCGAACGACCAGCGCCGCTAGCTCAATTGGCAGAGCAGCGGACTCTTAATCCGCGGGTTCGGGGTTCGAGTCCCTGGCGGCGCACCCCGTGTGACCTGGCCCTTCACCTTCCGAGGTGCGGGGCCAGAGTCGTCTCCGGCGAGATCGTCAGTTCAGACTCAGTTTCAGCCGGAGCTGATCTTCTCTCCGTGGCGGTGCGCCCGGGTGCCCACGGGGCCCCACGATCGCTGGAGTTGCCTGCTGCGCGACAGTGTCCTTGACTGCTGAGCCTGCGAGCGCAAAGGCTGACGGACGCGCTACCCGGTGACGGCCTCGCCACCTCCGGTGCCGACGGCCGCGACCCCGTGGGGTAGTTCCGGCGGCCCAGGCGCGAAGGCCTTGGCTCGCGACGGTCTCGTGGCCCACCGCGCGTCAGGTGCCCTCAGGCCTGCGCTGCGCTACAGGTCCTGGCCGGTGCCACCGAGCGCGAGTCGCACCCTGTCGCCCTGTAGCTCAGGGACGCGTCCGGTTCGAGCCCCGTGATCCGCCGGTCCCTGCCGCAGCCAGCGCCTCGTCGTCCCGCGGGTGGGAGACGGCACCCAACGGGGAGGGCTGACTCACCCGGCGAGCGTCGAGACGCGAGCCGGTGCCGCCGACCAGAGCGCGCCGCGGGCGTGCGGGGGGACCGCTGGAGACATCGGCGGTACCGCGGTGAGGCGCACGTACTCCTCCCCCTGCGCCGGGCGCACGTCCTGCTCGCCCTTGTTCGGCCACAGCGCCAGCGCCCGCTCTGCCTGGGCCGTGATGGTGAGCGACGGGTTGACCCCGAGGTTGGCGCTGATGGCCGAGCCGTCGACGACGGAGATCGACGGGTGTCCCCAGAGCCGCTGGTACGGGTCGACGACCCCGGTCGCCGGCGACTCACTGATCGGGCAGCCGCCGATGAAGTGGGCGGTCATCGGCACGTTCGCGAGCTCCCCGACCGTGCCGGTCGTGTAGCCGCCCATCTTCTCGGCGAGTCGGGTCGCGACCTCGTCGCCGGCCGGGATCCACGTGGGATTCGGCGCGCCATGGCCCTGGCGCGACGTGAGCCGGCCGCGCCGCAGGAACGTGGTCACGGAGTTGTCAAGGGTCTGCATCACGAGCACGACGACGGACCGCTCCGACCACCGGTACGGGACCAGGGTGCGCAGGAAGACCAGTGGGTGGCGGAGGGGACCGGCCAGACCGCGCAGCCAACGCGGCAGCCGGCCGCTGCCGCCGATCATCACCGTGGTGACGAAGGCCATCGCGTTCGAGCCCTTGCCGTACCGGCAGGGCTCCACGTGCGTCACGTCGTCGGGGTGGAAGGACGAGGTGATCGCGACCCCTCGGGTGAAGTCGTCCTTCGTCGTCCACTGCGCCGCGACGCGCAGCGACTCGCTGTTGGTGCGGGTGAGGTGGCCGAGCCGCTCGGACAACCGGGGCAGGGTGCCGGCGTCGCGGTGGGAGTGCAGCAGCGTCTGCGTGCCGAGCGCCCCCGCGGCCAGGACGACGTGGCGGGCGCGGAACACGGTCCTGCGGCCGCCGAGGGCCCGCGTCGCGCGGGCGGTGACCCGCACGCCGTCGCCGAG
Organism: Frankiales bacterium; assembly: GCA_025465145.1. Lineage (GTDB taxonomy): Bacteria > Actinomycetota > Actinomycetes > Mycobacteriales > SCTD01 > RYN-124. The sequence continues at coordinate 64,228 of JAODNS010000136.1, forward strand.
GTCGCGCAGCTCGGTCACGGTGGTGTCGGGGACGATCCGTGCGCCGAGGCCCTCGGCCAGGTGCAGGTAGTTCTTCACGAGCGTGTTCTTGGCACCGACACGGCACCCCGTCATGCAGGAGCCGCACTCCGTGCAGCCGGTGCGCTCGGGGCCTGCCCCGCCGAAGTAGGGGTCGGCGACCTTCGTGCCCGGCTGCTTCTGCCCGTCACCGAAGAAGACGCCAACGGGGGTGAGGCGGAAGCTGCGCCCGACACCCATGTCGTTCGCGACGTCGCGCATCAGCTCGTCGCTGCGGGTCACCGTCGTGTTGTCCGTGACCCCGAGCATGCGGCTCGCCTGCTCGTACCAGGGCGACAGCTCGGCGTCCCAGTCGGTGATGTGCGACCACTGCGGGTCGCGGAAGAACGGCGACGGCGGCTTGTAGAGCGTGTTCGCGTAGTTCAGCGACCCGCCACCGACTCCGGCGCCCGCGAGCACCAGCACCTGGCCGACCTTGACGATGCGCTGGATGCCGTGGAGCCCGAGCCGGGGTGCCCACACGAACCTGCGGATCGACCAGGACGTCGTGGGAAGCTCGTCGTCGGCCCACCGGCGCCCGGCCTCCAGCACGACGACCGAGTAGCCCTTCTCGGCGAGGCGCAGCGCGGCGACGCTCCCGCCGAAGCCGGATCCCACGACCACGACGTCGACGTCCTCAGTGCTGGGCATGCGTGCTTCTCCTTCGTTCGACGTGCGGTGACGGCTGGGTGAGGGCGGGCGCCACCCGTCGGCGGCCAGGAGGCGGAGGAACGGGTCAGCGGGTGACAGCGAGGACGTCCAGCTCGCGCGCGAACGTCACCGCCTCGTCCCAGTCGGTGATGTGCGACCACTGCGGGTCGCG
>JAODNS010000183.1 GCA_025465145.1 Frankiales bacterium
GGCCCGCTGTGGGGTCCCGGCCTCGTGCTCACCACCTTCGGACTCGCCCTCGGCCTGTGGCTGCAGGAACGGCCGCCCGGTCGACAGCTACGAGCTGCTCGCCCTGGCCGCCCTCGCCCTCGGCGGCAGCGTCGTCCTCGTCGCGCTGCTCGACGCGCGACGTGGCTGGCAGCTCAGCGGCATGAGCATCGCGCTGCCCGCGCTGCTGTTCGGGGCGTTCGCCGTGCTCGACCAGAAGGGCGTCCGCCCCTTCGCCGGCCCGGTCTACGGCTACGCGGCGCTGCTCGCGCCCTGGGGGCTCGTCGAGCTGCGCCGCTAGCCTGAGGAGTGTGAGCCGGACGTACGAGGTGCGCACCTACGGGTGCCAGATGAACGTCCACGACTCCGAGCGCATCTCCGGGCTGCTCGACCAGGCCGGCTACGTGCCCGCCGAACAGGGCGGCACGCCGGACGTCGTCGTGTTCAACACCTGCGCCGTGCGGGAGAACGCCGACAACCGCCTGTACGGCAACCTCGGGCACCTGAAGCCGGTGAAGGACCGCACGCCCGGCATGCAGATCGCCGTCGGCGGCTGCCTGGCGCAGAAGGACCAGGGCCTCATCACCAGCAAGGCGCCCTGGGTCGACGTCGTCTTCGGCACCCACAACGTCGGGTCGCTGCCCGTGCTGCTCGAGCGCGCGCGGGTCGAGCAGCAGTCGCAGGTCGAGCTGCTGGAGGCGCTGGAGGTCTTCCCGAGCACCCTGCCGGCCCGTCGCGAGTCGAGCTACGCCGCGTGGGTCTCCATCAGCGTCGGCTGCGACAACACCTGCACGTTCTGCATCGTCCCGAGCCTGCGGGGCACGGAGCAGGACCGCCGGCCGGGGGAGATCCTCGAAGAGGTGGAGCTCCTCGTCGAGCAGGGCGTCGTCGAGGTGACGCTGCTCGGGCAGAACGTCAACTCGTACGGCCGCTCCTTCGGCGATCGCGACGCGTTCGGCAAGCTGCTGCGCGCGGTGGGGGAGACCGGGCTGGAGCGCATCCGGTTCACCAGCCCGCACCCGCGCGACTTCACCGACGACGTCATCGCGGCGATGGCCGAGACGCCAGCAGTCTGCCCGAGCCTGCACATGCCGCTGCAGTCCGGCTCCGACGCGGTGCTGAAGGCGATGCGGCGGTCGTACCGGAGCGAGCGCTTCCTCGGCATCCTCGACCGGGTCCGCGCGCAGATCCCCGACGCGGCGATCACGACGGACATCATCGTCGGCTTCCCGACCGAGACGGACGCAGACTTCGCGGACACCCTGCGCGTCGTGGCGGCGGCCCGGTTCGCGGGCGCGTTCACCTTCCAGTACTCGCCGCGCCCCGGCACCCCCGCCGCCGACCTGCCGCCGCTGCCCAGGGAGGTCGTGCAGGAGCGGTACGAGCGGCTCGTGGCGCTGCAGGAGCGAATGACGTACGAGGGCATGCAGTCGCAGGTCGGCCGCACGGTCGAGGTGCTCGTCTCGCTCGGGGAGGGCCGCAAGGACACCGCCGACCAGATGACCGGCCGCGCCCGCGACAACCGGCTCGTGCACCTGCCCCGGGTCGAGGGCGTGCGGCCGGGCGACGTCGTCGAGACGGTCGTGACCGGAGCGGCGCCGCACTACCTGCGCGCCGACGGATCGCTGCTGTCCCACCGCCGCACCCGCGCGGGCGACGCCACCGAAGCGGGCCGGACCCCGAGCACGCCTGGCGTGAGCCTGGGCATGCCGACGGTCGGCGTGCCGGCGCAGCTCGACCCGGTACCCGCCTGCCGCTGAGCTCGGCGGGAGGCAGGGATCCGGACAAGCCCGTCGAAGTCCTGAGCGTGCTCCCACTCTCCACGCTGCCCTTCCGCCGTACCGCTCTCGCCACCGCCTGCGTCCTCGCGTCCGTCGGCGTCGCCACGCTGCTGCCGACGTCGACCGCGACCGGCGCCACCGCGCCGCCCGTCGGGCCGTCGTTGTACTTCCACAGCGAGAGCGGCACCTACGCGGCGGACGTGGCGGCCGACCCCGCCTCGGCAGGTGGCGGCGCGCCCAGCGGCTCCACCGCGGACACGACCAAGCCCACGGGAGACTCGCCCGCCACCGGCGTCTTCGTCGTCGGCCAGTCGATCCTGCCGACCACGCCGAAGTTCACGCTGAAGACCGGCGTGACCGGCCTGCAGGCGGCCTGCTTCGACGTCTACCTGTCCGCGGACACGCCGCAGGTGCTGGGCCTCACGCTGAACAGCTCGATCACCACGCCGGCGGGAGAGACCATCTCCTTCGGCACGCTCAGCGAGCCGGCCTACGACGGCGGCGTGAAGCGGGTGACCGGCGTCGTGCGGCCCGACCTCGTCGGCAAGGCGATCCCCGCCGGCTCGACGCTGGAGTTCTCGGCGTATGCGGACGCGAGCGAGGGGCTGACGCTCAACTACGACGCGAAGAGCGTCCCGAGCTCGATCAGCCTCAACCCGGCCACCTGCGGCGCGAAGGCCGTCGACTACTCGGCTGCTGCTCCCGCGCCGGCCGGCACTCTGCCGACGGTCGACCGCGGCCTCCAGTTCACGGCCGGTCTGCCGAGCGACCCGCAGCGCAGCCTGGGCGAGCCCGCCATCACCGTCGACCGCGAGGGCACCCTCTACACCTGCGGTCCCAGCGGCTTCAGCAACATCGCCGAGTACGCCAACGCCTCCACCGACGGTGGGGACCAGTTCCACCTCATCGGGCAGCCGCCGCGCGGCCAGATCTCGACCGCCCAAGGCGGTGGTGACTGCGCCCTCGGCACGGCTATCAAGAAGAACGCGCAGGGCCACTACCAGCTCGCCTACGCCGGCCTCGGCCCGCTGGACAACTTCTCGACCTTCACCTCGCCAGACCGGGGTCGCACCATCAGCGGCAGCCCCGTCAGCGAGTCCGTCCCGATCGTCGACCGGCAGTGGATCGCCTTCAGCGACGACAAGACGGCGTTCCTCAACTACAACCGGCTGCTGCAGGGCCAGACCGTCCAGAGATCGACCGACGGCGGGTTCACGTACGGCCAGGGCAAGACGGTCTCCACCGACGGCGCCCGCCTCGGCCAGATCCGCGCGATCGAGAAGGGCGTCATCCCCGGCGCCTCCGACGCGGTCGTCTACTTCCCGTACAACGCCGGCACCAAGGTCAAGCTGGCGATGAGCCTGGACAACGGGAACACGTGGTCCCAGTGCCTCGCGGTCGACGCGGGCATCGACCCCACCGCCGGCTTCGTCACCGCCGACCACGACATCGCCGGCAACATCTACGTCGGCTACGCGGAGAAGGGCGGCGGCCGCGACACCTACCTGGTCGCCCTGAGCAAGGACAAGGTCAAGAACTGCAAGGGCGCGGACGCCGACTCCGCCAACAACAACGTCGACCCGGGCTTCACCAAGAAGGTCCGCGTCAACCGCGACGGCGTCGAGACCACCGTCATGCCGTGGGTCGCGGCCAGCGGCGCGCCCGGCCGCGTCGCCGTCGCCTACTACGGCAGCAAGGACGTCGGCGACCCGGACAGCGGCGAGTTCGACGCCACCTGGCACGTCGTCGTCTCGCAGACGATCGACATGTTCGCGGCCACCCCGACGTGGGACCAGACCCAGGCGACGACGCACCCGTTCCACTACGATTCGATCTGCCTCGCCGGCCTCAACTGCGACCTCATGCTGGGCGACCGCTCGCTCGTCGACTTCTTCACGATGGAGTACAACCCCGGTACGCGGCGGCTCTCGATCGTGCTGAGCCAGACCAACAAGCGGCCCGACGACGCCGAGGGTCAGACGAGCACGCCGAACGTGCTCATCCAGCGGTCCGGCCCGAGCAACGGCGGCAGCATGCTCGAGCCGTTGCGCCCCGTCGTCATGACCGGGGCACCCGACCCCAAGGGCGACGCGCTCGCGAACTACTCCTCGTACGACCTCGCGAAGCCCGTCGTCGGCGGCGTCCTGCCGAGCGAGAACGTGCCCGCGCTGGACCTGCTGGACGTGCAGGTGCTGCCGGAGCGCAACCCCCAGACCGGCGCCCCGGTCGCGAACGGCGGCTTCACGGTGAAGATGAAGTACGCCGACCTCTCCGGCAACGCGCTGCAGCAGGCGCTCGTGCAGACGCAGTCGGCCTCGCTGGTGTTCCTGTTCCGCTACGTCGACGGCTACCAGCAGTCCTCGGTCGGGGCGTACTGGGACCCGGCGACCGGCTTCCGGTTCGGCCGCGACGGCTACACCCAGACGACGGTGAACGCCGGCGGCGCGGTTCGCATCTACCCGGGCGCGACGGAGACGCCGGGCTTCGCGAACCAGGACGGGGGAGTCATCACGCTCTCCGTCCCGCGCTCGGCGCTCGTCGCGCTGACGGGCGAGGCGAAGGGGAGCCGGCCGAAGGAGGTCCCGGCGCAGGCCGGCGACCGCATCTACGAGGCGGTGGCGTTCACGCTCGCCAACCCGGCGCCGCTCACGCAGGCGCAGAGCTACATGTACCAGACGGACAACGCCCCCTCGTTCGACTTCCTGCTGCCCGGCGCCGGCTCGGTGACGGGGCCGCAGACCGGCCCGGGCGCGGGTCCGGACCGCAGCCCGCCGGTCACCGGTCCGCGCGGCGGTCTCGCCGCCACCGGTGGTCTCGGCTGGCCGCTGCTCGCGCTGGCCGTCCTGGGCAGCGCGGCGCTGATCAGGCGGCGCACCCGCGCGCCGCTGTAACGCTCGACCGCTCCGGAACGAAACAGGACGAAACGGGCAGCGCGCGAGGAACCGGTCAACGGCGCGTTGAGCCTGTGAACGCCACCCGTCCGGCAACCCTGGAGCGTCCTGTGGCCACCCGCCGCCGTCTTGTCCCCGCCCTGCTCGCCGCCCCCGCGCTGGTGGGTACCGCTCTCGCGCTGCTCAGTGCGCCGCTGAGCGCCTCCGCCAGCACGGCCGCGCCCGTGTTCACCAACCTGGCGGCGCCGAGCAGCCTGAGCGACGCCGGCAACGCCGGTGAGCCGTCGCTGGGCGTGAACCCGATCAGCGGCGCGCTGATGTACCAGTCGTACGCGAGCACCTACAAGGTGACCGTTGACGCGGCGACCGCCTCGGCCACGTGGAAGGACGTCACGCCCGGCACGTCGGCGTTCAACATCGACCCCATCCTGTCGACGGACGCCAAGACCGGCCGCACCTTCGCCGGCGGTCTGGCGGGCGAGTGCAGTGCGCTGTCCTACAGCGATGACGACGGTGCGAGCTGGACCCAGACGGGCAACGCGTGCGCCGGCGTCTTCGACCACGAGAGCATCGGCTCCGGCGCCTGGAAGGGCGCGGCGCCGCTGGGCGCGACCTACAGCCGCGCGGTCTACTACTGCGCCCAGAACGGCAACGACTCCTGCGTCACCAGCAGCAACGGTGGCCTGACCTTCGGCGCGCCGACGCTGGTCGGCGGTGCCTGCGGCGGCCTGCACGGCCACATCAAGGTCGCGCCCAACGGCACGGCGTACCTGCCCAACGCGCACTGCGGCGGCAAGGCCGGCGGCGGCATCACGACCAACAACGGCGCGAGCTGGTCCTCGTACACGATCCCGGGCTCGACCGAGCCGCCGACCGGCTTCGACCCGTCCGTCACGATCACGCCGGACAACACGGTCTACGAGGCCTGGCAGCACGGCGACAACCACCCGTATGTCGCCCGGTCCACCACCAACGGCTCCACCTGGGACCGCGTCACGGACCTCGGCGCGACGATGAACCCGCCGATCGTGAACAGCACCTTCCAGGTCACGACCTCCGGTGACAACGGCCGTGCGGCCGTGGCCTACCTCGGCAGCGCCACCCCGGGCAACCCGTTCTCGAACAGTTGGCACGGCGTGTGGGACCTGTACGTCTCGACCACGTACGACGCCGGGCTGTCCTGGACGACGGTCAAGGCGACCAGCGACCCGGTGCAGCGCGGCTGGATGTGCGCCGACGGCACCACCTGCAACAGCGGCCGCAACCTGCTCGACTTCATGGACATGGGCACGTCCAAGGACGGCCGGGTGGTCGTCGGGTACGCAGACGGCTGCACAGCCGCCTGCGCGACAGCGTCCGGTACCGAGGCGCAGTCGAGCTCGGCCTACGCGACCATCGCCTACCAGTCGGACGGCCGGAACCTGCTCGCCGCCAACGACGGCACCGTGGTCGCGCCGCCGAGCCCGAGCGCCAGCCCCAGCCCCAGCGCCAGTGCCAGCCCGAGCGCGAGCCCGGCGGCCAGCCCGAGCGCCGGTGCCAGTTCGAGCCCGAGCGCCAGCCCGAGCGCCTCGCCGACCGGGGACCCCGACCCGGGGACGCCGACGCTGACCAGCGGCACGAAGGTGACCGGCACCAGCGCGGCTAAGGGCGGCTACGTCTACTACAAGGTGGCCGTCCCGACCGGCGCGGCGTCGCTGAAGCTGGCGCTGACCGGGCCGGCCTGCTCGCTCACCGGCTGCAACCCCGACATCGACCTGCTGACCAAGACCGGCAGCAGGCCGACGACGGCGAGCAAGACGGCGTCCAGCGAGACCGGCAGCAACACCGAGAACGTCACGGTCTCCAGCCCGGCCGCCGGCTACTGGTACGTCGGCGTCTACACCTACAGCGGCACCAAGACCGGCTCGTTCTCGTTGACGGCCACCGTCAGCTGATCTGGCGGCTCCGACGGCCCCCGATGCTCCGGCGCGGGGGCCGTCGCGCGTCCTAGGGTCGCCGGGTGCCCCAGGTCCTCGCCGTCGTCGGCCCCACCGCGACCGGCAAGTCGGACCTCGGCGTCGCGCTCGCGAAGGCGATCGGCGGCGAGGTCGTCAACGCCGACTCCATGCAGCTGTACCGCGGGATGGACGTCGGCACCGCCAAGCTCACGGACGCCGAGCGCGGCGGTGTGCCGCACCACCTGCTCGACGAATGGGACGTCCGGCACACCGCGACGGCGGCCGAGTACCAGCAGCTCGCCCGGGAGCGGATCGACGCGCTGCTGGCCGCGGGCACGCCGCCGGTCCTCGTCGGCGGGTCGGGGCTGTACCTGCGGGCCGCCCTGGACGAGCTTGAGTTCCCGGGGACAGACCCGGTGCTGCGGGCCGAGCTGGAGGCGGAGCTGGCCGAGCGCGGCCCGCTCGCCCTGCACGCCCGACTCGCTGGCCTCGACCCCGCAGCCGCCGAGCGCATGGAGCCGAGCAACGGCCGGCGCGTCGTCCGCGCCCTCGAAGTCGTCCTGCTCACCGGCTCGATGCCGGGCGCGATGACCGCGTACGACAGCCGGTACGAGACGACGTACCTCGGCCTGGACCGGCCGGACCTGGCCGAGCGCACCGACCTGCGCGTCGACCGGATGTGGGCGCAGGGGCTCGTCGACGAGGTGCGCCGGCTGGAGGGGGAGGGGCTGCGCGACGGGGTCACGGCGAGCCGCGCGCTGGGCTACGCGCAGGTGCTGGCGCTGCTCGACGGGACGACCGACGAGGACGGGGCGCGGGCGGCGACGAAGACCACGACCCGCCGGTTCGTCCGGCGGCAGCGCGCGTGGTTCCGGCGCGACCCGCGGATCCGGTGGCTGGACCCGGCCGGCGACCTGCTGCAGCAGGCGCTCGGCTAGTCCGTCCGGGCCATGGGGCGGGGCCCGCACGTGCCATGGGTCCGGACGCCCGGCGGGCCGACAATCCAGGACATGACGGCTTCCACGCTCCGCGCGTCCGACCTCGTCGCGCTGCACCAGGCGGCCAACGACGGCAGCCTCGAGCTGCTGTACCAGCCCGAGATCGACCTGCAGACCGGGGCGATCGTCGCCATGGAGGCGCTGCTGCGCTGGCACCACGGCGAGGGCGGCCTGCGCACGCCGGCGGAGTTCCTCGACCTGGCCGAGCACTCCGGCGACATGCGCTCCATCAGCGGCTGGGTCATCGAGGAGGCGGCAGCCGAGGCCGCCCGCTGGCAGGGCATCGGCGGGTCGATGCGCCAGCTGTTCGTCAACGTGAGCGCGTCGCAGCTGGCGTCGCCCGGCTTTGCCGAGGTGCTCGTCGAGGCGATGGCGCGGTACGAGCTGCCGGCCGGCGCGCTCGGCATCGAGATCACCGAGGGCGCCATCACCATGCTGGGCGGCCGCGCACTGCCCCTGCTCGCCGAGCTGCGCTCCGCGGGCGTCGTCCTCGCCGTCGACGACTTCGGCACCTGGTACTCCACGCTCGGCGCACTCGAGGAGCTGCCGATCCACGCGGTCAAGCTCGACCAGCGGTACGTCCGCGGCGTCGGCGGCGACCTCGACGAGGACACCATCGTCGCCAGCGTCATCGCGCTGGCGCACGCGCGCGGGCTGTACGTCGTCGCCGAGGGCGTCGAGTCCTGGGCGGAGAGCGCTCGGCTGACCGAGCTCGGCTGCGATCGCGCGCACGGGTTCCTGTTCGCGAGCCCGCAGCGGGCCGACAAGGCGCGCTGGATGCTCAGCCAGGGCCAGGGCTGGTGCGTCGGGACGGTGCCGCCGCCCCGCTAGCCCGTTCGGGTGATCACCGTCCGCTGGCAGGAACACCCGTCTGCACGTCGAACAGACCGGTAGCCGCGTCCTCTCCCAGCGTGGACGCACCTGCCGAGGGGTCCTCGCGTGCGCTTGTCCCGCCCTGTCCTGCTGATCGGCGCGGCGGTCACCGCGCTCGGCGTCGCCGTGCCGATGTCGGCCTCCGCAGCGTCCGCTCCGGCCCCTGCCACGACGCTGTATTTCCACAGCGCGAACGGCAGCTACGCCGCGGACGTCGTCGCGTCGCCCAACACCCCCGGCACCGCGCCCCAGGGCGCGACCCTGAGCGCCGCCGGACCGCAGTATCCCGAGGGCTCGTACGCGAGCGCCACCACCTACGGCCTGGGCCTGCGCGGCACGGCCACCCTGCCGCTGTTCTCGATCCCCGTCACCGGAAGCGTCTCGACCGCGTGCTTCGACGTCTGGGCCTCCCCGGACGGCAGCGGCAACGTGCTCGGCACGGCCACGCTGGCGTTCTCGCTGGTGCGGCCCGGCCTGACCGCCGTTGCGCTGCCGCCGCTCGAGGCACCGATCGACGACGCGTTCGTCGCGCACATCGTCGGCCAGGTCGACGTCCCAGCCGGCACCGAGCTCCCCGCCGGCAGCACGCTTCAGGTGGCGGGCGCGTACTCGGACGACCCGACCGAGTTCTACTACGACTCGCCGGACAAGGCGTCGCGCGTGACGTTCAACTGCGCAGCCGTGGCTCCGAGCGAGAGCCCGAGCCCGGCGCCGACGAGCACGGGCAGCCCCGCTCCCGCCCCCGCACCCGGCCCGGGGGCGGTGAGCTTCACCAACTACACCCCGCCGCCCAGCATGGGTCAGTCGGCCGGTGAGCCGTCCCTCGGCGTCAACCCGAAGACGAACGCCGCGATCATGCAGGCCGGCTTCGACACCATGCGCGTGACGTTCGACGAGGCCTCGCCGGCCAACGCGACCTGGGCCCTGTCCGAGGGGCAGACCACCGCGCAGCTGGTCAGCCTCGACCCGATCGGCTACGTCGACCGGGTCACCGGCCGCGCCTTCGACAGCCAGCTCGTCGGCGCCTGCAGCCTCACCGAGTACTCCGATGACGACGGCCGCACCTGGACGCCCTCCCAGGGCTGCGGGCTCCCCGCCGGCGCCGACCACCAGACCCTCGGCGGCGGCCCCTTCGGCGCCGGCGTGACGGGCGCGACGTACTCCCGCGCCGTCTACTACTGCTCGCAGTCCGCCGCGACCGCGTTCTGCGCGCTGTCCCGCGACGGCGGCGTGACCTTCGGCGAGGGCACCCCGATCTACACCATCGCCGACTGCGGCGGCCTGCACGGCCACGTTCGCGTCGCCCCCGACGGCACCGCCTACGTCCCGAACAAGAGCTGCGGCGGCAAGGTCGGCATCGCCGTCCAGCAGGACGCCAACAACCTCACCCCGTGGGTGCTCCGCACCATCCCGGACAGCAGCCACAAGGCGCCCGGCAGCGACCCCTCGGTCGACGTCGACAAGGCCGGTCGCATGTACGTCGGGTACCGCGACGGCAACGGCCAGCCGCGGGTCGCCACGTCGCCCGACCGCGGCATCACCTGGACGCCGAGCACGAGGATCAGCGACCTGGTGCCCGGCGGCATCCGCAACATGCAGTTCTCGGAGGTCGTCGCCGGTGACGCCGGCCGCGCGGCGTTCGCCTTCGTCGGCACGCCCACCGCGGGCGACGACCAGAACATCAGCACCTTCACGGGTGCCTGGCACATGTACGTCGCGATGACCTACGACAGCGGCCAGACCTGGACCGTTGCCGACGCGACGCCCACCGACCCGGTGCAGCGCGGCTCCATCTGCACCGGCGGTACGACGTGCGGCGCCGACCGCAACCTGCTCGACTTCAACGACATCACGCTCGACAACAAGGGTCGCGTCCTCGTCGGCTACGCGGACGGCTGTACCGGTGCCTGCGTGAGCAATCCCGCGCAGAACAACCGCGCGGCGCTCGCGACCATCGCCCGCCAGTCCAGCGGCAAGACGCTGCTCGCGGCCTTCGACGGCGAGTTCGCCCCGGCGCCCGACGTGGTCACGACCACGACCTACACCGGTGCCACCTCCGCCCGCAGCGGGACCCCGCTCACCGTGTCCGCGGCCGTCACGCCGGCCGACGCGGCGGGGCAGGTGCGCTACACACTCGCCGGCCAGACGGTCACCGCGCCCGTCGGCAGCTCCGCCACCCTGCCGGCCGCACCCGGCACCCTGACCGTCAGCTACCTGGGCAGCAAGGGCTTCGCCCCCTCCGGCACGAGCGCGGCCGTGACGACCTACGACGTCCGGCTGCAGCCGTCGCCGTCCAGCGCGACGCCGGTCAGCGGCGCGACGACACCGGTCACCGTCACCGCCTACCGGACCGACACCAACGCGGTCGACAGCACCTGGACGGGCACCGCGACCCTGACGGCGAGCGACACGCACGCCAGCGGGCTCAGCTGCGCCGCCGCCGTCGCCGGCGTGGCCAGCTGCGGCAGCGTCGTCCTCGGCGACCTCGGTGGGCAGCTGCTCACCGCGGCCTCCGACGGCGGCTACCTCAGTGGCACCGCGCCGGTCACCGTGCAGCCCACAGAGCTGCGCTTCGTGAACCCGCCGACCACGGCGAAGAGGGGCGCAGCCACGACGTACACGACCGCCCCGGTCGCCGGCGTCTCGGGGGCCCTGCTCGACGGGTACAGCTCGGTCCAGGCGCTCAGCACCAACGGCAAGGCGGACAGCGTCCCAGCGCCGCAGAGCTGCTCCGGCAGCACCTGCACCCTCACGGTCACGTTCGGCAAGGGCGGCGGCAGCCGCACGATCACCGTGCAGGACACGAGCACGCCGAGCCGCAGCGCCTCGACGAGCACCAAGATCCAGGGCTGACCGCAGCCGTACGCTCGACCGCGTGCGCTTCGTCAAGGGACACGGGACCGAGAACGACTTCGTCGTCCTGCCCGACCCCGACGGGCGCCTGGAGCTGCCCGACGACGCCGTGCGCCGGATCTGCGACCGCAGGTCCGGCCTCGGCGCCGACGGCGTGCTGCGCGTCGTGCCGGCCGCGCTGGTCGAGGACGGCGCGCGGTACGCCGAGGAGGCCCGCTGGTTCATGGACTACCGCAACGCGGACGGCTCCATCGCGGAGATGTGCGGCAACGGGGTCCGCGTCTACGCGCGGTACCTCGTCGAGAGCGGCCTGTCGCGGCCCGGTCGGCTGCGGCTCGCCACCCGCGGCGGCGTGAAGGTCGTCGACGTCGAGCACGACGGCGATGTCGTGGTCGACATGGGCCTCGCCGTCGTGGGCGAGGACGTCCCGGTCGACGGCGAGAAGGCCACGGCGGTCGACATGGGCAACCCGCACGCGGTGCTCGCGGTGCCGTCGGTCGAGGCGCTGGGGGTGCTCGGCCCGGACCGCAAGGACCTCAACGTGGAGTACGTCGAGGAGGTCGGGCCGGCACACGTGCGGATGCGCGTGCACGAGCGCGGCGTGGGCGAGACCCGCTCCTGCGGCACCGGCGCGTGCGCCGCCGTCGTGGCGACGGTGCTGCGGACGGGCGACGAGCGGGACCGCCCGTACGCCGTGGACGTCCCGGGCGGACGGCTCACCGTCACCTGGCGCAGCGACGGGCACGTGCTGCTCGCCGGCCCGGCGGTCCTCGTCGCCTCCGGTGAGCTGTCGGCCGCGTGGTTGGAGCGCCCATGACCCCTGAGCAGGCTGCGACGGCGCTGAAGAAGCCCATCGGCGACGGCGGGTTCGGCTTCATGACCGACCCGCTGACCCGGGAGGCCGGCAAGGCGCGCGGGCTGCGGGGACGTCCGCTGTACTTCCTCGGCCGCGGCGGCGCGCTCGGCGACGTGCCGGCGGAGGTCGTCGTGGCGGCCTTCGCGTTCTTCCCGCCCGCGGCCGTGACCAAGCACTGGACCGCCGGCCGCCAGGTGATGACGCCGCACGAGGGCGCGCTGCTGTACGCCGAGCAGTGCGCGGAGTGGGGCCGCCGGACGTACGGCGACCGGCCGGGGCTGGAGCGGTCACTGGAGCTGTTCGAGCGGGCCGCCGAGGCTGCGGACCCGTCCGGCCTGCCGCTGTTCGCCGGCTGGCGGCTGCTGCCGCGGGCGGACGACGTCCCCGGCCGGCTCGCCCAGGTCATGAACGTGCTGCGCGAGCACCGCGGCTCGCTGCACGCCTGCGCCGTCGCCGCCGTCGGACTCGGACCCCTGGAGGCCACCGTCGCCGGCGCCTACGGCGACGCGGGCGCGCAGTTCCTCGGCTGGCCCGCGCCGTACCCGGACCCGGCCCCGTACAAGGCCGACTGGCAGCGCGCCGAGGAGCTCACGTCCACGGCCGCCGCGCGGCCGTTCGCGGCCCTGACGCCGGACGAGCGGGCGGAGCTCGCCCGGCTCTGGTCCTGACGCTCCGGCCAGACTTCTGCCGCCGCCCGGCAGGACATCGCGCGACAAGTGCGAAAGTGGACAGGTGGACACTCCCTCCCGCCGCGTGCGGGCTCTCGCTCTTGTCGCTGGCGGCGCTCTCGCCATCGTGCCGCTCGTCGGACTGACACCGATCGCGCCCGCCGCGCCTGCGCAGGCGTCGGTCGCAGCGCCGCTGCAGTGCCCGGCCGGCACCGCCGAGACGACGAAGACCCCCGGGCAGCGGGCGCAGGAGCGCAAGGCCGCCGGCCCCGCCTTCGAGCAGCTGCTCGCGAGCGTCGACGCCGTGACCGCTGACCGCGCCACCGCCTGCCGGCCGCTCAAGCAGCCGGAGCCGTTCCGCGAGCTGTCGGCCATGGCCGCCGAGCG
>JAODNS010000118.1 GCA_025465145.1 Frankiales bacterium
GCCGCCGGCCGCGCTCATCCGACCGGCGGCGGCGTCGGCGGCGCCCCAGCTGCCCCGCCAGCGGCCGTCGCTGCCGACGTTGCGGTCGAGCCAGCCCCAGCCGTACGTGGTGGACGTCCGCTCGGCCCGCCGCCAGGCGAGCAGCGCCGCGACGGCCGGCGTGCTGTCGGCGAACGGCTCCAGCCGCCACGCGCGGGTGTCCGGCAGGTCCAGCCCGATCCGGGCGAGCAGCGCCTTCACCTGCGCCGGGTTGCGCAGGTCGACCGGTCCGCCCGGGAAGTGCCGGAGCACCTCCGCGTCCCGGGCAGCGCGGTGCTCCGCCTCCGCCCGTGCGTCTCCCGGCCGCGGCCCGATCTCCGCGCGCAGCTGCTCTGCCGCGACCTCGCGGTCGACCGGGAGCCCGTCGTGCTCCAGCTCCACCGCGAGCAGGGCGGCTGCGGACTCGGCGTACGCGGTCAGCACCCGCAGCGGCGGTTCGGCCGGTGCGGCGCGCGGGTCCGGCAGCGCGACGAGCAGCTGCTCCTGCGCGGCCTGCACCTGCAGCGCGAGCGCGGCCAGCCCGGCGGCGCGCGGCAGGTCGAGGTCGGCCAGCCAGGCCCGGCTCAGCTGCCCGTCCGGCAGCAGCGCGCTGTCGCCGCCCAGGTCGAGCAGGTCGGGGGGTCCGGAGGTCAGGCGCGGCTCCGGCAGCCCGCGAGCCGCCGCCCACACGGCCGGCGCGTCCTCGCGGCGCAGCCCGTGCGCGAGCCGACCCACCGCGCCCAGGTCCCAGCACGCCCGCGGCCGGATGCCCGCGGCGACCAGTGGTGCCGCCGTCTCCCGGGCCGTCCACCAGACCCAGCGCGGGTCGGCCGCCGCGGCCTGCCGGACCAGGTCGACCGGGTCGCCGGCGACGGCGGTGCTGCCGCCGGCCCAGGCGAAGCCGGCCCCGGCGCCGCGGACGAGGACGACGGCGAGCAGGTCGCCGCGCTGCAGCCCGGCCCCGTCCAGCACCGGACCATCGTGCATGGCTGCCGCCCGGCCGGGAACGACGCCGGCATGACCGAACCCGACAGCGGCAAGACGCCCCACGCGCCCGACGTGGACCAGCCCGACGGCGGTGCGCACGGCGGCGAGAGCGAACAAACGGCCTCCGGCCGCACCCCGGACTCGCCTGGCATCGACGAGCCGGAGACGACCTCCGCGGGCTGATCCGGTGCCGCCGTGTGTGGCGCGAGCCGCGCAGGGTCAAGATGCACGCAGGACGACCCAGGGAGATCTCGGTGCAACAGCTCAGCGGTCTGGATGCGGCATTCCTGGCGATGGAAACCTCGGCGGTCTTCGGTCACGTGGGGAGCGTCTGCGTCATCGACCCGTCCACGTCGCTCGAGCCGCTCACGCTCGACCGGCTGACCCGGCTGATCGAGAAGCGGTTGCACCTCATCCCGCCGTTCCGACGCCGGCTCGTGGAGGTGCCACTGGGGCTGGACCAGCCGTACTGGATCGAGGACCCGGGCTTCGACATCGAGTACCACGTACGGGAGCTCGCGCTGGCCGAGCCGGGCGACAACCGGCAGCTCGCCGAGCAGGCGGCGCGTCTGCACGCCCGACCGCTGGACCGCCGCCGGCCGCTGTGGGAGCTGTACCTGATCCACGGCCTGCACGGCGGCCGCAAGGCCATCTACACGAAGGTGCACCACGCCGCGATCGACGGCGTCTCCGGCAACGACATCCTCGCCGCGGTGCTCGACCTGTCGCCGGAGGGGCGCGACGAGGGCGAGATCCCGGAGTGGACCTGCGACAAGCAGCCCGGCAACGTCTCGATGCTCGCCCGAAGTGCGGTGTCGCTCAGCAGCAACCCGATCCGCGCGGCGCGCATGTCGTACGGCCTCGTCCGCTCGCTGCCCGGCCTGGCGACGAGCCCGGGCCGGCCGAAGCTGCCGATCGTCGACCGGCTGCTCAAGCGGGACGCCAACGTGGTGCTGTCCTCGGCGGGGCTGCGCGCGCCGGCGACGCCGTTCAACAAGTCGGTCAGCGCGCACCGCCGCTGGGCCTTCGTGAGCCTGCCGCTCGACGACGTGAAGCAGGTCAAGAACGCGCTCGGGTCGACCGTCAACGACGTCGTCATGGCGCTGTCGGCCGGCGCGCTGCGCCGGTGGCTGCTCGAGCACGACGCGCTGCCGGACGCGCCGCTCGTGGCGGGCGTACCGGTGTCGGTCCGCACCGACGACCAGAAGGGCAAGGGCGGCAACCGCGTCTCGAGCATGATCGCCCCGATCCCGACCCACCTGGCAGATGCGCGCGAGCGGCTGCAGGCCTGCTCGGAGGCGATGCGGTCGGCCAAGCAGCAGCACGGGGCGCTGCCGGCGGACATGCTCGCGGACGTCGCCCAGTTCGCCATGCCGGCCTTGGCCGGGCAGGCCGCGCGCCTCGCGGCACGGCTGCGGCTGGTCGAGCGCATCAACGCGTTCAACCTGATCATCTCCAACGTGCCGGGACCCAGCGTCCCGCTCTACTACGCGGGCTGCCGGCTCGAGGCGTACTACCCGCTGTCGGCGATCGCCGACGGGCAGGGGCTGAACATCACCGTCATGTCGTACGGCGGCCAGCTGCACTTCGGGCTGATCGCGGATCGCGAGCTGGTGCCGGACCTCGACAGGATGGCCGGGTACCTCGCTGACGAGCTGGCCGAGCTGAAGAAGGCCGTCGCCTAGGAGCGGCGGCCGGTGTGCGGCATGAGCGCGCCGTCCGGGATGACCCCGAGCCGGCCGGCCTGGTAGTCCTCGACCGCCTGGCGCAGCTCGTCCCGCGTGTTCATGACGAACGGGCCGTACTGCGCGATCGGCTCGCGGATCGGCCGGCCGCCGAGCACCAGCACCTCCAGCGCGGGGGAGCGGCTCTCCTGCTGGGCGTCGGCCGCGACGGTGAGGCGGTCACCGGCCCCCAGGACCGCGAGCTGCCCGGTGCGGAGAGGCCGCTGCTCGACCCCCACCGTGCCGGAGCCGGCGAGGACGTAGACCAGCGCGTTGAAGTCCGGCCGCCAGGGCAGCGACAGCTGCGCACCGGCGGTGACGGTCGCGTGCACGAGGTTGATCGGCGTGTGCGTGGAGCCCGGGCCCTTCGCGCCGCCGACGTCGCCGGCGATCACGCGGATGAGCGAGCCCGCGTCGGCGGAGGCGAGCAGCGTGACGTCGGTGCCCTCGAGGTTCTGGTACGCGGGCGGGGCGAACTTCTTCACCCGCGGCAGGTTGACCCACAGCTGGAAGCCGTGGAACAGGCCGCCGCTCATGACGAGCTCCTCCGGCGGCGTCTCGATGTGCAGGATCCCGGCGCCGGCCGTCATCCACTGCGTGCCGCCGTTGGCGATGACCCCGCCACCGCCGTGCGAGTCCTGGTGCAGGAAGGTGCCGTCCAGCAGGTACGTGACCGTCTCGAAGCCGCGGTGCGGGTGCCTCGAGGTGCCCTTGGGCTCGTACGGCGCGTACTCCACCTCACCCATCTGGTCCATCATGATGAACGGGTCCAGGTCGCGGGCGTCGACGCCGGCGAAGGCCATGCGCACCGGGAAGCCCTCGCCCTGCAGCCCGGACGGCGCGGTGGTGATGGAGCGGACGGGCCGCTCGACGTCGCCGAGCCCGGCGGCGGGCACGCGGGTCAGGGTGGTCGGGTCGGCGGTGACGGCGGGCATGGCAGCCTCCTGGCTGGTTGAGAGTGCAACTACTCCTCGTACAACACTCCCGTGCCGCCGGCATTCCGGCAACTGGAAGACTCCGGGCATGGGAGTCACCGTCGAGCGCGAGGGCGCCGTCCTGCTCATCGGCGTCGACCGGGCGGCCAAGCGCAACGCGTGGGACCTCGACACGATCACCGGCGTCGCCGCGGCGTACGAGCAGCTCGGCCAGGACCCGGACGTGCGGGTCGGCGTGGTCTTCGGCCACGGCGACCACTTCTCGGCGGGCCTCGACCTGGCGCAGGTGCTGCCGGCGGTGCAGGAGCAGGGTCCGGCGGTCCTGAGCGGCACCAGCGCGTACGACCCGTTCGGCCTGTGGGGCCCGCCGGTGCCGAAGCCGGTCGTCATGGCCGTCCAGGGGATCGCGTTCACGCTGTCGATCGAGCTCGCCCTCGCCTGCGACGTGGTCGTGGCGGCGGACGACGTGCGGTTCCGGCAGCTCGAGATCGGCCGCGGAATCATCCCGTTCGGCGGCGCGACCGTGCGCGCGGTGCAGCAGCTCGGCTGGGGCAGCGCGATGCGGTTCCTGCTGACGGCCGAGGAGTTCGGCGCTGCGGAGGCGCTGCGGATCGGGCTGGTCCAGGAGGTCGTGCCGGCCGGGCAGCAGCTGGCCCGGGCGGTCGAGCTCGCCCAGCTCATTGCGGCGCAGGCGCCGCTCGGCGTGCAGGGAACGCTTGCCAACGCGCGGGTGGCCGCCGCGGAGGGACAGGCTGCCGCGGTCGAGCACCTGCGCGGCCTGCTGCCCGGGCTGCTCGCCTCCGAGGACGCCGCCGAGGGCGTGGCCAGCTTCGTCGGGCGCCGGAACGCCCGGTTCACCGGTCGATGAGCTCGTACGAGGTCGAGCTCGCCGACGACTGGGCGTACGGCGGCGGGGTCCTGCACGGCGGCTGGCTCGTCTCGACCGTCACCGAGCTGGCCCTGCGCGAGGTCGAGCACCCGCACCCGCTGGCCACCAGCGCCCACTTCGTGTCCGCCGCGTCCGTCGGCCCCGCCGTCGTCGACGTCGAGGTCCTGCGCGCCGGCCGCTCCGTCTCGTCGATCCGCGCCCGGCTGCGGCAGGACGAGAAGGTGCGTGTGGAGGTGCTCGTGTCGGCCGGGACCCTGCACCCGTCCGAGCCGTACTGGTCACGCGGTGACGAGCCGCCGCTGCTGCGGCCGGCCGAGGAGTGCACGCGCAGCCGGATGCGGGAGGGCGCACCGCGCAACGGGATCGTGGAGAACGTCGACGTGCGGTACGACGGCGACGTCTGGCGGGACAGGGGAACCGGCCGCGGCGAGTTCGCGGGCTGGATGCGGCTCGTCTCCGGCCAGGAGCCCGACCCGCTGACGCTGCTGACGCTGTGCGACGCGCTGCCGCCGGTGACGCTGGACCTCGGGATGGACGGCTGGGTCCCGACGATCGAGTACACCGTGCTCGTGCGTGCCCTGCCCGCACCCGGCTGGCTGCGCGCGGTCCAGCGGGCCCGGCTGCTGCAGGACGGCTGGCTCGACGAGGAGTGCGAGATCTGGGACAGCACCGGTCGCCTGGTGGCGCAGGCGCGGCAGCTGGCGGGCTTCCGGGCGTGACCAACCCCCGCCGGGCCGTGCCGCGCACGGACGCCGTGCTCGCGGACCCGCGGCTGGTGCGGGCCGCGGTCGTCCTCGGACCGCAGGTGGTGAAGGACGCGGTACGGACGGCGCAGGACCAAGCCCGCTCCGGGGCGCTGGCACCGGGCGCCGTGGCGGACGCGGCCGTCGGACTGCTGCCCACCCGCCCGACGACGCTGCGGCCGGT
>JAODNS010000202.1 GCA_025465145.1 Frankiales bacterium
AGGTTGTCGAACTTGCTCTTGGTGACCGAGTCGTTGACGTTGATCGCCGGGAACAGCAGCGTGCCGGCCTTGAAGAACTCGTACAGGCGCATGACGCCGGTCGTGGTCTCCTCGGTGACGCCCTTGATGTCCTTGGCGATGTTGGTGAAGCGCTGGGGCTCGGCCTCGAGCGAGCGGCGCAGGACGTCGAGGATGACGCCGTACTCCTCGGAGTCGCTCGGGTCGTTGCTCGGCACGGCGCCGTTCTTCTCGCACTCGACGCCCTTGTGGATCAGCAGGGTGACGTCGCCGCCATCGTCGAGGATCATGTTCGGGCCCTTGCCGTCCGGCCACTGCACGACCTGCTCGGTGCACCACCAGTACTCCTCGAGCGTCTCGCCCTTCCAGGCGAAGACGGGCACGCCCTGCGGGTCGTCGACGGTGCCCTCGGGACCGACGGCGACGGCCGCGGCGGCGTGGTCCTGCGTCGAGAAGATGTTGCAGCTGACCCAGCGGACCTGCGCGCCGAGCTCGATGAGCGTCTCGATGAGCACCGCGGTCTGGATGGTCATGTGCAGCGAGCCGGTGATGCGGGCGCCGGTGAGCGGCTTGCTGGGGCCGAACTCCGCACGCATGGCCATGAGGCCGGGCATCTCGTGCTCGGCGAGCCGGATCTCCTTGCGGCCGAACTCGGCGAGCGAGAGGTCGGCGACCTTGAAGTCGTTGGCCGAAGAGGAGGTGACAGCGGTGGTCATCAGGCGGTGCTCCTGGTGCTCAGTAGGGACTGGTGCTTGTCCTGCTCGAAGGACAGCCAGTCGGCGTCCGGCAGGTCGTGCGGCTTGCGAGGTGCTGCGTCGAACCACGTGTCCAACGCGTCCGCGAGCTCGGGCTCCTTGCGCAGGCGCAGCGCGAACCCGACGTCGCCGAGCTCCACGCCGTGCGTCTCGAGCAGCTCGCGCAGGGTGCGCAGCCGCTGGAGCTGCGCCGGGCCGTACAGCCGGTAGCCGGCCGCCGACCGCGGCGCGTCCACGAGGCCGAGCTGCTCGACGTAGCGCAGCATCCGCGGCGACCAGCCTGTGGTCGTCGCGGCCTCGTGGATCGTCAGCGGGGTCATCTGCCGATAACCTTACCAGCGACGTGTCAGGGTAGCCAGTCGTACGAGATGCACCTTGTCACACCCGTGTCAGGCCTGCCACGACGACAGATACGTCTGCTGGCCCGGCGTGAGCGCGTCCAGGACGACGCCGAGGGCGGCGAGCTTCGTGCGCGCGACCTCCGCGTCGATCTCCGCCGGCACCTCGTGGACGCCCGGCGCGAGGTCGGTCCGGACCAGCCACTCGAGCGTCAGCGCCTGGACCGCGAACGACATGTCCATGACCGCGGCCGGGTGACCCTCGGCGGCGGCGAGGTTGGCCAGCCGGCCCTCCGCGACGAGCAGCAGACGGCTGCCGCCCGGCAGCACGTACTCGTCCACGTGCGGCCGCACCCGCCGGTGCACCTCGACAGCGGCCGCCTCCAGTCCGGCCACGTCGACCTCCACGTCGAAGTGCCCGGCGTTCACGAGCACCGTGCCGTCGCGCATCGCCGCGAAGTGCTCGGCCGTCAGCACGTCCCTGTTGCCGGTGACGGTGATGACCACGTCCGCGGCCACGGCCGCCTGCGCCATCGGCAGCACGCGGTACCCCTCCAGCACCGCGTCCAGCGCGCGCTCGGGGTCCACCTCCGTCACCACGACGTTGGCGCCGAGCCCGCGGGCGCGGGCGGCGATGCCCGAGCCGCACCAGCCGTAGCCGGCCACGACCACCGTCGCGCCGGCGAGCAGCGTCCCGGTGGCGCGCATGACGGCGTCCAGCGTCGACTGGCCGGTGCCGTGCCGGTTGGCCACCAGCCGCTGCATCCCGGTGTCGTTGACGGCGACCATCGGCAGCCCCAGCGCGCCGTCGGCGGCCATCTGCCGCAGCCGCAGCACGCCGGTCGTGGTCTCCTCCAGACCGGCGCGGACGCCGTCGAGCAGCTCCCGTCGGGTCGAGTGCAGGACGCCGACGAGGTCGCAGCCGTCGTCCAGCAGCAGCGTCGGGCGGGCGTCGAGGACGCCCTCCAGATGGGCGACGTAGCCGGCGCGGTCGACCCCGTGCCGCGCGTGCACCATCACTCCGGCCTCGACCAGCGCGGCGGCCACGTCGTCCTGGGTGGACAGCGGGTTCGACGCGGCGAGGTGCAGCTCAGCGCCGCCGGCCGTGAGGGTGCGCGCCAGCGCGGCGGTCTCGGCCGTAACGTGCATGCAGGCCGCGATGCGGACGCCGTCGAGCGGGCGATCGGCCTCGTACCGCTCGCGCAGCAGGCCCAGCACCGGCATCGCGCGCTCGGCGAAGTCGATCCGCCGCCGGCCCTGGTCGGCCAGCGCGAGGTCGGCGATGTCGTACGGCACGACGCGAACACTAGGTTTCCCCCGTGACCGCCCGGACCCCGCTGCCCAACGACTTCTCCGTCGCCCAATCCTGCTTCGGCTGCGGCCCGGCCAACCCGGCCGGCCTCGGCCTCGCCTTCGAGGCGGTGGGCGAGACGGTGGAGGCGACCCTCACCCTCGGCGACCGCTTCTCCGGCGCGCCCGCGTTCGTGCACGGCGGCGTGGTGATGACGGTGCTGGACGAGGCGATGGCGTGGTCGACGATCGCGATCCGCCGCCGGTTCGCGCTGACCAAGCACTTCCGCTCGGAGTTCGCGGTGCCCGTCATGGTCGGCAGCACGTACACCGTCCGCGCGGTGCCCGGCCCGCTCGTGGAGGGCGACCGCGAGCTGCCGGTGCGCGGCGAGATCGTGGACGCGAACGGCACCGTCTGCGCGACCGCCGAGGGCACCTACTGGGTCATGACCGCGGAGGACACCGCCGCCGCGATCGGGATGCCGCAGCTGACCGAGGAGTTCCTCGCGTACGACTTCCCGGAGGTCTCCGCACCGTGATCGTCACCGACTCGACCGCGTACTTCTCCGAGGGGCTGGCGGAGCACCTCGGCGTCCGCATCGTGCCGCTGCACGTGCAGCTGGGCGACTGGGCGTTCGACGAGCCGGACGCCGAGCCGCGCGAGTTCTACCGGCGGCTGCGGGAGTCCGGCGAGAAGCCGACGACGTCGCAGCCGGCGCCGGGCGAGTTCCTGCAGGCGTTCACGGCCTCGGCCGAGGCAGGCGCGGAGCGGGTCCTGTGCATCACCTGCTCGGCGGGGCTCTCCGGCACGCACCAGTCCGCGATGCTCGCGGCTGGCATGGCGCCGGTGCCGGTGGACGTCGTCGACAGCGGAACGATGAGCGGCGGGCTGCTGCTGGCCGTCGGAACGGTCGCGCGCGCGGTGCAGGACGGCGCGTCGTACGAGCAGGTGCTGGCCCTGGCGCAGTCGATGTCCGGCCGGATCTGGAGCACGTGGTCGTCGGACACCAGCGCGCTGCTCGCCGCCGGTGGACGGCTCGCGGACGACGTCCCCGACGGCGTCGCGATTCTCGGCCTGGAGGGCGAGATGCGGGTCCTCGGCTCGGCCCGCTCGGTCGACGAGTCCGTGCAGCTGCAGGCCGAGCGGATCCTCGAGTCGGCCGCGGCGTCGCCGACTCGGGTGGCCGTTGGGCACGGCGACGTGCCGCAGCTGGCCGACTCCTTGGAGCAGGCGCTCACCGGACAGCCGGGCGTGCTCGGCATCGACCGGTACGTCGTCGGCCCGGTCGTCGGCGCGCACGCCGGACCCGGCAACTTCGGCGCGTCGTACCTCGTCGGCGCCTGATGGACGTCCCCGCACTGCTGCACGGCGCCGGCGGCTTCGTCGGCACGATGGGACCGCGGGTGCTGCAGTCGAGCCGGGACGGCGCGCTGTTGCGCCTGGCCGCCGGGCCGGAGCTGCACAACCACCTGCAGGGGCCGCACGCAGCGGTCATCTTCGGGCTGGGCGAGACCGCGGCGTTCGCGGTCCTGCTCGAGGTGTTCGGCGACCTGGTCGAGAGCGGCAGCGCCGTACCGCTCATCAAGACCGGCCAGATCGCCTACAGCGCCGTGGCGACCGGACCGCTGCTGGCCGCGTCGCGGCTGGTCGACGACGAGTCCGCCGCGCGCGCATCGCTGGCCGAGCGCGGCTCCTGCTCGTTCGACGTGGAGGTGCTGTTCCGGCGCGAGAGCGACGACGTGCAGACGGCGGCCATGATCGCGCGGATGGCCCTCAAGCGCGGCTGATCGCCGGGCCGGACTCGGGCAGTGGAAGGAGCGTGTCTCTACGGAGTGGGGCCTTCCGAAGCAGTCGCCAACCACGTCCGTAGGTCCTGCATCCGGCGCGCGTACGCAGAGAGCACGTCCACGCCCCCTTCGTGGCGATGACGAAGACCGCCCACAGGCAGTCCGCGACCTCATGGGGGAGTGCCGCATCCACGTCTTCCACCGGGGGGCGGAGCCCTTGCTTCACCCCGACGAGCCGCGCGAGGTCGCCAACGTCCGTGACCAGACCGGCCACCCGGTCAATCACGGACCACGTGCGACCGTAGGTGCGCAGCTCGAACTCCTCGAGGCCCGACCGGATCTCGACCGCCTCGGCAACGGCCTCCGCGAGGTGGTCCATGGCGAGCAGAGTAGGCAGCACGCGGCTGACCGCACGCCTCGCGTCAGGCAGGTGGTGGGTCGCTGCCGGTTGCTGTCAGCCACGGGACGTGCAGGTCGGCGAGGCGGATCTTGCCGAGGTGCCACAGGACGTGGTGTCTTCGGCGCAGCAGCACGAGATTTCCGAGTGCTGTCGGGCCGCCGTCGGCGAGCGCGATCAGGTGGTGGGCGTCGCAGAAGGCTGGCGGCCGGTGCAGCCGCGGGCGACGCAGCCGAGGTCGCGGGCGGCGAGCGCGCGGCGCTGGGATGGGGTGACGTTGTCGGTGAGCGCTTCGAGGCCGCGGACCTGGCCGAGGGTGTTGAGCAGCACCCGGCTCAGGCGGGCTTCGCACAGCAGCGTCTCGATCCGTGCGCGGGTCTGTGGGCCGGACCAGGCGCCGACGGCGCAGGCGTGCTCGGCCGGCACGCCGGGCTGTCCGGGCAGGGCGGCGGTGAGGGTGTCGGCGAAGGACGCGGGCCGGTGCTCGGGGCAGCGGGCGCAGGTCGGGCAGCTCGCCCGCTCCTGCTGGCCGGCGGCCCAGTCGGCGGGCAGCACGTAGGTCAGCTGCGGCCGGTGCCCACCGGCGGCGGGCAGGTCGCCGAACCGGAGCAGCTGCTGGGCCATCTCGACGAGCGCGTCGGCCCGGCGCATCCCGGCGGTGCGGTCGTCGTCGTTGCCCTGCCGGCGGGCGAGCGGCTCCAGGACGGTCAGGACCGCCTCGCTGTCCTCGCCGGTGAGCACGAACCGGCCGCGCACCGTGCCGTCGGCGTCGCGGGTGAGCTGCAGGTGCCGGCGGGCAGCCGCAGCTTCGACGTCGGCCTCGAGCGCGGGTTCGCAGTGCGTCGCGATCAGGTGCCGAACCCAGGCGGCCAGCTGCGCCGGGTCCCGGCCCGCCGCGACCTCGATCAGCTGCGGCTGCGAGTCGAGCAGGTCCTGGTCCGGGATCCGGCCGACGAGCCATGCCAGCACCGCCGCCTGCGACTGGGTCAGCACCCCGCCGAGCACCGCGGCGACCACAGCAGGCAGCGTCCGCAGCGCCGCCGACGTCCGCAGCTCGCTGCCCGCGGCGCTCGCGGTCGACCGCGCCGCCTCCGCGACCCAGCCGGCGACTGAGCGGGTGCCGCCGTCCTCCGTCGGGAGCTGACCGCCCGTGCTCGCATGCAGCTGGGCCGAGCGCCGACAGCCAGCCCTGCAGCCGCGACACCTCCCGCGCGACCGCGGCGTAACGCTCCTGCAGCTGGTCAGGCCACAGGCCGCCGAAGGGCTCAGCGACAAGGGCGCGACCACCGGCGCAAGAGCATCTGCCGGGCTGGTCATGACCGAACCGTACGAGCGACCTCCGACAATTCCGGACCGCGAAATCCCCTGTGCACGGGGGATGGCCTCGCTGGGACGCCAGCGCGACACCGCGCGCGCACCGACACTGGTGCCATGAACCCGCGCGGGATCGTCCTCATCGCCGGCGCCGCGGTCATTGGTTCCCGAACTTCCGCCGCTCTACAGCAGAAGAAGGCTCAGGGGCACAGGCTCGGTCGTCCACGGACTCTTGCCCCAGCCGTGGTCGACCGCATCGCGTCTGAACGCGCCGCAGGTGCGTCACTGCGAGCCATCGCAGCGGGACTCATGGCCGATGGCATCCCTACTTCTAGCGGCGGCACTCTCTGGCAGGCCGGGACGGTTGCTGGGGTGTTGAAATCGGTTGCTCTCGACGCTGAGACAGCAGCCATCCGTGGGGCTGCCTGAGACACCTATGAGGCCCCCAGAATGCGTCTAGTCGAGCCGAAGTCGCTTGAGGGCGGCGTGGCCGACTTGCTCATCAAGGTGCCCGGTTTCTATAAGGCGCTTGACCCGGGCGGGCGTTCGGGGCTCTAGCGACATCAAGTGCGTTAGGTGCGGGAGGGCCTCGTCAAGCCTCGCAGCGCGCAGCAACGCGAGGCTGAGCGCCGACACGCAACCGAGGTCGTCTGGCGCCAAGG
>JAODNS010000211.1 GCA_025465145.1 Frankiales bacterium
TGCTCGACGTCGAGCACCAGCGGACCGGGCGGCGGCTGCACCTGGACGAGGTCGAGGTGCTCCTGCAGCTCGAGACCCGCGGTCGCGACCACAGCGACGACGTGGTCGGGCGGCTCGAGTCCGCGTCGTACCGGGTGACGCTCGGCTGATCAGGCCGGGAACGGCTCCACGGCCACCACGGTCACCTTGATGCTCCGCGGCCCGAACGTCACCACGTCGCCGGCCTGGTGCCCGGCCAGCGCCTGCCCGATGGGGGACTCCGGCGAGTACACGTCCAGCACGTCGTCGCCGAGGGCGATCTTGCCGCCGTCGCGGTTGGCGTTCTCGCGGCTGCCGAACAGGAACCGCTCCACGTCGCCGTCCCCGTAGTCGACGCTCACGAGCACGCCTTGGTCGATCGCGCCGCTGGCCGCCGGCGGGGGGCCGCTGATCGCATCGCGCATGAGCTGCACCAGCTGGCGGCGGCGGGCGTCCATCTTCCCCTGCTCCTCGCGCGCGGCGTGGTACCCGCCGTTCTCCTTGAGATCGCCCTCCTCGCGGGCGGCCTCGATCTTCGCGGCGATCTCGGTCCGCCCGGGTCCGCTGAGGTGGTCGAGCTCGGCCTGGAGCCGGTCGTACGCCTCCTGCGTCAGCCACGTCTGCTGCGGGGTGCTCATGCGGGGAGCCTACGGCGCGGGGACGCTCCGGCAGGCCCGTACCTCGACCGCGCTGGCCCGCTCCGTCGTCGTCAGGACGTGCTCGACCTGCAGCGCCTTGCCCGTGCCGGGACCGACCGGCACGACCGCCAGCCCCACCTGCTGGCCCGCGCGGCCGCGCGCCTTGAGCTGGCACTCGCCGCGGGCGCCGCGAGCGAGGGAGACCTCCCACGACACCTTCACCGCCGAGGCCGACGAGACGGCGTAGCCGCGCAGCTCGAACGGGACGGTGCCCGCGGTGCGCCGCTGGTACAGCTTTGTCGCGCCGAAGCTGACGACGAGGCCGACGACGAGCGCGGCGGCGATGACGCCGATGCGGGACGACCGGCGCCCGTCGTCGTAGCGGCCGGCCGGCCGGCGGCGCTGGGGGGTGCTCACGGGACTCCTGGGGCGGTGGACGGTGTTCGTACGAGATGATCGTCCCTTGTACCCGACCAGGAGGCCCGCGGTGGAGACCGACCAGCTCCGGCTGATGTGCGTGCACGCGCACCCGGACGACGAGTCCAGCAAGGGCGCCGCGACCATGGCCCGGTACGCCGCCGAGGGTGTGGACGTGCTCGTCGTGACGCTGACCGACGGCTCGCGCGGCTCGGTGCTCAACCCGGCGATGGACCGGCCGGAGGTCGTCGACAACATCACCGAGATCCGCGCCGCCGAGATGGAGAAGGCGCGCCACATCCTCGGCGTGCGGCAGGTCTTCATGGGCTGGGTCGACTCGGGGCTGCCGGAGGGCGACCCGCTGCCGCCGCTGCCCGAGGGCTGCTTCGCCGTCGGCGACCTCGAGGAGCAGACGCGCGAGCTCGTCGCCGTCGTGCGCCGCGAGCGGCCGCACGTGATGACGACGTACGACGAGAACGGTGGGTACCCGCATCCGGACCACATCCGCTGCCACCAGGTGGCGATGGCGGCTTTCGAGGCGGCTGGCGACCCGGACCGCTTCCCGGACGTGGGCGAGCCCTGGCAGCCGCTGAAGCTCTACTACAACCACACCTTCCACAAGGACCGGCTCGTTGCGCTGCACGAGGCGATGACCGGCCGCGGCATCGAGTCGCCGTACGGCGAGTGGCTCGAGAACTGGGTGGACAAGCCGGAGGACGCCGAGCGGCTGACGACGCGGGTGCCGTGCAGCGAGTACTTCCCGACGCGGGACCAGGCGCTGATCGCGCACGCGACTCAGGTCGACCCGACCGGCCGCTGGTTCACCTGCCCGATCGACCTGCAGCAGTCCGTCTGGCCGACCGAGGACTTCCAGCTCGCCCGGTCGCTCGTCGACACCGACCTGCCGGAGGACGACCTGTTCGCCGGCATCCGCACGAAGGTGGCCACATGAGCCCGCTCGCCGCGACCGAGTCCAGCACGGCCGGACCGCTGGGCTTGCTGATCGTCGTGCTGATCGGCATCGCGATGGTGCTGCTGATCCGCAACATGAACACTCGGTTGCGCCGCCTGCCGAAGTCGTTCGAGGAACCGGTGCAGGAGGAGGAGCGGCCCGAGCCGTGACCTGGCCGCTGTTCGACCTGCGGCTGCGCTCCGCAGGGCTCGAGCTGCGGGCAATGACAGAGGCGGACCTGCCGGCGCTGGCGCGGCTGCTGCCGGACGACGTCGACCTCAACCCGTACCTGCCGATGCCGGGCCGCCGCTGGGCGCTGGCGCAGACGTACTGGCACGCACTCGGCACGTGGAGCGTCGACGACTGGCGGCTGCAGATGGTCGTCCTGCGCGATGGCGAGCTCGTCGGGTTCCAGGAGCTGGAGGGCAAGGACTTTGGCCGGCTGCGCACCGTGGACACGTCCTCGTGGCTCGGCACCGCGGCGCGCGGGCAGGGCGTGGGCAAGGCGATGCGGGCGGCCGTGCTGCAGCTCGCGTTCGGGGACATGTCCGCGGTCGCGGCGGTGACGTCCGCGTGGCACGACAACGGCGCGTCGCTGGGGGTCTCGCGGGCGCTCGGGTACCGCGACAACGGGGTCGAGCTGGTGCGCCGCGACGACGGCGTCGACGGGATGGTGCACCTGCGGCTGCGCCGAGAGGACTGGGCCGGCGCCGACGTGCAGGTCGACGGCTTCGAGGGCTGCCGGCCGCTGCTCGGGTTCTAGTCGCCCTGGACCCGCCGGCTCTTCTTCAGCTCCGAGCGCTGCCGCTTGCCCTCGAGTCGGCGCTCCTTGCTGCCCTTCGTGGGCTTCGTCGCCCGGCGCGGTGCGGGCGGTGGTGCGACGGCCTTGCCCAGCAGCTCGGCGAGCCGCTGCTCGGCCGCCTCGCGGTTCTGCAGCTGGCTGCGCCGCTCGCTCGCGGCGACGGTCAGGACGCCGTCGCTGAGTCGGTGGGCGAGCGCGGCGAGTGCTCGTACGCGCAGGTGCTCGGGCAGCGACGGTGACCGGGCGACGTCGAAGGACAGCTCAACCCGACTGTCGGTGGTGTTGACCGACTGCCCGCCCGGGCCGGAGGACCGGCTGAACCGCCAGGACAGCTCGACCTCGGGGATCGTCAGCCGCGGCGTGACCTGCAGCGGACCGGGCATGCCGCCATGCTCTCAGCCGGGTCGAGGTCTTAGCGTGCGCGCGTGATCCACCTCCGCGTCGTGGTGCCGGCCGACCTCGCTGAGCAGGCGGTCGCCTGCCTCGCCGGGTCGGCGGCGGTCAGCAGCGTCGTGCACCTGCGGGGTGCGGCGACCAAGCCGGCCGGCGACCTCGTGCTCTGCGACGTGGCACGCGAGCAGGCCAGCGTGCTGCTCGAGCAGCTGACCGAGATGGGCATCAAGCGGGCCGGCTCCATCTCCGTCGAGGACGCGCCGACGGTCCTGTCCGACGCCGCCGACCGGGCGGAGGAGGCGGCGCCCGACATGGCGTTCGGCGACCAGGTCGTGTGGGAGGACGTCGAGGCGCGGACGTCCGAGGAGACGTCGCTGTCGGTGAACTTCGTGGAGTTCATGCTGATCGCGGGTCTGCTGGCGGCGGTCGGCATCCTGCTGGACTCACCGATCCTCATCGTCGGCGCGATGGTGGTGGGGCCCGAGTTCGGGCCGCTCGCCGCCCTGTGCGTGGCACTGGTGGAGCGGCGGGCCGCCCTGGCTCGCAGGTCCTTCGTCGCGCTGGCGGCCGGCTTCGCCGCCGTGCTGCCTGCCGTCTACATCGCGATCTCGGTGCTCAAGGCGATCGGGGTGGCGCCGGACCAGCTGCCCGAGCACCCGCTGACGCTGTTCATCAGCCGCCCGGACGTGTACTCCGTCCTCGTCGCCTACCTCGCCGGCACCGCCGGGATCCTGTCGCTGACGTCGGCCAAGTCGGGTGCGCTGGTCGGCGTCCTCATCTCCGTCACCACCATCCCGGCGGCGGCCAACATCGCGGTGGCGGGGGCCTACCGGGAGTGGGGCGAGGCGCGTGGGGCTGCGCTCCAGCTGTGCATCAACCTCGTAGCGATCGTGCTGGGCGGGCTGGCCCGGCTGTTCGTGCAGCGGCGCGTGTTCGAGCGGCGCAAGCGGCGGGCCGGCCTCCGGGGAGGATGACGGCATGTCGAACCGCCTCGCGAGCAGCACGAGCCCGTACCTGCTGCAGCACAAGGACAACCCGGTCGACTGGTGGGAGTGGGGGCCGGCGGCCTTCGCCGAGGCCGACCGCCGGGACGTCCCCGTGCTGCTGTCCGTCGGCTACGCCGCCTGCCACTGGTGCCACGTCATGGCGCACGAGTCGTTCGAGGACGAGGCGACCGCGGCGTACATGAACGAGCACTTCGTCAACGTCAAGGTCGACCGCGAGGAGCGGCCGGACGTCGACGCGGTCTACATGGAGGCGGTGCAGGCGATGACCGGCCACGGCGGCTGGCCGATGACGTCGTTCCTGACCCCGAAGGGCGAGCCGTTCTTCTGCGGCACGTACTGGCCACCGGAGCCCAAGCACGGCATGCCCGCGTTCTCCGACGTGCTCCAGTCGATCGCGCAGACCTGGGAGCAGCGCCGCGACGAGGTGCTCGCCGCCGGCGCCGACGTCGTGCAGCGGTTGTCCGCCCGGCCCGCCGACACGGGGACCGCCGAGGTCACGGCGGACCTGCTCGACAAGGCGGCGGCGTCGCTGCGGACGGCCTACGACAACGAGTCCGGCGGGTTCGGCAGCGCTCCGAAGTTCCCGCCGTCGATGGTGCTCGAGTTCCTGCTGCGGCACGCCGCCCGCACCGGCGACGGGCTCGACCTCGTGAGCGGCACCTGCGAGGCGATGGCGCGCGGCGGCATGTACGACCAGCTCGGCGGCGGCTTCGCGCGGTACTCCGTCGACCGGCACTGGGTGGTGCCGCACTTCGAGAAGATGCTCTACGACAACGCGCTGCTGCTGCGCGTCTACGTCCACTGGTGGCGCGCCACCGGCTCCGAGCTGGCGCGCCGCATCGCGCTGGAGACTGGCGACTTCCTGCTGCGCGACCTGCGTACGCCGGAGGGCGGCTTCGCCTCCGCGCTCGACGCGGACACCGGGGGCGAGGAGGGGCTGACCTACGTCTGGACGCCCGAGCAGCTGGCGGACGTGCTCGGCGACGAGGACGGCGCGTGGGCCGCGCGGCAGATGGACGTCACCCCTGGCGGCACGTTCGAGCACGGCACGTCGGTGGTCCAGCGGCTTCAGGAGCCGGACGACCTCGAACGGTACGAGCGCGTGCGGACGGCGCTTCTCGACGCCCGTGCGCGCCGGCCGCAGCCGGCCCGGGACGACAAGGTCGTCACCGCGTGGAACGGGCTCGCCATCGCGGCGCTGGCCGAGGGCGGCGCGCTGCTCGACCGGCCCGACTGGATCGCGGCGGCGGACGCCTGCGCCGACCTCCTCGCGACCGTCCACTGGGACAAGACGACGCAGCGGGTGCGGCGGGTCTCCCGGAACGGCGTCGCCGGCCCCCACGCAGGGGTGCTGGAGGACTACGCCGACCTGGCGGAGGGGCTGCTCGCGCTGCACCAGGTGACCGGGGACGAGGGCAGGCTGGGCGGCGCGGAGCACGTGCTGCGGGTCGTCCTCGAGCACTTCGGCGACGGCAACGGCGGCTTCTTCGACACCGCCGACGACGCGGAGCAGCTCGTTCGGCGACCGCAGGACCCCACGGACAACGCCACGCCGTCGGGGCTCGCCGCGGCCGCAGGTGCGCTGCTGACGTACGCCGCCCTCACCGGCTCGGACGTCCACCGGACGGCCGCCGAAGCCGCGCTGGCGACGGTCGCTCCGCTGTTCGCCCGGCACGCGCGGTTCGCGGGCTGGGCCTGCGCGGTCGCCGAGGCGCTGGTCGCCGGTCCGGCCGAGGTGGCCGTGGTGGACCGTCCGGACCTGCT
>JAODNS010000313.1 GCA_025465145.1 Frankiales bacterium
AGGCCGCCGGACCCTGCTGGGTCCGGCGGCCTCGCCGCGTTCCGGGCAGTCGTTGTCGGAGCGGCATGCCATGGTCAACACGCCGCTCCCGCGACGTACGCAGCCCTGCGAGCTGCGCGAGGATGGCGGTCGAGAATCTGCGAGGAGGGGGGCCACGATGACCGCACTGCTCGACGCCTCCGGTGTCCCGGATCGCTTCACAGCGCCGCTCTACACGCTCGCCGAGGCGTCGCAGTTCCTGGGGGTCCCGAGCTCGACGCTGCACAGCTGGGCCCGTGGCTACCGCAAGCAGCGGGTGACGGCTGCCGACGTCGTTGGCGAGCCGATCCTGACGACGGTGCAGAAGCCAACTGGCGTCCGGGGACCGCTGGTGCCCTTCGTCGGGCTCGCGGAGGGGTTGGTGCTGGCTGGGATGCGGCGCTCCGGCGTGCCGCTGCAGCGCATCCGGCCGGCGTTGAGCGAGCTGGACCGCCAGTTCGGGCTCAACCACGCGTTGGCCAGCAAGCGGCTCTACACCGATGGAGCGGAGGTCCTCTACGACTTCGCCGACAGCGCGGACGACGAGACGGCATCGGCACTGCGCAACCTGGTCGTCGTCAGGAGCGGCCAGCGGGTCTTCGTCGAGGTGATGCAGCAGTACCTGAAGCGCATCGAGTTCGACAGCGCGGGCTGGGCTCAGCTGCTGCATCTTCCTGGCTACGAGGTCGCGGACGTCGTCGTCGACCCCTCCCGGGGCTTCGGACAGCCGATCTTCGAGCGCGGTGGGGCCCGGGTCCAGGACGCGTTGGAGATGTTCCGGGCCGGGGAGTCCTTGACCGTTGTTGCCGAGGAGTACCGCGTCCCGTTGGTGCAGCTGGAGGACGCCGTCCGGGTCGCGATGCCCCACGCGGCATGACCTCGACGGTCGGGCACCCGCCTGGGTTGCCCGACCTCCTGCTCGATCGCAGCCTCGGCAGTGTGCAGGTCCCGCGCATCCTTCGTGCCGCCGGCCTGCGCCTGCAGACCCTCGTCGACGTCTACGGCTCCCCCGCCGACGAGAGGATCGAGGACCCGCAGTGGCTTCGACTCGCCGGCGAGCGCGGCTGGGTCGTCTTCATGAAGGACCAGCGGATCCGCTACCGGGAAGTCGAGCGGGCGGCGGTGCTGGACAGCCGGGTCCGCGCCTTCTGCCTGAGTAGCGGCAACCTCAGGTCACCGGAGATGGCTGGGCACTTCCTCGCCCGGCTTGCTGAGATCACGGCCGCCTGCGCGGAGCCTGGGCCGCTGCTCTACGCGGTGGGCCGGTCGACGATCCGCCGGCTCGATCTCTGACGATCACTCCAGCACGCGGTCGATCGCGCGCCGTGTGCGCTCCTCGCTGGCGGGCATCAGGTGCGTGTAGACCCGGAGGGTGAAGCCGGGGTCGGCATGCCCGAGGTAGCTCGCGAGGGCGCGGACGCTCTCACCGGCGTCCAGCAGCACGCTGGCGTAGAAGTGCCGGAGCGCGTGCATCCCGTTCTGCCGGGTCGGCAGCATCCCGGCCTCGACGAGAGCCGGCTTCCAGATGTGCCGGTTGATGTAGTTGCGGTTGAGTGCGCCGGACTCCCTGGACGACATGAGCAGCGGGACCTCTCGGGTAGCGCCGTCTGCGCTCTGGCAGGGCAGGCCGACCGTCCTGGCCGGGTAGTCCTCCAGGTAGGCCGTCACTGCGAGGGCGACCCGTTCTGGCAGCGGCACGTCGCGGGTCTTGCGTCCCTTGGGCGGAGCGAAGACCTGGTGCGCGCCCAGGAGCTTGACCTGCCGTCGGACGTGCACGACTTCGCTCTTGAGGTCGATGTCCTCGACGCCCAGGGCGAACAGCTCGCCCTGGCGGAGTCCACATCCGGCCGCCAGGGTGGCCAGCAGCCGGTACCTGGCGGGCAACGCCGTCTTGAGCGCCTTGACCTGCTCGCTGGTCCAGGGCTGAACACGCCCCTCGTCCAGGGCGGGTAGCCGCACGGACGCGGCGCTGCACGGGTTCTTGCTGAGGCGCTCGTCGTCGATGGCGGAGTTGAACAGCGCCGAGAGGTTGGCGTGGATGACGCGGACGTAGCGAGGCGCCAGCTTGCGCTGCAGCAGGCGCAGCCACCCCTGGATGTCTGAGGGCTTGATGGACGCGATCGGGCGGTCGCCCAGGTGGGGCGTGATGTGCAGACGGATCCGCAGCTCGGTCGCGATGCGCGTCGACTCGTCGAAGGTCTGGGCGGCGAGCCACTGCTCGGCGAACGCTCGCAGGGTGATCCGCCCTGCCGACGGGTCGACGTAGGTGCCGCGGAGCTTGTCGGCTTCGGTGAGCGTGGCGAAGCGGTCAGCGTCGCTCTTGCGGCGAAAGCTCTGCGACCGCTCATTGCCCGCAGGGTCGCGGTAGCGCACCTGGTAGGCGCCGACATCGCCACGCCGACGGATGCTGGCCATGTCTCACCTCCCGGCTCTGCCTACGTCCGGCAGGTCGGGGCCAGGGGCCAGCCGGTGCAAGTTGTGGACAACCCCGCGTGCGGGTCGCCCGTCGAGCGCGAGCCGCTGACGGCTGTCCCGCTCGAGCTGCCGGCCTGGCGGTCGAGGTGCGGCGGGGCGGTGTTGGACGGCGTGGCTGCAGTCGGTGGTGAGGTCATGGGCTTCGGTTGAGTCGAGGAACAGGTAGTTGTCGTGGGTGCCGCGGCTCAGCCCGACGTAACCGGCCTGAGTCGAGAGGCTGTTTCCGCCCACGAGCAGGGCGGTGTGGACGGTGCGCCCCTGCGCCTTGTGCACGGTCATCGCGTACCCGTGGTCCAGCCGTCCTTGCTCCAGCCAGCCGGTAGGGACGCGGACCTGCTGCCCTCGGCTGGTACGGAGGGTGAGGCCGTCGCGGTGCAGGCCGGTGATGGTGGCGGTGCTGCCATTCAGCAGTCC
>JAODNS010000323.1 GCA_025465145.1 Frankiales bacterium
CGGCCGCCGCGGCCGTCGACGCGCTGGTCCCGGACCTGCTGGCCGCGCTCGCCGACCTCGAGCCGCTGCGCGAGCGCGCGACCGAGGTGCGGCGGCTCGCCGACCTGTGCGCGGGCACCAGCGGCAGCAACACGCTGCGGATGAGCCTGTCGTCCTTCGTCCTCGCCGCGCGGCTGGAGGAGGTCGCGCTCGCCGCCAGCGAGCGGCTGCTGCGGATGACCCAGGGCCGGTACTCGCTGGTCCACACCGACATCGGCCGCGGCGGTGGCCGGTCCGGGCTCGGGCTGCTCGCCCGCGACACCTGGACCGGGCAGGACCGGGAGACCAGCACCC
Organism: Frankiales bacterium; assembly: GCA_025465145.1. Classification (GTDB taxonomy): domain Bacteria; phylum Actinomycetota; class Actinomycetes; order Mycobacteriales; family SCTD01; genus RYN-124. The sequence goes on from JAODNS010000323.1 coordinate 334, forward strand.
TGTCCGGCGGCGAGACGTTCCTCGCCAGCCTCGCGCTCGCGCTCGGCCTCGCCGACGTGGTGGCCGCGGAGGCCGGCGGTGCGCGGATCGAGGCGCTGTTCGTCGACGAGGGCTTCGGGACGCTCGACGAGGACACGCTCGACGAGGTCATGGACGTCCTCGACGGGCTGCGGGAGGGCGGGCGCGTGGTCGGCCTCGTCAGCCACGTCGCCGAGCTGCGGCAGCGCATCCCGGCGCAGGTGCACGTCCGCAAGGGCAGGTCCGGCAGCGATCTCGCTGTCCTCGGCTGCTGAGGCCCTCTAGCCTCCGGCCGGTGATCACCGTGCGGACCGCGAGCGACGAGGACGACCTGGACGCGCTCAACGTCGGCAACGCCCTCTGGTACGGCGGGGCGCGGTTGCGACGGGCCTTCGCGGCGGCGCCGGCCGGCGAGCCGGTCGAGATCCTCGTCGGCGAGCTCGACGGCACGCCCGTGGGCAACGCCTCCGCTGTCGGCGCGCCCCTCCAGGCGTTCGGCTACGGCATGGGCGCGGTGTGGGTGCAGCCGGCAGCGCGGCGGCAGGGCGTGGGGCGGGCGCTGTACGACCGGGTCACCTCCGTGGTGCGCAGCGGCGGCGTCCCCGGCGTGCTGCTCGGCGTGCCGGACGACCAGCCGGCCGGACTCGCGGCGGCGCAGGCGTGGGGGCTGGCGGTGCTCGGCCATCACGTCGACAGCGAGCTCCAGCTCGCGGACCTGCCCGCCCCGCTGGTCGCGCGGGCGGTCGAGCGGGCCGCGGCGGCCGGTCACGTGCTCGAGCAGCCCGCCGACACCGAGGAGACCTGGCAGGAGGTGCACGTCTTCCTCGCCGACCGGATGCGGGCGGCGCCGGACAACCGGGAGGGAGGCGGCGACCTGCCGTACGGCGTCTTCCGGACCGTCCTCGCCGAGCCGTGGCAGGTGCTGCTCGCCCGTCGCGACGGCGCGCTCACCGGCATCACCAGCGTCGTGTCCCGCCCCGCCGCCGGCTCGCTCGCCACGTACCTCACCGGCGTCCGCCCCGACGCCAGCGGCCAGGGCGTCTCCGCCGCGCTCAAGGCGGCGCACCTCGCCCGGCTGCGCGCGGCCGGCTGGCAGCGTGTCCTGACGTCGAACATGGACCAGAACGCCGCCATCCGCGCCGTCAACGCCCGGCTCGGCTTCACCGTCACCGGCGGCGCGTCCGACGTCGGCCGGGCCTTCGCATGACCGACCCGCAGGTGTGGCAGGAGGTTGGGCTGTACGACCCGGTCGCGCCGGGTGCGGCCGACCGGCTGGCGCTGCTCGAGTTCCTCACCGCACAGGGCTGCGACATCGAGGAGATGCTCGAGGCCGACGCCGTCGACCGGCTGTTCGCGGTCGCCGGCGACCGGATGATCCGGCCGCCCCGGCCGCGGTACGACGCCGACGCGGCGGCGCAGCTGCTCGGCGTCGAGCCCGCGGACGTGTGCCGGGCCTGGCGCGCCTTCGGACCCCCACGCCGACCGAGCCGGTGCTGGGAGAGCAGGACCTGGAGGCCGTCCGCACGTGGCTGCTCGTGCGCGACCTTCTCGGCGAGGAGGCGGCGACCGGCCTCGCGCGCGTGCTGGAACGCCGGCACCTCCCGGCCGGCCGAGGCGGAGGCCGCGGCGATGCGCGTGCTTGGCGGGGCGATCGACCGGGCCGAGAGCGGCGAAGCCGCCACCGCCCGCGACGCGGTCATGTGGGTGTCGCCGACCGCGGCCGGGCTGGCGCAGGTCGCGCAGCGGCTGGTGCGGCACCCGCGGGCGCAGGAGGCCGCGCTGCAGGTCCGCGCCGGGATCGCGTACGGCGACGCGCTCGCCCAGGACGGCGACTACTTCGGTCCGCCGGTCAACCTGGCCGCCCGCCTCGTCGCCGTCGCCGAACCTGGCCAGGTGCTCGCGTCACCCGCGACCGCGCCCCTGCTCGGGCCGGACCTGACGGTGACCGAGCTGGTGGCGCGCGAGCTGCCTGGCCTCGACGCGCCGGTCGCGCCGTACCTCGTCACGCCCGCCTGAGCACCTCCACCAGCCGCTGCGCCACCCAGTCCTGCGCCTCGGCTGCCTCCGCCAGCTCGGCCGTCATCCCGGCGAAGCCGTGCACCGTGCCAGCCCAGCGCCGTACGACGGCCTCGCCCCCGGCCGCGACGACGCGCGCGGCGTACCGCTCGCCCTCGTCCCGCAGCGGATCGTGCTCTGCCGTCACCACGACGACCGGCGGCAAGCCCACCAGGTCCGGTGCCAGCAGCGGTGACGCGCGCGGGTCTGCGGGCTGGTCGGTGTACAGCGACGCGAACGCCCGCAGCGCCTCGGCGGTGAGGCCGGCGCCGCTCCCCTCCTCCAGCACGGACGGGGAGGTGAGCGTGAGGTCCAGCCACGGGCACAGCAGCACCAGCGCTCGCAGCCCGGGCGCCTCCCGGGCGGCCGCCGCGGCCAGCCCGCCGCCGGCGCTGTCGCCGCCGACCGCCAGCACGCCCGGCGTCCCACGCACCACGGTCAGGACGTCCTCCAGTGCGGCCGGGAACGGGTGCTCCGGCGCCAGCCGGTAGCCCACGGACACGACGCGCAACCCGGTGCGGTTGCTGAGCGCCCGGCAGACCGGATCGATCGCGTCGAGGCTGCCGCTCACGAACCCGCCGCCGTGCGCCCACACCAGCACCTGCGCGGCGGTCCCGTAGCTCCGCACGGGCACGCCACCGACCAGCCCGTCCTCGACGCACTCCACCGGCTCCGTCACCGAGACAGCCGCGGCGAACGCGTCCAGGCCCAGCCGCAGCTGCGCGAGCTCACCGTCGAGCAGGTGCTCCACGCCGCCTCCCTGACCTGCCTTGCCTGATGTGCTGTCATGACAGGATGCCACGTACCTCAGCGATCGCGAAGGCCTCACCGGTCCCGTACTACGCGCAGCTCGCGGACATCCTCCGCACGGCCATCACGGACGGCGAGCTCGCGCCGGACGCGCCGCTGCCGTCCGAAGCCGAGCTCGGCACGACGTACGGCCTGAGCCGTACGGCGGTGCGGCAGGCGCTGGGCGAGCTGGCTGCCGAAGGCCTGGTGCGCAAGGAGAAGGGCCGCGGAACGTTCGTGCGAGGGCCTAAGCGGGCGGACCTGATCGTGCAGGAGATGCGCGGCTTCCACGACGAGCTCAGCGAGCGGGGGCACAGCGTCGCGACGCGGGTCCTCGACCAGGGGGTGGATGCGTCGACGGTCGACGAGGCGACGCTGCTGCAGGTCCCTACCGGCAGCGCCGTGGTGCGACTGGAGCGGCTGCGGTTCGCCGACGGCGCGCCGATCTGCGTCGCGCGGACGGTCGTGTCGGCGACGCGCTTCGCCGGGCTCGAGGAGCACGACCTGGAGGGGGTCAGCCTCTACAAGGTGCTGTCCAGCGAGTACGGGGTGGAGGTCACCGGCGGTCACCGGATGATCGAGGCGGCCGCTGCCGACCGGGCGTACGCCCGGCACCTCGGCGTGAAGACGGGTGCCCCGCTGCTGAAGCTGTCCTCCATCAACAACGCGCAGGACGGGCAGCCGTTCGAGCTGTTCACCGCCTGGTACCGCGCCGACCGCACCACCTTCCAGGTCAGCGTGCGGATGCCATGACCGTTCTCGACACGACGTTCGCGCCGCCTGTGGTGCAGGACTTGTGCAGTGACACCCTGGTGCACTCCTTCGGCGACCTGTGGAACCCGCCCGGCCTCACCAACTTCCTGGGCTGCGCGCAGGTCGACCTCGACCCGGTCGCCGTCCGCAGCGTGAGCTTCCCGCCGTACGCGATGGGCGAGCTCGCGACCGGCCAGCTCTTCCTCGACGACCGCCTGTTCACCGCGCTGGGCGTCGCGGTGGCCTGCACCTGGCGGCCGGACCAGGTGCATCGCTCCGCGGAGTGGGACGGACTCCGGGTCGAGACCACCACCGTCGTCCCCGTCGGCAGCACCGCGGTCCTCGTACGGCTGACCGTCACGAACCTGCGCGACGAGGGGCGCTGCGTCCCGGTGCGGCTCGCCCTGCGGGCCGGCATCACCAAGAAGGTCGCCCGCTGGCACGAGCCGTCGCCGCCGTGGGAGGAGGACAACGACGTCCACGTGGACGCCGAACGCGGCGCGCTGGTGTGGACGGCGCGGCACAGCAGCGCCGTGGTCGTGCAGGGCGGCGCGGGGCGGGCCGACGTGGCCGACGAGCACGGCCTGCGCTGGGCTCCGGTGCTGCCGGGCCGGTCCGCCTGGGAGGCGTCGTACCTGCTCGTCGTCGGCGAGGACGAGGGGACCGCGCTCGCAACCTACGACCGGCTGGCGGCCGATCCCGACGAGGTCGTCGCGGCGACGGAGCGGGACTGGAACGCCGAGCTCGCAGCGGTGTTCACGCCAGGCAACGACCGCTACTCGGGCTCGCTGCCGATGCTCCAGACGTCCGACCCGGACCTGCGCCGCGTGTGGCTGATGGGCGTCATCGGGGTCGTCTACTTCAAGCGCGACAACCCGTACTCCGTCATGGGCCGCACCTACGACACCCTCATGCCGCGCTACTGGCAGTCGCTCACCTTCCTGTGGGACTACAGCCTGTCGGGACTGGTCCACTCGCTGCTCGACCCGGCCGTCATGCGCCGCTACCTCGAGCACTGGATCTCCACCGACGTGCACACGCACATGGGCACCGAGTGGCTCACCGGCGAGCCGGTCGGCGTCTGGTACGCCGTCAACGACTACGCGATGTGCCAGACGATCGACGCGTACGTACGGGCGACCGGCGACCTGGACTGGCTGGCCCGCGAGCTGCCCGGCCCTGGCGGCGAGCCGCTCAGCGTCGTCGGCCATCTCGACCGGTACGCGTGCAACTGGCGGCGGTTCCGCAGCGAGAGCGGGCTGGCCAACTACGGCGGCATCGGCAACCTGCTCGAGTGCGTGAGCACCTACGTCAACGAGGTGGCCAGCCTCAACGCGGCGAACGTCTGGATGCTGCGCAAGGCCGCAGAGGTGGCGCGCTTCCTCGGCGACGACCTCGCCGCGCTCTGGTACGAGACCGAGGCCGGGGTCCTCGCCGGCGACCTCGGTCAGCTGTACGCGCAGGGTGCGGGCCACTGGTATGCCCGGCAGCGCGACGGGCGGCTGGTGCCGGTACGGCACTGCTACGACTTCTCCACCGTCGCCGCCGCCATCCCGGAGGACCTGACCGACCAGCAGCGCGCGGAGATGGTGGACTTCTTCGTCCGCGAGCTGCAGACGCCGACGTGGATGCGCGCCCTCTCCGACCGCGACACCGACGCGTCCTACAACGTCCGGCCGGACCACCAGTGGACCGGCGCGTTCCCTGCGTGGCCGCCGACGGCCGCCGCGGCGCTGTACCGGTTCGGCCGGCAGGACCTGGCCGCGCAGTGGATCCACGGGCTGGCCCGCAGCGCGAACCAGGGCCCGTTCGGGCAGGCGCACTTCGCCGACGGCGTGCTCGCGCCGGAGCAGGGCGGCGCGCTCAAGGCGCCGTCGGAGCTTCCCTGGATCACGGACTGGGCCTGCGCCGCGGACGGCGCGTGGGTCGAGCTGGTGGTGCGCTCGGTCTTCGGCGTGCACTGGGGCCTCGACGGGGAGGTGACAGCGATGCCGCAGCTGGACGGGCTCGATCCGCACGCTCGGCTGCTCGGCCTGGTCGTGCAGGGGCGGACCTGGGACGTCGACCGCACCGGCGCGCACGAGCGCACGTGATGCTCGCGGTCGACCTGGGCGGGACGCGCATCAAGGCGGCGGTCGACCACGGACCGGTGCAGGTGGTGACGCACGGGTCGACGTCGCTGACAGGTGCGCTGGCCTGCCTCGAGCAGCTGCTCCCGCCAGACGGCTGTGACGTCGTCGGGCTGTGCCTGCCCGGGCTCGTGGCGGACGACCGCGTCGTCGCGCTGCCCGGGAAGCTCGACGGGGCGGTGGGTTTCGACCTGTGCGGCTGGCTGACCGCCCGCACGGGCGGCCGCGCGTTCGTCGTCAACGACGCGCTGGCGTACGGGCTCGGCGAGGCGGCCGGCCTGCCCGGCCGGGCCGTGGTGCTCACCATCGGCACCGGCGTCGGCTGCTGCGTGGTCGAGAACGGGCAGGCGTACGGGTTCGGCGGACTGGGCGGGCAGCTGCCGCTGACGGAGGACGGACCGGTCGACACCAGCGGCCGGCGCGGGACCATCGAAGGCTGGTGCCGGGCAGCCCGCGTCGGCGAGCCGGGCTACCCCGTCCGGCTCGCGCAGGGGATCGCCGCACTCTGCCTGGCGTACGGCCCGGACACCGTCGTGGTGGGCGGCGGCCCGGCGGTGGGCGGCTTCCTCGACGGCGTCGACGTGCAGCCGCTGCTGTGGCCGGGGCAGCAGGTGGACGTGCGGCTCGCGCGGTACGGCGACGCGGCCGCGCTGCGGGGGCTGGCGGCGCTGGCATGAGCACGTACGACAAGAGCCCGTACGTCCAGGTCGGGACGGCGGAGGACGTGCTGGCCCGGCTGCCGACTGGCCGGGTGACGGTGGTCGAGTGCTACCCGGGCGTGCGCCCGTCCGACCTGCTCCCACTGCTGGACGCGGACCTGGTGGTCGACGTCGCGGAGGCGTACCGGACGCCCGTCGAGCTGGCGGCCCTGGTGGCTGACGAGCTGACGGACGACCCCGTCTTCGGCCGGCTGAGCACCCGCGGCATCGAGGACTTCTTCGACCCGGACCGCCTGGCGCAGCTGCGCTCCCGCGTCGCCGCCTGCCCCGGGACCGTCGCCCTGCACGGCACGGGCGCGTCGCTCGTCGTCCCGTACGACGTCCTCGTCTACGCCGACCTCCCGCGCTGGGAGCTCCAGCAGCGGCAGCGCAGCGGCGAGCTCGGCAACCTGGGCGCGGACAACGCGGGAGAGCGGCCGGCCCTGCTCTACAAGCGGGCGTTCTTCCTCGACTGGCGCGCGGCGGACCGGCTCAAGGCGCAGCTGCTCGAGCGGGTGGACGCCTTCCTCGACACGACTGCCGAGCGGCCGCTGATCGTCGACGGCGCGGCCGTGCGGCGCGGACTGGCGCAGGTGGCTGCCCGGCCGTTCCGCGTCGTGCCGTTCTTCGACCCGGCGCCGTGGGGCGGGCAGTGGATGCGCGCGGTGTGCGACCTGCCGGCCGGGCCGCCCAACTACGGCTGGTGCTTCGACTGCGTGCCGGAGGAGAACAGCCTGCTGCTGGGCTTCGGCGTCGAGCGGCTCGAGCTGCCTGCGCTCGACCTGGTGCTGTCCCGGCCGGCCGAGCTGCTGGGGGAGCGGGTCCGCGCGCGGTTCGGCGACGAGTTCCCGATCCGCTTCGACTTCCTCGACACGATGGGCGGCGGCAACCTGTCGCTGCAGGTGCACCCGCTGACCGAGCACATCCGCGACGAGTTCGGCTGGGGCTACACGCAGGACGAGTCGTACTACCTGCTCGACGCCGAGCCGTGCGCGCACGTCTACCTCGGGCTGCGCAGCGACGTCGACCCGGACCGGATGCTGGCGGCGCTGCGCGAGCCGGACTTCGACGCCGCGGAGTTCGTCAACGTGCTCCCTGCCCGCAAGCACGACCACTTCCTGATCCCGGCCGGGACCGTGCACTGCAGCGGCGCGGGGTCGATGGTGCTCGAGATCAGCGCGACGCCGTTCATCTTCACGTTCAAGCTCTGGGACTGGGGCCGGCTGGGGCTGGACGGGCGACCGCGGCCGATCAACATCGAACGCGGCCGTCGGTCCCTCCGCTGGGACCGCGACACTGGGTACGTGCAGCGCGAGCTGGTCAACGTCGTGACCCCGATCGACAAGGGCGAGGGCTGGCGGTGCGAGCGGACCGGGCTGCACGAGGCGGAACCGATCGACACGCACCGGCACTGGTTCACCGGCCGCGTCCCGCACGAGACCCACGGCAGCGTCAACGTCCTCAACCTGGTGGAGGGCGAGCAGGTCACCGTGGAAGGGGACTTCCCGCCGTTCGTCGTGCACTACGCGGAGACGTTCATCGTGCCGGCCGCCGTCGGCAGCTACACGATCCGCCCTTCGGGTCCGTCGGTCGGTGCGCAGTGCGCAACCGTGAAGGCGTTCGTCCGGCCGTGAGGCGGCTGGTCGTCCTGCTGGTCCTCGCCGCCTGCACCTCGCAGCCGGAACCGCCGCCGCTGCGTACTGCCGCTCAGGACGCGGCGCAGGCCTGCGTGCGGCTGCGGCTGGTCGAGCAGGGAGTGCGTGCGAACGCCGCGGCCGACGACGTGCGGACCGACCTCGCGGAGGCGCGCCGGCTGGCGGGCACCGCGGCCGTTCGGGACCAGCGGTGGGTTGCCCTGTCCGGCGGCATCGCGGCGCTGGACGAGGCGGTGGCGCGCGACGACGCGGTCGCAGCGGCGACCGGGCTGGCGGTCGCCCTGCAGGAGTGCCGCACCGCCGGCTGAGGCCTCAGCGGCGGGCGAGGCGGAAGACCCGGATGTCGCGGTCGGTCCTCGACCGGTACTCGGTGTACGTCTGCGTCACCTCGACCATCCGCGCGTACCCGGCCTCGGCCGCCGCACCGGTCAGCAGCTCCGCGTGGACCGGGATCTCGTCGCCGCCCATGAGCACGGCCGCGTCGGGCTGCGCGAGGAGGTTGCCGGTCCACGCAGGGTGGTGGGCCTGGCCGAAGTTGCTGCCGACGACGACCAGCGCGTCGCCGTCGCGGGTGTACAGCAGCGGCGTGGTCCGGGGCAGGCCGCTCTTGCGGCCGGTCGTCGTGAGCAGCAGCGTCGGCGCGCCGATGGGGCCGAGCAGCGTCCGGCGGCCCTTGCTGCGCAGCAGGATCCGGCGGTCCAGCGGGGTGAGCGTCCGGATCAGCCAGGAGCCCGGCTTCGACGACGAGAACGCTGTCACCGGGCCGCGGAGCCACTCGCGCTCCTTGCCCCAGCGGACGTCCGGGAAGCTCACTCGTCGCAGCCGCAGGTCCCTGCCGGGGAGCGGACCTGGAAGCAGTTCGGGCAGGTGGCAGAGCGCAGCGACGCGGACTGCGCGGCGGCCTCGGCGGCGAGCGTCTTGGCGCGGGTGGCGGCGGCGCGGGCGGACCGCTGGGATGCCTTGTCCTCGGCCGCCTTGCGCTCCGCGCTGAGCGCGGCGCCGGCCGCGATGGTGTCGGCGTGCTCGTGCTCGAACAGCCGCTGGCGGATCGTGTCCGGCACGAAGCCCATGCTCTGCTCGCACATCTGGACGGCCACGTCGAGCGGGCTGTCCAGCGCGACCTGCTCGACGACGTCGCCGTGCACCAGGTCCTCGTCGGCCGCGACGATGGCGTCGACGCGCGCGAGGGCGGCGTCCACCGCGGCCTGCGTCTCGGGCGAGATGGGGTCGTGCTCCACTGCCGGCGTCTCCGGGGCGATCTGGTCGTCGACGCTGCTGCTCGGGTCCATCTGCTCAGTCTGTCAGGTCCTCGCGCCGTCAGCGCCCGAGGTACAGCTCGCGCAGCAGCGGCTGGCCCGTCGCGCGGTCGACGTACGTCTGTCCGGTGGCGCGTACGGCCGGCGCGACGAGGTACCTGGACAGGCTGAACGTGACCGGCAGCATGGGCAGCTCCCGGCACAGCAGCTGCTCGACCCGGCGCTGCTCGAGCTGGCGGTCCCGCGCGTCCTCCGCCTCCCGCGCCTGTCGGACGAGGACGCGGTCGACCCCCGGGTTGCTGAACCGGGCCAGGTTGTCCCGGCCGACGCGCTCGGTGCTGAACAGCGGGTAGAGCATCCCGTCGGGGTCGGGGTACGGCGTCGACCAGCTGAACCGGAACGGGCCGTCGAAGCCCTTCGCGGAGGTGCCGCGGGCGAGGAACGCGTCGAACGGGAGCGGCGTCGGCACCACCGTCACGCCGAGCGCCGCCTTCCACTGCGACGCGATCGCCTTGGCCAGCTGGAGGTTGCGCCCATCCGGGTTGAGGTACAGCGGCGCCCGGACCTCCGCCAGCGAGATGCCCTCCGCGGCGAGCAGCGCGCGCGCGCTCGGCACGTCGCCGGCGACCGGGAGCTCGGCGCAGCCGGCGTCGGTGAACACCGGCCGCGTCGTCGGCGGCAGGAACCCTGTCGCAGGGGTGCGCGTACCCGGGAACACCTGCTGGACAAGCGCTTCCCGGTCCAGGGCGAGCGCCAGCGCGCGGCGGACCGCCGGCTTGTCGAAGACCGGTCCGGTGCTGGTGGGGAAGCCGACGTACTCGACCTGCGGCGCCGGTCCGCTCTGCACGTCGGCGGAGTCCGTCGGCGTCGCTGCGGCGACGTCCACCTCGCCCTTGCGCTGACCGGCTGCGGCGGCTGCGGCGGTCGGGTAGACGCGGAGGTCCACGGTGTCCGCGTAGCCCGCACCACCGCGGCTCAGCGTCGTGTCGACGCCGCGGTACCCGGGCACGCGGCGCAGTCGCAGGCTGGTGTCGCCCGGCCGGAACGGCGCCGCCAGCGCGTACGGCCCGCTGCACACCGGCCGCTGCGCGAACGCCGCGCTGTCCGCGCTCGCGGCCTCCCGCGGCACCGGCGTCGTGACGCGGCTGGTGAGCACCCGCAGGAAGTCGCCCTGCCGCCGGCGCAGGCTGATCTCCAGGCTCTGCTCGTCGAGCGTCTTCACGCCTTTGAGCCGTCGGCGGGCGCTGTCGTCGTCGGTCTCGGCGTCGCCGTGCACCTGCGGGTACCCGTCCACCGCCTCCAGCAGGCCGGCAGACGCGCTGGCGTAATCGGCGGAGGCGAGCCGGAACAGGCTGTACGCCACGTCATCGGCGGTGACCGGCGTGCCGTTGGAGAACCGGATTCCCTTGCGCAGCCGCAGGACGAGCCGCTGCCCGCTGTCACTGACGACCCAGGACTGCACCAGTGACGGCTTCAGCTCGCCGGTGACGGGATCCGCGGCGATGAGCGGGTCGCACATCGTGCGCACCACCAGGTCGCCCATCGGCTCGTAGTCGTTGCCAGGGTCCACCGAGCCCGGTGCGGTGATGCCCACGCGCAGCACACCGCCGACCCGGGCGTCGGCCGGTGCCGGGCGCAGGGAGGGAGCGGCACTCGCGGTGCAGCCGGTCACGAGCAGGGCGACGAGGACGAGCCGTCTCACTTGGGGACCGTGCTGATGGTCGCCCGGTTGGACCGCTGAACGCCGACGCTTCCGTCCATCCCGGTGAACGCGATTGCGTCGCGCAGGACGAGCCCGCCGAACTGCGTGCCGATCGTGTAGGTGGAGTCGAAGTCCAGGTCCTGCGACGGGCTGATCAGCCGGCCCTCTGTCAGGTGCACCGTCCATGAGTCGAGCGGCTCGCCGCAGGCGACGACGCGGCTCTTGCCCTCGACGGTCGACGTGAACGACATCGCCGTCTGCGTGTCCGGGTCCACCGCCCGCTGGTCGGTGGTCGCCCCGCGGACGAGCGGCAGCGCCGCGAGCTCGAGCGGCGGCGTGGGGGTGAAGGTGGCGACCTCCCCGTTGGCCCGGCGGTAGGTCGTCCGCGTGATGAACAGGCCGTTGTCGACCGGCGCGCCGGTCGTGACGCGGTAGCTGGTCGTCGTGGTGATGTCGCCGATGCGTTCGGCGACGTCGTACGTCATCCCGCCGCTGCCGTTCGCCACGTTGGAGACGATGCGCAGCGTCCTCGCCGGGAAGGTCCCCTTGCGCGCGTTCGCGCCGCTGACGGAGAACGTGCCGACGTTGTCGAACAGGTACGCGGCGGTGGCCGGCGGGCGGGTGATGGTCGGCGGCGCCTCGAGCTTCGGCGCGGCGAGCGGGTCCGCCGGCGGGCAGGCGGCGGCGGTCGGCAGCGGTGCGGGCGGCGCAGGCTCAGGTCCCGCCTGCGGCACCTCGAACGGCGGCGGCGGGAGGGTCACGACGCTGGGCGGCGGCGGCAGCGGGACGGCCGGCACCGCCGGCGCAGAGGCGACGGGCGCGGACGGCGACGGGCTGGTCTGCGCGCCGAGCACGACGTCGCTCGGCACCTCCTTGAACCCCAGCGAGAGCGACCGGTCCGGACCGCCGCACGCCGTGACGAGCACGAGCGCACCGAGGGCGAGGGGCAGGCGCTTCACGACGGGCTCCCGCGGCGGGGGTCGGGGACCGGCACGTCGGCCGGGCCGAGCAGGGAGGGCGTGCCGGCACCTCGACGGTAGGCGAGAACCGCGGCGAACACGCGCTCCGCGTCGCGGAAGGCGGTTCGCGTGACCATCAGCGAGTACGACCGGCCGGAGCGGTCGAAGGCCAGCAGCAGCGTCTGCTCGGGCAGCCGGACGCGGTACGCCCGCTCGTCGCCGATCCGCACGGGGGTGAAGCGTCCGCTGCCGAGCCCCCTGAGCACCTGCTCGCGGACCCGGCGCGACCGGACGTCGACGTCGGGGACGAGGCCCGCCACCTGGAGCGAGCCCTGCACGACGTCGCCCTGCCGGATGCTGAACACCCTGCCGCTCGAGGCGAGCGACGTCGATCCCGTTGCGGCGTATGCCTTCTCCGCCTCCGGCTCGGGCACGAACCGCAGGTCGCCGAGCGTCGCCGGAGCGGCCAGCTCGGGCAGCGCGGGGCCCGTTGGCGGCGGCGCCCCGCCGCGGGTGCCGGCGAGGACGAGGCCACCCGTCAGCGCGAGCACGAGGCCGACGGTGATCGGCGCCGGCGAGAGGAACCTGCGCCGCTCCGGCCACAGCGCCGGCAGCTCGCGGGTCCAGGGAGCGACGAGGGAGCTGCGGGCGGCGAGCGCCGCGACGCGGCTGAAGCCGGGCTGGGCGGTACGCATCCGCTTCGCGACGGAGCGGGACATGGCCTCCGCCGCGCGCACGTCCTCATCGGTGAGATCGCGGGCGAGGTCGCCCCACAGCGCCCGCGTCACGAGCCAGGCCAGCTCGCGGTGCTCCGGGTCGGGCGCCACGGCGTCGACGAACTCCAGCGGCGTCATGGCGGGCGTGCCGATGGCGAGGTCGGTCCCGGCGTCGCGCAGCTCCGCGTACGCCGCAGCGATCCGCGCCTGCCGGCCGAGCTGACCGGCGCGCCGGCTGCGCAGCACGCGGCGCAGCGCCTTGACCAGCGCGGGCAGGAAGAACAGCAGCAGGCCCCCGGCGAGGAGGAACGGCACGGCGAGCCCCGCGTAGTAGCGCACGACCTCGTACAGCAGCCGCACCGTCTGCAGGCGGACGGGGACGTACGTGACCAGCGCGAGCTCGTTGGACGCGCGGACCGACGGGTCGCCGTTCTGCTGGTCCTTGTTCAGCGTGACGCGGGCGCGCGGCGGCGTCCCGACGATGGGCACCCACCCGTGACCGCCGAAGTACGCCTCCAGCCAGGTCGCGCCGTGCCGCGGCCGCACCTCGACGGTCCCGCTCTTCGCCTCCCCGCCGAAGTACCCGTAGCCGATGCGCGCCGGGATCCCTGCCCAGCGAGCCAGCAGCACCTCGCCGGCGGTGATCTCGTACGGCGTCGCGCTCTTGCCCTGCAGCATCTCGACGACCCGCGCCGGCGGCACGTCCACCGGCCGGCCGGCGCCGGCGGCGACGACGTTCGCGAAGTACGCGTTGCGCACGAACTGCAGCCGGGCGAAGGCGTTCTCGGGCGCCTCGCCGAGCAGGTTCGTCACCTCGACCGGAGCGGGCGGCGCGGCGAGGAACTCCTCCTGCGCCGGGCCGGGCGGGGGAGCCGCCGCGAGGTCCCGCCCGGTCGGCGGCACCTTCGCCACGACCGTGTACGTGGTGCCGCGGCGGGGGCGGGTGCCGGGTACGCGGACCGACTGTGTGCGCGGGTCGTACTCCAGCTGCGGGCCGCCGGACACCTCGACGGCACCGGCCAGCGTCGGCAGCATCTTGCCGGCGCTGTCGGCGAGGGTGAAGCGCGCCGTGAAGGTCTTGTCGGCCGTGAGCGCGCCGCGGGTCTCGCCCTTCGCGGCGGCGGGCACCGCCCCGCTCTTGGGCAGCGGGACCAGCCGGCCGGTGTCGAACGGCGGCGTCAGCCAGGCCGGCTCGCGGTAGACGTCGAGCGTCCCGAGCCGCCACGTCACCGGCCGCTCCGACTGCACCGTGAACAGCACCCGGTCCGGTGCCGGCGGCGGCAGCTGCGGGCGCATCGGCGGCACGACCTGCTCCGACGACGCCTTGGGGAACAGGAAGCCGATCTGCGCGGTGCCGGCCAGCAGCGCGCCGAGAACGACGAGCGCGCCGGCCCCGCGGGCGAGGCGGCGCAGCTCGAACCGGCCGCCGCCGCTGCCGTCGCCGGCCAGGTCGGCGCCGAGGGAGACGGCGAGCGAGCCGACGAGCAGCAGCAGCGCGACGAGCGTGCCGACGACCTCGCTGCCGGG
>JAODNS010000328.1 GCA_025465145.1 Frankiales bacterium
GGCAGGGGCGGCGGCGGGTGCAGCAGCCGGGAGGCCCGCAGCAGGACGTCCTCGCCGCCGGCGCCGAGACCACCGGCCGGGACCGCGGCGGTGCCGACCTCGACCAGCGCGCGAGCGAGCACGGTCCTGTCGTGCCGGCGCACCGCCCGGTCGTCGGCGAGCATCTCGACGAGCAGCGCGACGGCGAGCCGCGCCGTCCGTACCGCCGGCAGGCGCGGGAAGGTCGCGCCCAGCGCCACGAACGGCAGCACGACGAGGTCGTGGCGGGCCGTGAGGTGGGCGCGCTCGTGCGCGAGGACGGCGGCGACCTCCGCGTCGTCGAGCCGGGCCAGGACGCCCTGCGAGAGGACGACGCGCGGCCGCAACCCGGGCAGGCAGTACGCGACCGGGAGGTCGTGCGCGAGCACCCGCGCGCCACGCAGCGCGGCCGAGGGGGTGGCGACGAGGTCGAGCAGGATCCGGTGCCGGCGGCGCACCCGCAGGGTGCGGGCGGTCGAGGCGGCGAGGACGCCGGTCAGCCGCAGGAACACCGCCAGGGCGACGGCCGCGGCCAGCCAGGACCACCAGGGCGCGCGGAACGGCTGCAGCGCGCGCAGGGCGGCGAGGTGGTCGTCCCCGAACGGCGCGAGCGCGACCGTCGACGCGGCTTCCAGCGCGGCGACGCCGCCGGCGAGCCCGATCGCCTGCCACAGGATGAGCGCGAGGGCGGGGGAGCGGCTGCACCAGGAGGCGGCGGCCAACCTGGCGGGTACGGCGGTGCAGAGCAGGACGACGGCGCCGAGCAGCAGGAGCGCCGCGGGCAGCAAGGTCAGCGGCCGTCGAGGGCGCGCCGCAGCGCTGCGGCCTCCGCAGGGGTCACCGAGCGGACGAAGTGCTGCAGCGCGGCCTCGCGGTCATCGGCCTGCCCGAGCGCCTGCTGCATGAGCACCGCGATGTGGTCCTCGCGGCTGGCACTGGCCCGGTAGGCGTGCGCCCGACCGACCCGCTCCTTGCTGAGCAGCCCCTTGCGCTCGCAGCGGGTGAGGACCGTGAGCCAGGTCGTGTACGCGAGGCCGCGGTCGGCGAGCGCGTCCGCCACCTGCCGCGCGGTGAGCGGCCCGTCCGCCGCCCACACGACCTCCATCGCCGCGCGCTCGAGCCCGCCCAGCCGTGTCATGCGCGTCATACTACGACCGGTAGAACTTCTACGGGCGGTAGTAGACAATAGCGACATCCGTCCCGAGGAGCCCCCGTGCCCGACGTCATCGGCACCGCCGTGCCGCCCGGTGCCCAGACCTGGCGCTGGGAGTGGCAGCTCGCGGCCCGGTGCCGCGGCCGCGACGACCTGTTCTTCCACCCGCACGGCGAGCGCGAGCCGGCCCGCAGCACGCGGGAGGAGGCGGCGGTCGAGGTCTGCCTGAGCTGCCCGGTCCGTCGGGAGTGCCTGGAGCACGCGCTGGAGTCGCGCGAGCCGTACGGCGTGTGGGGCGGGACGACCGAGGCGGAGCGCGAGGCCCTCCTGCACGGGCCACGCCCGGCTCGGGCCCGGTAACCGCCCGTTCGTGTCATGTACGGACACGTCCCCCCGGCCGAGACTGACGGGGACTGCCCGGGAGGCGCACATGACGGAACAGCTGGCCGCCGTACCCGCACAGCGGACGCTGCCCGCTGACGGGCCGACGCTCGCCGAGCTCGCGGCGGCGACGTCCGCCACCGACGTGCTCGTGTTCCGCCAGGTGACGCCCGGCCGGTACCTGCAAATCGGCGGCCACGGCCGCGGAGCGGGCTGGGCCGGCAACATCGACCTGACCGTGGAGGACGACGTCGCGCTCAGGCGCGCCGCCGCTGGTGGCCTGGTCACCTGGTCCGGGGATTCGCCCCAGCAGGTGATGGGCCCGTACTACGCCCGGTCCGCAGCGCTCGTACCCGTCGACCACGACCTCGTCGTGCTGTTCGGCTCGACGCACGGTGACCTCAGCTCCGACGAGGCCGTGCTGCGGGAGGCGGCCCACGGCGCCGCCAACCTGGTCGAGGCGATCACGCCGGCGAAGGCACTGGCCGACGAGCTCGAGCTGCTGCACGCGGTCCGTGCCGTCATGCAGTGCGGGGAAACCCACGTGCACGGGGTTCTCGAGCACGTCGCGCGTACTGCCGCCGAAGCGCTGTCCTGCGAGGTCGCCGCCATCTACCTGCCCGCGCAGGACGAGCTCGTCGTGGTCGAGCGGGACTGGCGGCTGAACGCCGACCGCGAGGAGGTCCGGGCCGCGATGGCGCAGGTCCTCGTCGACGTCGGACTCCAGGAGACGGTCTGCCGGCAGAGCAGCGCCGAGCACCCGCTGCCCGAGCCGCTCGGTCCCGAGCACGGCGCGCAGAGCCACCTGGTCGTTCCCCTCGGCCCGCCCGCGAATGGGCTGCTCGTCCTGCTGCACACCGGCGCGACGCCGCGCGGGTTCACGTCGCTGTGCCAGGTCGTCGGCGAGAAGGTCGGCGAGGCGGCGGGCGTCGTCGTGCACTCCAGCGTTCTGCGCGCCGAGCTCGAGCAGCTCGTCCTGGCTGCCGAGGCGGCGGCGCGGCGCGACGCGCTGACCGGCCTCGGCAACCGGCTGGCGTGGGAGGAGGCGGTCGCCACCTGCGACGGCAGCGCCCCGGTCTCGGTCGTCGTGGTGGACGTCAACGGCCTGAAGGCGATGAACGACGAGCACGGCCATGCGGCCGGCGACGCGTACCTGCAGCTGTGCGCGTCGGCACTGCGGGCGGCGGTACGCGACGGGGACGTGGCCGCCCGGCTCGGCGGGGACGAGTTCGCGCTGCTGCTGCCCGGCCTCGGCGCCGTCGCCGCGCACGGGTTCGTCTCCCGGCTGACCGCACGCGTCGGCGACGCCGGCTCCGTCCGCGGCGTCCCGCTGTCAGCAGCCATCGGCTACGCGACCGCGGAGCCGGGGGAGTCCGTCGACGCAGCAGTTCAGCGCGCGGACGCCCGGATGTACGAGAACAAGGCCGGCACGCGCTGACGTCTCACCCCGGACGTGCAGCGAGGCCCGGTCCCTATGGGGACCGGGCCTCGCGAACGCAGTGAGGCTTAGAGCGCGCGAACGTTCTCGGCCTGCGGGCCCTTCTGGCCCTGCGTGATGTCGAACTCGACGCGCTGGTTCTCGTCGAGCGACTTGTAGCCGTCGGACTGGATCGCGGAGAAGTGGACGAACACGTCAGCACCGCCACCGTCCTGGGCGATGAAGCCGAAACCCTTCTCGGCGTTGAACCACTTCACAGAACCCTGAGCCATTGATCTATCTCCTTGTAAACAGGTCGGGCGCCGCACTCACGGCTCCCGGGCTGTCCGTACATGTCTTCACCTCGAAGGGTGAGACCGGAGACGCGATACGCCCGGCGATCACACTCCGCGGGCGTTCGAAGAACGTGCGTGGGAAGCAAGCCGTGATCAGGGTAGCGCCCGCAGCGCCGTTCGGACCAGCACGTCCCGATTTTTCTCGCGCTGCGGCGAGATCAGCCGCGCAGCATCGCCAGGACCTGCGGGAGCTCGTCGAGCAGCTCGCGGGCGAGGAACCCGATCCGGCCGGCCCGCGACGCGAGCCGGTCGCCGGCCGCGGCGTGCAGGTACTGCCCCCACACCCCCGCCTGGTCCGCGGCCGCGCCGCGCGCGAGCAGCCCACCGACGGCACCGGCGAGCACGTCGCCGGAGCCGCTGGTGCCGAGCCCGATGCCGCCGGCCTCGTCCCGCCAGGCCCGACCGTCCGGTCGTACGACCCAACCCTGGGTGGAGACGACCGCGCCGTACCGCTGCGCCACCCGCGCCGACGCCGCGCGACCCTCGAGCTCCTCGCCCTCGAGCAGCGCCGCGAGCTCGCCGCTGTTGGGGGTCAGCACCACCTGGTTCAGCCCCGTCAGCAGCTCGGGTGCCCCGGCGAGCGCCGTCAGCGCGACAGCGTCGAGCACCAACGACCGGCAGGTCAGCCGCGGCAGCAGCGCCGCCAGCAGCGCGCGGGTCGCGTCGCTGTCGAGCAGCCCCGGGCCGAGCACCACCGTCTCGGCGCCCTCGGCTCTGCCGACCAGTTCGTCGGCGTCGGCCGCGCTGACCCCGCCGTCGAGCCCGACCACCATCGCCTCAGGCAGCGCAACGCCCAGCGCCACGGCGGTTGCCCGTACCGTCGCCACCTGCAGGCGGCCCGCCCCGACGCGCAGGGCGGCGAGGCCGGCGAGCAGGACGGCCCCGGGGGTGCTGTCGGCGCCGCCGACGACGAGCACCGTGCCGCGGTCGTGCTTGCTGCCGCCGTCGTCCAGCGTCGGGAGCGGCCAGTCGCGCAGCAGCTGCGGCGTGACGGCCGGCGCGTCAGCGGGGGGCTGCTGCGACATCGGGCTCAGCCGTGACCTGCTCGTCCTGCTCCTCCACGGGAGCGGTCTCGTTGTAGCGCTCGAGCACCATCTTCTCGCCGTCGAGCCGGTACGACGTGACCGAGCAGTTGGCGACCTCGCCGGCCCGGTCGACCTCGAGGACCTGCTCCTCGGTCATCTGCTCGACGACGTACCGGCACAGCAGCACGACCACCTGGTGGGCGACCACCAGGACCCGCTCGCCGACCGTGTCGCGGCGCAGGTCGTCGAGCGCGCCGCGCAGCCGCAGCAGCACGTCGGACCACGACTCCCCGCCGGGCGGCCGGTGGTAGAACTTGCCCAGCCGGGCCCGGCGCTCGGCCTCGTCCGGGTACTGCGCCATGATGCCGCGCCGGGTCAGCCGGTCCAGGACACCGAACTCGCGCTCCCGCAGCCGCTCGTCCACCACCGTCGGCAGGTCGAGGCCGGCCGCCTCCAGCGCGATCCGCGCGGTCTGCTGCGCGCGCACGTACGGAGACACGTACAGCACCGTCGGGCGCTCGTCCGCCGGCAGCTCGGCCAGCCAGCTGCCGAGCGCCGCCGCCTGCCGCTTGCCCAGCTCGGACAGCGGCACGTCGACGTCCCGCTCCGCGATGTCGATCATCTCGAGCTCGTCGGCCTCGGCGCGGTCGCGGGCCACGTTGCCGCTGCTCTCACCGTGCCGGACGACCATCAGGACGTCAGGCCACTCCGTCTTCGCCACGCGCTGAACCTTCCCCGCGGGTAGCGTCGCAAGCGTGCTCCGGCGCCTGCTGACCCCCCGAGGGCTCCTCGGTCTGCTCCTGACCCTGGCCGCGTCGGTCCCGATGCTGCTGCTCGGTCGCTGGCAGCTCGGCCGCGGCGAGACAACGCACTCGCTGCAGAACTACGCGTACGCCGTCGAGTGGGTGCTGTTCGCCGCCTTCACGCTGTTCTGCTTCTACAAGCTGCTGAGCGAGGCGGACGGCGAGGAGCGGGCGGAGCCGGTGGACGACGTGGTGCTGCCGCGGCCCGCGGCGCCCGTCGAGGAACCGCAGGACGACGAGCTGGCCGCCTACAACGCGTACCTCGCCCGCCTGAACGGCAAGGCGTGAGGACGGACCTGGGGCGGTACCGCGTGATGGCGTACGTCACCGGCGTCGTGCTGCTGGTCGGCACGTTCGTCGCCATCCCGCTGACGTACGGCTTCGACCGACCGGCGTTCGGCAAGGTCGTCTGGACCGCGCACGGCTGGTTCTACCTGCTGTACCTGATGGCAGCGGTGCAGCTCGCGATCAGCCGCCGCTGGCCGCTGCCGCGGACGGGGCTGGTGCTGTTGGCCGGGACCGTTCCGTTCCTGTCGTTCGTGATGGAGCGCCGGGTCATGCAGTCGGAGCGAGAGCGGTCCGCGCTGCCTCGATGACCCGCGCGCTGTCGTCCGCGGTGGTGACCGTGATGCGGATGCCGTCGCCGTCGAACGGCCGGGTCAGGACGCCTGCCTCGTCGAAGACGCCGGCGACGCGCATCGTGTCGGTGCCGGTCGGGAGCCAGACGAAGTTGCCCTCGCTCGGTGGCACGTCGTAGCCGAGGTCGAGCAGCGCCTTGCGCAGCGGCTCCCGCTCGCGCGCCACGTCGGCGACCCGGGCGAGCAGCTCATCCTCGGCCTCGAGGCTGGCGAGCGCCGCGGCTTGTGCCGGCAGGGACACCGAGAACGGCACCTGCACCTGTCGCAGCGCGGCCGCGACGTCGGGGGAGCCGGTGAGGCAGTAGCCGACGCGCAGGCCGGCCAGGCCGTACGCCTTGCTGAAGGTGCGCAGCACGGCGAGGTTCGGCTGCTCGGCCAGCAGCCGACGTCCGTCCACCGCCGCCGGGTCGGAGACGAACTCGGCGTACGCCTCGTCCAGCACCACCAGCACGTCGTCCGAGACGCGGTCGAGGAACGCCCGGACGTCGGCCTCGCGCAGCGCCGGCCCGGTCGGGTTGTTGGGCGTGCACAGGAGGATGAGCCGGGTCCGGTCGCTGACGGCGTCGGCCATGGCGTCGAGGTCGTGCTCGTAGCCGTTGAGCGGTACGGGTACGGGCGTCGCGCCGGCGATCTTCACCAGGCCCGGGTACGCCTCGAAGGAGCGCCACGCGTAGACGACCTCGTCGCCGGCGTCGCAGGCGATGTTCACGAGCTGCTGGACGAGCATCACCGAGCCGCAGCCGACGGCGACGCGGTCCTCGCCGACGCCGTGCTTGGCCGCGAGCGCGGTCGTGAGCTGCTCAACGGCCGGGTCGGGGTACCGGTTGCCGTCTGCGACGGCCGCCGCGATCGCCTCGATGACGCCGGGCAGCAGCGGGTACGGCGTCTCGTTGCTGGCCAGCCGGGCGAGGTCCTGGCCGGGGGCTGGGCGGCGGCCCGGCTTGTAGGCCGGCAGGCCCCGCAGCAGAGGTCGCAGCTTCGGCGTCATGCCGCGAACGCTAGCCGTCCGACGTCGTCGTGCCACCGCTGCCAGTGCGTCATGCGGCCTCCTGCTGCAGCCAGCCGTGCGGCGTCAGCACGCGGCCGTTCTTCAGCCGGACGTTGCGGTTGCCCTCGTGCAGGTCGTGATGGCTCACCTCGCAGAGCAGGACGGCGTCGTCGAGGCTGGTCGTCGGATCTACCGCGTACAGCGTCGGGTGGTGCGGCACGAGCCGGTGCCCGGTCGCTGTTCCTCTGCTGCACCCGGCGGCTTCGCAGACGCCACCTGTCTCCAGCTCCTTGATGCGCCGCTCGTGCGGCCTGAGTGTTCGGTCCGTGTGGCTGCTCTCGATCACGCGGTGGCCGAGGCTGAACAGGAACCGGGTCATCGCGCTGCCGCAGACCCAACGCTGGACCAACCACCGCGGCACCCGCGCGCCCGACGCCGCGCGCGCGGGCAGCGCACCCGGCTCAGCGTGCAACGCGTGCTCGGTCGCCAGGACGGCGATGTGCGGCACGTGCTTGCCCCGGCTGCCGAGCGCGCCGCTGTCGAGCAGGCGCCGTAGGGCCAGTCGCAGGCCGTCGTGGCGACGCTGGCCGGTGGTGCGCACCTGGCGGCACCCCTCTTCGTAGGGATCCAGTCCCCGCTCGCGCGCCTGCGCCGCTGCTGCGGTGTCAGCCGGGTTGTCCGCGTCGGTCGCCATCGCCGCGATCACGGCGGTGTGCAGCAGCTCGCCGGTCTCCAGGTCGAGCTGGCCGTGCACCTCCCAACACGCCTGCTCCTGGTCCAGCCGCAGGTCCAGATGACGGTTGTGCTCACTGTCCTCCGACCGCTTGGCCAGCTCGTTCGGCAGGACGGCGTCGACCAGCACACCGAGAGCCGCCTTGAGCTGCCCGCGCTCGACGTGGCGAGCGAGGACAAGGAAGGCCGCCTCCAGCCGAGCGAGCTGCGCGAGGGGTCGGGTCGCGATGTCGTGCAGCTCGATCAGCAGGCGCCGCAGCAGCGGATCCTCGTCGCGCAGCCCACCGCGGGACTCCCCGACGAGCGAGCGCACGCCGTCCTGAACCACCGCCCCGATGACCTGCTCGCCTGGCTGGCCGTCGATGAGCCCGTCCGGCCGGTCCACGTGCGGGCGGAGCCGACGCAGCGCCTGCGAGATGAGGACGCCGTTGTCCAGCGACAACCCGCCCGCCGGGATGCGCGCCGCGACCTGCGGCACGCGGTCGAGCTGCCGCGCCAGCGCGACCTCGCCCCGCGACATGCTCGTTGCCTGCTCCGCCACCCAAGCGCTCGTCGATGGGCTGTTGTCGAGCTCGTGCAGCTGCCGGCGCTCGATGTCGGCCACGCGAGCAAGTGCCACGGCGCGGAGTCGGTCCGCCGCGACCAGCAGGGCGCCCGCGTCGACCAGTGCCTGTGCAGGGTCGAGATCCGCCGGTGCCTGACCTGCTACGCCGTCCAACGCGGCGACGAGCGCCAGTGTCTTCACGGACAGCGAGCCTTCGAACATGTGTTCGATACTACCCCGCAGTAGCGACCGATGCAAGGGAAAAATCCTTGTACGGCCGGCTTTTTGCTGTCCCGACGCGATCTCTCGTAGGGCCTCGCGCTGTGGCCAACGACTCCGGCCAGGAGCCCGCTCCTGCACCTACGCTGGAGCGGGTGAGCGACCGCCCGCGCGCCCTCCTCCTGGAGAACGTGCACGACGATGCGGCCTTCGTCCTGCGCGATGCCGGGTACGACGTCGAGCGGCTGACGGTGGCGCTCGGCGAGGACGAGCTGGTCGCCCGGATCAGGGGCACCCACCTGCTGGGCATCCGCTCCAACACGACCGTCACGCAGCGCGTGCTCGACGCCGCCGAGGACCTCGTTGCCATCGGCGCCTTCTGCATCGGCACCAACCAGATCGACCTCGCTGCCGCGACGGACAAGGGCGTCGCTGTCTTCAACGCGCCGTTCTCCAACACCCGCAGCGTCGTGGAGCTCGCGCTGTCCGAGCTCATCGCGCTGACCCGCCGGCTGACCGACAAGAGCACCGACATGCACGCCGGCATCTGGGACAAGTCCGCGGTCGGCAGCCACGAGGTGCGCGGCCGGCGGCTCGGCATCGTCGGGTACGGCAATATCGGCAGCCAGCTGTCGGTGCTCGCCGAGGCGCTCGGGATGTCGGTCCTCTTCTTCGACACCAGCGACAAGCTCGCTCTGGGCAACGCCCGTCGCTGCGGCACCCTCGAGGAGCTGCTGGCTCAGGCGGACGTCGTGACGCTGCACGTCGACGGCCGCGTGGGCAACAGCGGGCTGTTCGGCGAGGAGCAGTTCGCGCGGATGAAGCCGGGCGCTGTCTTCCTGAACCTCAGCAGGGGTTTCGTCGTCGACCACAAGGCCCTGCGCGCGCACATCGAGAGCGGCCACCTCGCGGGCGCAGCGGTGGACGTCTTCCCGCAGGAGCCCAAGGCTGCGGGGGAGGAGTTCGTCTCCGAGCTGCGCGGGCTGCGCAACGTCATCCTCACGCCGCACGTCGGCGGGTCGACCGAGGAGGCCCAGCAGGACATCGGCAACTTCGTCGCCGGCAAGCTGCGCGACTACGCCGCCGAGGGCAACACCTCCCTGTCGGTGAACCTGCCGCAGGTCTCGCTGCCGCGCGCCCCCGGCACGACCCGCGTCCTGCTGCTGCACGCCAACACCCCCGGCGTCCTCGCCACCGTCAACGGCGTCCTCGCCGACCACGGGCTCAACATCGAGGGGCAGCTGCTCGGCACCAGCGGCGGCCTCGGCTACGTGGTCACAGACGTCGCAGCGCTGGACAACGACGACGTCGTGACCGCGTTGCGCCAGCTGCCCGAGACCGTCCGGCTGTGGGTCCTCAGGTGATCGAGGAGCTGCGCGCCGCCGTCGGTGCGCAGCACGTCCTCGTCGACGACGACCTGCGCGCGTCGTACGAGACCGACTGGACCGGGCGGTTCTCCGGCCGCGCGGTGGCTGTCGTACGGCCCGCCGACACCGCGCAGGTGGCCGCTGTCGTCCGGGCGGTCACGAGTGCCGGCGCGTCCCTCACCGTCCAGGGCGGCAACACCGGGCTTGTCGGCGGTTCGACCCCCGCCGGTGGCGAGGTGCTGCTGTCGATGACCCGACTGACGCGGCTCGACGCGGTGGACCGGCCGGCCGCGCAGGTGACCGTCGGCGCCGGCGTCACCCTGGCCGGGTTGCAGGAGCACGCCCGCGCCGCCGACCTCGACTTCGGCGTCGACCTCGCCGCCCGCGACTCGGCCACCGTTGGCGGCTTGACCGCAACGAATGCCGGCGGCATCCGGGTGCTGCGCTACGGCAGCATGCGGGCGCAGGTCATGGGTGCCGAGGCCGTCCTCGCCGACGGCACGGTCATCAGCCGGCTGGGCGGGCTCGCGAAGGACAACACCGGGTACGACCTCGTCTCGCTGCTCTGCGGCAGCGAGGGGACCCTCGGCGTGATCACCGCGCTGCGGCTGCGCCTGGTCCCGCGGCTGCGCGCGCGCGGTCGCGCTCGTCGCGTTGGACGGGACGCAGGCCGCCGTCGACGTCCTGCCCGCGCTGCGCGAGCGGCTGCCCGACCTCACCGCCGCCGAGCTGTTCCTCGCCGCCGGCCTCGCCCTCGTGCGCGGCCACAGCGGCCTGCCCGCCCCGTTCCCGGACGAGCACCCGGCGTACCTCGTCCTCGAGTGCGCCGGCCGCACCGACCCCACCGACGCGCTGGTCGATGCGCTGGCGGACATCCCCGGCCTGCGCGATGCGACCGTCGCCACCGACGTGGCCGGGCAGCGGGCGCTGTGGGCGTACCGCGAGCAGCACACCGAGGCCATCAGCGCCGCCGGCGTACCCGTGAAGCTCGACGTCTCGGTCCCCGTCGCGGGGCTGCCCGAGCTCGTCGACCGGCTGCCGGGCGTCATCGGCAGCGGCCGGCCGGTCCTGTTCGGGCACGTCAACGAGGGCAACCTGCACGTCAACGTCCTCGACGCCGCCGACCGCGGTGAGGAGGTGACCGACGCGGTGCTGCGGCTGGTCGCCGAGCTCGGCGGCAGCATCAGCTCCGAGCACGGCGTCGGTCGTGCGAAGGTGCCGTGGCTCGGGCTGTCCCGATCCCGCGAGGAGATCGCTGCCATGCGGGCCGTCAAGAACGCCCTGGACCCGCAGGGCATGCTGAACCCGGGCGTGCTGCTGCCATGAGCGGGAAGGCCTCGTACGTGGACAAGCACCGGGTCGTCGTCATCGGGTCCGGCTTCGGTGGGCTGTTCGCGACGAAGGCGCTCAAGCGCGCGGACGTCGACGTCACCATCGTGGCGCGCACGACGCACCACCTGTTCCAGCCGCTGCTCTACCAGGTGGCCACCGGCATCCTGTCCGAGGGCGAGATCGCTCCGGCGACCCGCGAGGTGCTGCGCCGGCAGAAGAACGCCCGGGTCCTGCTCGGCGACGTCACCCGGATCGACCTCGCGGCGAAGGAGGTCGTCAGCACGTCGCCGCAGGGCGGGACGCGCACGCCGTACGACACTCTCGTCGTGGCCGCCGGCGCGACCCAGTCGTACTTCGGCAACGACCGGTTCGCCGAGTTCGCCCCCGGCATGAAGAGCATCGACGAAGCCCTCGAGCTGCGCGGCCGGATCTTCGGCGCCTTCGAGATGGCGGAGCTCGCCGAGGACCCGCTGGAGATCGACCGGTGGCTGACCTTCGTCGTCGTCGGCGCCGGCCCTACCGGCGTCGAGATGGCCGGCCAGATCTCCGAGCTGGCCCGGCGCGCGCTGACCGGCAACTTCCGCAACATCGACCCGGCGACCGCGCGGGTCGTTCTGCTGGACGCCGCGCCCCAGGTCCTCGGTCCGTTCGGCGACCGGCTGGCCGAGAAGGCGACCCGGCAGCTGAACCGCATCAAGGTGGACGTGCAGCTCGGGGCGAAGGTCGTCGACGTCGACGCGCAGGGCATCGAGGTGGAGGGCCCGGACGGACGCCGCCGCCGCATCGAGGCCAGCTGCAAGATCTGGGCCGCGGGCGTCGCCGCGTCGCCGCTCGGTGCGCAGCTGGCCGAGCAGACCGGGGCGCCGCTCGACCGGGCCGGCCGCATCACGACCGAGCCGGACCTGACGCTTCCCGGCCACCCGGAGGTGTTCGTCGTCGGCGACATGCTCGCCGGCCAGCCGGGCGTCGCGCAGGTGGCGATCCAGGGCGGCCGGTACGCCGCGAAGACGATCCGCACTCGGCTCAAGGGCAAGAGCGCGCCGGCTTCGTTCGCCTACAAGGACAAGGGCTCAATGGCGACCGTCTCGCGCTTCCACGCCGTGGCGAGCATCGGCCCCGTGCGGTTCGCCGGCTTCCTCGCCTGGCTCGCCTGGCTGGCCCTGCACCTGTTCTACATCGTGGGCTTCAAGAGCCGCGTGACGACGCTGCTGCACTGGACGGTCAGCTTCGGCGGCCGCGCCCGCAGCGAGCGGACCGCGACGCTCCAGCAGGTGTTCGCCCGGCGGGCGCTCGAGCAGCTGGGCAGCCGCCCACCCGGCTAGCTGTGGACAACCCGCGGCAGGGTTCCTCGTCCGGATCTACCGTCCGCCCGTGCCCCGGCTGCAGGTCGACCCCGCGGCTCTGCTCGCTGCCCGCGACGGGATCCTGCGGGGGAGCGAGCCGCTGTTCGCAGGGGCGTACCGGACGCGGTTCAGCGGCCCGGACGGGTCTCGTACCGCAGAGGCGCTCCGCGACCTCGCCGGCACGACCGATGGCGCCCTCGACGGGGCGGCGTCGGCGGTACGGGGGCTGGCGGCGCTGCTGGCCGCGGCCGCGGACGGCTACCGCAGCGCCGAGGACGGAGCGGCCCGGTGAGTTGGCAGACCGCCGACCCGGCGCCACTGCTGGCGACGGCTCGCAGCTGCCGGGCGGCGTCAGAGGCGGTACGCGCGGCCGAGCGCGCGATCACCGCAGAGCTCGGCCGCACCGCCGTCGCCGGCGGCTGGGACGGACGCGCCGCCGACGCGGCCGGCCGGTCCGCCACCCGCACCAGCGACCGGTTCGCCCTGCTCGCCGGCGCGCTCGATGATGCGGCGGCGGCG
>JAODNS010000018.1 GCA_025465145.1 Frankiales bacterium
CGGCCGCCGCCCATCGGCTGCGGCGTCGGCTCGATGCCGCACTCGTACGCGTCGTACTTGGCCCGGTTGTAGCGCTTCGGGCCAGTGAACGTCGCGGCGCCGACCGAGAAGGCGGCGAAGCCGAACGCGAGGACGAAGAGCACCAGGATAGGTACGTAGTTGTCGAGCACCTGGACCTCTCCTCTCCGTGGTTCTGGGCCGCTGGGCAGCCTACGTGCAGCGGTTGGTCGTCAGGCCGCCGGGGCGACCTTGGTCAGGCCGTTGATGACGCGGTCCAGGGCGTCACCTCCGGTCGGGTCCGTGAGGTTCGCGAGCAGCTTGAGGGTGAACTTCATGAGCAGCGGGTGGGGCAGCCCGTGGCGGGTCGCGAGCTGCATCACGCGCGGGTTGCCGATGAGCTGCACAAAGACGCGACCCAGCGTGTAGTAGCCGCCGTAGGTCGACTTCATGGCGGCCGGGTACGCCTGCAGCGCCTGCTCCCGCTGCGCGCCTCCGGGTCGGGCCAGGGCCTGCACGGCGACCTCGGCAGCCATGAGCCCGGACTCCATGGCGTAGGCGATGCCCTCGCCGTTGAACGGGTTGACCGCGCCGGCGGCGTCGCCGATCAGCAGCACGCCGCGGGTGTAGTGCGGCTGCCGGTTGAAGCCCATCGGCAGGGCGGCGCCGCGGATTGCACCGGTCGCGAACTCCTCGCCGAACTGCCACTCCTCCGGCATGCCGCCGACCCAGCTCTTGAGCAGCTTGCGGTAGTCGGTGTCCTGCCACGCCTTCGTGGTGTTGAGCAGTCCGAGGCCGACGTTGCTGGTGCCGTCGCCGACGCCGAACACCCAGCCGTAGCCGGGTAGCAGGTCGCCGTTCTCGGCGCGCAGCTCCAGCCACGACTCGAGCATGTCGTCGTTGGTGCGCGGGCTCGTGTAGTAGCGGCGTACGGCGACGCCCATCGGCCGGTCGTCCCGCTTGGCGATGCCCAGGGCGAGGGCGAGGCGCGCGCTGACGCCGTCGGCCGCGATGACCAGCGGTGCGCGGTAGGTCTGCTCGACCTTGTCGGGACCGACCTTGGCGTGCACGCCGACCACGCGGCCGGCGTCGTCGAGCAGCGGGCCGATCACGTTGGTGGACGTCTGCAGCCGGGCGCCGGCCTTCTGCGCCTGGTTGGCGAGCAGGTCGTCGAAGTCGAGCCGCGGCCGGACGAGGCCGTAGTCGGGGTACGTCGCCAGCTCCGGCCAGGGCAGCTCGAGCCGCATGCCGCCGCCGATGATGCGCAGGCCGCGGTTGCGGATGAAGCCGTTGGCCTCGGTCGTGTCGATCCCCATGTCGACGAGGCTCTTCACCGCCCGGGGCGTGAGGCCGTCGCCGCAGACCTTCTCGCGCGGGAACTCCGTCTTCTCCAGCAGCAGGACGTCCAGCCCGGCCTGCGCCAGCGCGTAGGCGGCAGAGCTGCCGCCGGGACCGGCGCCGACGACGACGACGTCCGCGTCCTGCGTCGTCGTCATGGCAGCTCCCGCGTCGCTTGTGAAAGCTTTCACAAGGGTCGGGGCAAGTGTAGGGCGTGCCGCCCGTTGTGGCACCCCCGGTCGGCGGGTGCTCCGTACGCTGCGACCCTGCTGCCCTGGAGCTGGTCGACAACGCGCAGCACGGCCGGGTGCGCTCAGTGGTGGCGACGCCCGAACGGGTGCTGTGGCGGACCGGCGAGCCACGGCCGTACGAGGCCGACCTGCCGGTCCTGCTGAACGGGCGCACGTACGGGCAGCGCGAGCTGGCCGGGCTGCTGCAGCGCGACGTGGAGGTGCGCGGGTCGCTGCTGCCGACCGGTGTACGAGCCGCAGCTGTCGTGGCGTCCTTCGCGGCGTTCCTGCTGCTGGTGGCGGGACCGGACCCGCAGCGCGCGAACCGTTGGGCGTGGTTCTGGCTGCTGAGCCTGGGCCGCGAGGCCGGCGTCGGCGTCGTGCTCTTCCTGCTGCTGTCCGGGCCGCTGCCGGGGCTGCGACCGGCCGATCCCGAGCGCCGGCGGTGGGACGGCTGGCGGGGCTTCGTCGTCAGCATCGTCACCGGGCTGGCGCTGTCGCTGCTGTGGCTGGGCCTGCCCCAGCTGGTCTGGCCGTCGTCGGACGGCGTCGCGGAGGTCGGGCCGGCCTGAGCTCAGGCCGCTCTGGTCGCCCGGTGCAGGGCGACGATGCCGCCGGTGAGGTCGCGCCAGGCGGTGCCCGTCCAGCCGGCGGCGGTGATGCGGTCGGCCAGCTCGGCCTGAGCCGGCCAGGCGCGGATGGACTCGGCGAGGTAGACGTATGCGGACGGGTCGCTGCTGACCCTGGTCGCGACGGCGGGCAGCAGCCCCATCAGGTACTCCACGTAGACGGTGCGGAACGGCGACCAGGTCGGCGAGCTGAACTCGCACACGACCAGCCGTCCGCCGGGCTTCGTCACGCGGAGCAGCTCGGCGAGCGCGCGGTCGAGGTCGGCCACGTTGCGCAGCCCGAACGAGATGGTGACGGCGTCGAAGGCCTCGTCGGCGAACGGCAGGCGGAGCGCGTCACCCGCGACGAGGTCGACCCCGTCGTACGGCTTGGCGGCCCTGAGCATGCCGAGCGAGAAGTCGCAGCCGACGACGTCGGCCCCGGTACGGGCGAGGGCCGCGCTGCTCGTGGCCGTCCCGGCGGCGAGGTCGAGCACGCGGTCGCCGGGGGCGAGGTCGAGCGAGCGGGCGAGGGCGGTGCGCCAGGTGCGGTCGAGGCCCAGGCTGAGCACCGCGTTGGTCAGGTCGTAGCGGGGTGCCACCTCGTCGAACATGCGGGCGACGTCAGCGGGGTCCTTGGCCAGGGTGGCGCGGGTCATGGCCGCCATCCTCGCCGAGGTAGCCGGTCGAGCGCACAGAGGGATCGTCACCAGCGGCCGCGCCGGTCAGCATCGGCTGCGGTGGATCCCGGTGGGTGTCGTCAGCCGGACAGCAGGGCGGACAGCAGGCTCAGCGGGTCGCCCTTCAGCAGGAACCCGGCGGCACCGAGCTCCCGGCCCAGCTCCTCGTGCGTCGCGTCCGCGGAGAACAGCACCACCCTCGCGTCCGGGCACGCCGCCCGCATCAGCGGCAGCACCCGCGTCCCCGGCCCGTGCGGCAGTTCCTCGTCCAGCACCACCGCGTCAGGTCGCAGGTCGCGCACCAGGGCCAGCCCCGCCTCGGCGTCCGCGGCCTGGCCCACGACCTCCCAGCCCTCCAGACCCAGGTGCATCGCGACCATCATCCGCATCGAGGCGTTGTCGTCGACGACCACCACTCGCCCGCTCACCCCGGCAGGGTGGCACGACCTACGCTCGCCAGGTGCCCAGTCTCGTCCGCCGCGTCGCGCTCGGCCTGGCCGCCCGCGACGACGTCCGGGAGGCGGTCGACGCCGCCGAGCAGGCGCGGGCCGCCGGACTCGAGTCGGTCTGGTTCCACGACAGCTACTTCGAGCGGGACGCCATCACGTACGCGACGGCCGTCTGCGCGGCCGTTCCCGACATCGGCGTGGCCCTTGGCGCGGTGAACCCGAACACCCGCCACCCGGTCGTCCTCGCGATGACCGTCAGCGCGCTGGACGACCTCGCGCCGGGGCGCATCACCCTCGGCATCGGGTCCGGCCTGCCGCTGCGGCTCGCGCAGATGGGCCTGCCGTACGACCCGGACGAGCAGATCGTCACCATCGAGCAGGCGCTGGCCGACCTGCGCGCGCTGTGGGCGGGCGAGCGCATCCCGGCGAAGGGCGCCGGGCCGGACATCGAGCCGATGTTCCCGCCGGTGCACCGCACACCGCTGTGGGTGGCCGGGTACCGCAGAGCGTTCCACGAGCTGGCCGGTCGCGCGGCCGACGGCTACCTCGCCCGGCCGGCTGAGTCCGTCCAGGGCATCGCCGTCGCTGCCGAGCGCATCGCCGCCTCGGCGCTGGCTGCCGGCCGCACCCTCGCGGACGTCGAGATCGGCGGCTACCTGCTCTGCCTCGTGGACGACAGCCGCGCCGCCGCGCTGGATCGCGCGAAGCGCGAGCCGTTCGCCATCTACATGCTCGCCGTGCAGTCGGACATCTCGCTGCGCCGCGTCGGCATCGACCCGGCCGTGCGCCTGCCGGTGATGAAGGCGTGGCAGGCAGGCGACTACCACGCCGCCGCGCAGCTCATCTCTGACGAGCTGGTCGACGCCTTCCTCCTGTGCGGGACGACCGCTGAGATCGCGGCGCGCGTGCAGGCGTACGTCGACGCCGGCATGACCCTGCCGGTGCTGCAGCCGGTCGTGCAGTCCGAGGAGCAGACCGCGCTCGTCATCGAGGCCGCCCGGCTGTACGGCAGCGCTGAGGTCGCGGCCGTCGTACCCGGCCAGCGCGGCTCGTCCGACGCCGGCGTCGGCCTGCGCCGCCGGGCCGCCGGCTGGGCCGAGATCGCCCGGCCGTTCAGCCTGACCGCGTCGTCCGTACCCGTCCTCGCCGCCGCCGGCCTCGCGGCCGTGCGCGACGTGCTGTCCTGGCCGCTGTTCCTCGCAGCGCTCGTCGCCGGGATGCTGCTGCAGGTCGGCACCAACGTCGTGAACGAGATCTATGACGTCCGCAAGGGCATCGACTCGATCACCTCGCCGCGGGCGAGCCACGCCCTCGTCACCGGCCGGGTGACCGAGCGGGCCGCCTTCCTCCTCGCCGGCACCGCCTTCGCCGCAGCGGCGCTGATCGGGATCGGGCTCGTGGCCGTACGCGGCTGGCCGCTCGTCCTGCTCGGCCTGGCCGGGCTCCTCGGCGGCTGGGGCTACACGGCGCCGCCGCTGCAGTACAAGTACCGCGCGCTCGGGCTGCCGCTGGTGTTCCTGCTCATGGGACCGCTCATGGTGGTCGGCGGGTACTTCACGATCACCGGCGACTGGTCGGCCGAGGCCGCTGTCCTGAGCATCCCGATCGGGCTGCTGGTCACGGCGATCCTGCACGGCAACGAGTGGCGCGACATCAGCGAGGACGGGAGAGCCGGCATCAGCACGCTGTCGATCCGGGCCGGCCGCACGGTCGCCCACCAGGTGTACGTGTTCCTGCTCGTGGGCGCCTACGTCGCCCTCGCGGCCTCGGTCGCGCTGACCGTGCTGCCGCCGCTGTCGCTGCTCGCCGTGCTGTCCTTGCCGCTGTTCGTCCGGGCGCTGCGGGCCAGCGAGCTGGGCGCGGCCGGGCAGCAGCGCGCGATCGCGATGATCGACCTGCAGACCGCCCAGCTGCACGCCGCGTTCGGCCTGCTGCTGGCCGCCGGGCTGGCCGCGGCCGCGGTGTGGCAGCGATGAGCAGGCGCAGCAACGGCGTGCTGACCGCGGTCACCCTCGCGGCCGGGTACGCCTCGTTCGCCGCCACCTTCCGAGGGCCGAAGGACCAGTTCTGGCAGCGCATGACGCGGACCGGGCTGCTGCTGGGCGGGACGGCGCTGGCGTCCGATGCCCAGCTGCGCGCCGTGCGCCCGAAGCCGAAGGACCTCGCCACCGCCGCGGGCATCGCAGCCGGCCTGTACGCCGTCTTCGCCGTCGGCGACAAGGCGGCGCGGGTGGTCATGCCGAACGGCGCGGACGACATCGGCGAGGTGTACGAGCTCCGCTCGCTGCGACCGAAGCTGGAGATCGCGGCGCGGCTGGCGGGGGTGATCGGGCCGGCCGAGGAGCTGTTCTGGCGCGGGATGCTGCAGTCGGAGCTCACCCGTCGGGTCGGGCCCGCGAGGGGCGCCGCCGCGGCGACGGCCCTCTACGGCGGCGCGCACGTCGTCACCGGCAACCCGACCCTCGTCGGCGCCGCGACGGTCGCCGGCGCCGGCTGGTCGGGGCTGGCCGCCCTGGGCACGCCGATGCCGGCGCTGGTCCTCAGCCACATCATCTGGGACATCTGGATCTTCCTCGTCCAGCCCACGCAGCCGGTGGACTGAGCCGCCGAAGTTGCTCCATTCGGCCGCTACGTCCCGAGTGCGCCGCTGACGACCATCTGTGCGAGGCGGGCACCAGGCCCGACCCACCGACGACAGGGACGGTCATGCGGCGGAGCGTCAAGTGGTGAGCACGGCGGGTACGACCCGCAGCCACAAGTGGTAGCTGGTACGTCCAGCTGACGAGGCTCCGGCGCTCGCGCCGGGGCCTTCGTCATGTCACGACGTCTCGTCCAGCCGCGCCCGCAGCGCCGCCTTCTCCGCCGCGCGCGCCTCCGCCCGCCGCTCCTGCGCGGCGACGAGCGCCTCCCGCTGCGGGCGCAGCAGGAACAGGCTGGCGATGCTGCTGACGAGCAGCGCGAGCAGCAGCAGCGGGAACCCGTTGAGCTGCGTGATCACCCAGATGGCCGCGGCGACGCCGAGGAACAGCGCCATGCGCAGGCCGCTGTAGACGAGCCAGAGGCGGGTGCTCGAGTCGCGGTCGGCCACGAGTCCAGCCTACGGAAACGTCGACGGCGCCACCCCCGGCGAGGGAGCGGCGCCGTCGTACGGACAGGTGGAGCTAGACGACCGTGCCGTCCGCCAGGCGCCGGCGCAGCAGGAGCGCGCCGCCGACGAACAGGATGGCGAGCAGGGCGATCCCGGCCGGCAGACCGGTCGTCGCCAGCTGCGGCGTCTGCGGGGTGTGGGTGCCGGGGGTGTTCGTGCCCGGCGCGTTGGTGCCGGGGTT
Source organism: Frankiales bacterium (assembly GCA_025465145.1). Classification (GTDB taxonomy): domain Bacteria; phylum Actinomycetota; class Actinomycetes; order Mycobacteriales; family SCTD01; genus RYN-124. Next base: position 6,632 of record JAODNS010000018.1, read on the forward strand.
GTTCGTGCCCGGTGCCGCGACCGTGGCCGGCCGGAACTTCGACTGCTCCGACAGGGTGGCCAGGCTCAGCGCGATCGGCTTGCTGACCAGGTCGCCCACCGCGGCTGCACCGACGAGCCCGCCGGTCGGGAGGCCGCTGATGGCCGGGAGCGACGCGGCGTTCGGCAGGGCGACGAGGGCCGGCAGCGTGATCGCCGGGATCGTGACCGACAGCGCCTTGACGCTGTTGTCCGCCAGGCCGAATCCGCCGGCGATGCCGGTCGACGTCGTCTTGGTGAGGACGCCGATCTGCGGGGCGGGGATCGACAGGGTCGGCAGCGACGGGACGTTCGACAGGACGCTGGACAGGGTGCCGGTCAGGCCGTTGACGGTGTCGGTGACCTTGGCGAGCGTTCCGCTGACCAGGTCGAGGACGTCGATCGAGCTGACGCCCAGCGCGTTCTTGAGGACGTCGGTGCCGAGGACCTGGAGCCCGACGATCTCCCCGCCGACGATCTTGGACGTCTGACCGCCCTCCTTCGCGCTGGTGACGAGGGCCTGGGTCTGCAGGCTGATGCTGTCGATGCTGACGAGCGGGGTGCCGTCGAGGACGCCGGTGACGGCGGCCAGCAGGGCGTCCAGCTGCGGCTGCAGGTTCGCCAGGATCTTCTGCAGGGCGTCGATCAGGCCGTTGAGCACGGCCTGCAGGTCGGCGACGAGCTTCTGCGCGATGTCGACGGCGCCCTGTGCAGCGTTGACGGCGGCGGTGGCGATGTCCGCGGCGCTCTTGGCGTTGGCCAGCGCGGTGCCGGTCGTGGCGACCTGCGCAGCGGCGGCGGCAGCGCCGTCGACGGCGGCCTGGTAGGTGGCCTTGAGCGCCGGGCTCGCCAGACCGAGGGCGGTGGCGAAGGGGACGAGCGGCGACACGGCCTGGACCTGCGCCGTGGCCTTGTCCAGCTCGGTCTTCGCGCTGGCCTGCGCGGCCAGGGCAGCGTTGCTCGCGGTCGTCGCGGCGTCGACAGCCGCCTGCGCGGCCGACAGGTTCGCCTTGGACGTGTCGAGCGCGGTCAGCTTCGACGCGAGGTCGGTCTTGGCGGCGTCGAGGTTCTTCTGCGCCGCGTCGACCTGCGCCTGAGCGGCGGCGATCTGCGCGTTGAGCGCAGCCTGCGCGTCGTCGAGCGCCTTCTGCGCCGTGTCGACGACGGTGCTGGCCAGGTTCAGCCGCTCGAGGAGCTCGGTGAGGGTCGCGACCGGCAGCTTCGACAGGTCCACGCCGAGGGCGGCGAGCAGGTCGGCGACCGACGGGAGCGCCAGGTTCTTGACCGTGACCTCCTTCTGGCCGAGCGCGTTCGTCCCGCTCACGACCGAGGAGACGTCGACGGTGCCGTCGAGCTTGATCGGCAGGCCGAGGACGCTGATCGAGCCGAGCGACGCGGTGCCGGCCCTGGAGGAGGCGCCGTCGCTGCTGCTGGTGGAGACGTCGAAGGCCGGGCTGGTGACCGCCGCCAGACCGGAGAGCGCGGCCGGGACGACTGCACCGCTGCTGACGACCGGAACGGTCATCGGCGAGCTCTCGGGCGTGACCGTCTGCTCGCCGTAGGCGACGCCGTCCACCGTGACCGGCGTGACGACGGCCTTGGCGATCGCACTGCCGGTGACCGTGTCGCTGGTGAGGGCGACGCCGCCGACCTGCACGGCGTGACCCGCGAGCGCCAGGCTGAGGATGTTCAGGGCCGAGGTGGCGGTGCCGGCCGCAGGAGCGGCGACGGGGGCCGCGGTTCCGCGCGCGGCTGCCGGACCGACGACAGCGCCGATCAGCAGCGCCGCAGCGGCGGCGGTGGCGAGAGGACGGTGACGCACGTGGGGCTCCAGACGGTCGGCGAGCGACGGGCTCATGCCGCCGCGGGAACTTCCTGGAGAGAGGATCGGCGCGAGGGCCGCTGAGAGCCATGGCTCATAAGGGCTATCTTCGACTACGCCCCGTTGTGGCCCGGGCTGTCGGCCGGTGGCACGGTTCGCCCGGATTTGGCCAGCCGGCTGCGCCCCTCGAAGCGGGTGGAGAGCACCACCGTCGTTCTTGTACGCGCCACGCCGGGCGTCCGCCGCAGCGTCCCGAGCGTGTGCTCGAGGGCGTCGACGTCGGCGACCCGGACCTTGACGATGAACGCCTCCTCGCCGGCGACGAACCAGCAGTCCTCGACCTCCTCGATCCCGGCGAGCGCCTCGGCCAGGTCGTCCTGCTCGGCGCCCTCGCGCTGCAGGATCCCGACGAGGGCCGTGACGCCGAGGCCCACCGCCGCCGGCGCGACGTCCGCGGAGTAGCCGCGCACGACGCCGGAGCGCTCGAGCCGACGGACCCGGTCGTGGACGCTGGGCGCGGACAGCCCCACCAGCCGGGCCAGCTCGGCGTAGGACGTGCGGGCATCTGCGACAAGGGCGGACAGAAGCCGCACATCGATGTCGTCCACTTCACACTCCTGTAGGCAATTGACGCGCGTAGCCTGATGTTGTACGGATAGTAAGCGCGATCCACCATCGATTCTTCGGAGCCGTTCCCATGTACAACGCCGAGACTGTCGAGTCTCTCCTCGCCTACCCCGGCCGGCACTCCCGGCCCGTGCACAGCAGCACAGGCTTCCGCCGCAGCAGCGTCCGCACGCTCGTCCGCAAGGTGCGCAAGACGGCCTGACCGTCACCCGCGTCACCTCTGGGCGGTTTGGTCGTTGACCTGCCCGTAGCCGAGCCGTCACAGTTGCGGCCGGGATCTTCGGGGGGAACGCCATGGCAGACGACAGGACCAGCAGCACCGGCACGAACGGGCGGGACCGCCTGCTGACGCCGGGCGAGGTGGCGACGCTGTTCCGCGTCGACCCCAAGACGGTGACGCGCTGGGCGTCCGCCGGCCGCATCGGCAGCATCCGCACCCCCGGCGGTCACCGCCGCTTCCGCGAGTCCGAGGTGCGCGCCCTGCTGCGCGGCACCGACAACGCCGACGTGCAGGTGCCCGCGCAGACGACGGCCACGACCGCGCCGCTCGCGGGGCGCCCGCTGGTCAGCTAACTCCTCGGGCACACTCGCGTCGTGCTGTACGCCGACGCCCTGGCCTTCGTAGCCGAGCTCTGCCTGCTCGTCTACTGCGTGCTCGACGTCGCGCGGACGCCGGCGCAGCAGGTCCGCAACCTGCCCAAGCCGGTGTGGCTGTTCCTGTGCTTCCTGCCACCGGTCATCGGCCCGATCTGCTGGCTGCTGTTCGGGCGCCCGCAGCAGCCCGCCGGCCGCGGCCTGCCGTACAAGGGCCACACCGGCTTCCCGGAGTACGACCGCCCGGGCCGCGCCGCCGCGTCGAACCCCGACGACGACGAGGCCTTCCTGCGCAGCCTGCGCGAGCGGGCCGAGGAGCAGCGGCGGAAGGCGCGGGAGGACCCGCCGGCGGGCTAGGCGTACGAGTGCAGACCGACGACGAAGATGTTGACGACGTAGTAGTCGACGATCAGCGCGACAGCGGCCGCGACGGCGACCCAGGCCGCCTTGCGGCCCTTCCACCCCGCGGTGGCGCGCGCGTGCAGGTAGCCGGCGTACAGCACCCAGGTGATGAACGACCAGGTCTCCTTCGGGTCCCAGCCCCAGTACCGGCCCCACGCCGCCTCGGCCCAGATGCCGCCGGCGATGATCGCGAACGTCCACACCGGGAACGCGAACGCGATGACGCCGTAGGCCGCGCGGTCCAGTGCGCGTGCTGCCGGCAGCGCCCGGCCGAGGCTGACCGGGAAGCGGACCGCCCGGCCGACGTCGGTCCGCTCGTCGTAGCGGCTGCGCAGCAGGTACAGCGACGCGAGCACCCCGGACAGCAGGAATGCACCGGAGGCGGTGACGGCCGCTGCGACGTGGATCTTGATCCAGTACGAGTTGAGCGCGGGCACCAGCGGACCGACCGCGGTGTAGAGCACGGTGCCGGCCAGACCGAGGTAGAGCACCACCGGCAGCATGACGAAGGCGCCGAGGCTGCGGTCGACCCTGCCGCGCAGGACGAGCACGAGGAACCCTGTCACGGCGACCAGCGCGGCGACCGAGGAGAACTCGTACATGTTCCCCCAGGGCAGGCGGTCCGCCGCCATGCCGCGGGTGACCACCGAGCCGAGGTGCAGCGCCCAGCCCAGGACCGTCAGCACCATCGCTGCCGGAGCGGCCCAGCCGGCGGCCGGCGTCACGAGGGGCGCCGGCGCCGTGACGGACGGGCCGCCCGCGTCGACGAGGACGCGCTCGCGCGTGGCGACGCCGGTGACGGCGGCGGCCCGGCGGGACGCGCTCGCCCCGGCGAAGCCGAGCATCGCGAGGGCGTACACGACCACTGCCGCGAACAGCAGCTGGTCGCTGAGCGAGGCCAGCGTCATGCCGCGGTCACTCCCGTCCAGGCACTCGGGCGCGCAGCCGCTCGACCAGCTCGTCGAACTCTGCCGCGAAGGCGTCGGGGTCGGTGCGGGCGAGCCCGCCGACCTCCACCACGGTACGTCCCGACCCGTCCTCGCCGCCTGCCGGGACCGCCCGGACCCACACCCGCCGACGGCGCACGAACAGCGACATGCACAGCCCGAGGACGATGCCGACCGACGCGAGCAGGGCGATGCCCTTGCCGGGATCCTGCGTCACCTGGAAGGTCGCCCACTCGGTCGTCTTCGCAAAGGTGACCGTGCGGCCGTCGGGCAGCGTCCAGGTCTCGCCGACCCCCAGCAGCTTCGGCCGGCCCCCGTCGACCGGTACAAGCCGCCGGCGGTCGAGGGAGTAGACGGAGCTGGGCACACCGGCGTCGATGCCGAGGTCGCCGCGGTAGCCGATGAGGGTCAGCGCGGGGCTCTGCGCCGCCGGGTGCGCGGAGGCGACGTTGCCGCTCTCGTTCTGCACGGTGGTGGGCGTGAAGACGCCTTCGAACGCGAGCTGCTCGCCGCGGGTGTCCGGCACCTTGATGGTGCAGGCGCTCGTGAACGTCGTGTCCTGCGGCAGGCACGGCACCGTCTCGTCGAACGCGACCTCGCCGTTCTTCTCGCGGACGACGACCTCCGGCGCGTACCCGTGGCCGAGCAGGTACACCTTCGCCGCGTCGATGTGCAGGGGGGAGTTGACCCGGATGTCGTACGGCCGCAGCGAGCTGTCCGGATCGGGCGCGTACCGGACGTGGGCGTCGAAGGTGCGCGCCTTGCCGTCGGCGCCGTAGGTCGCGGCGAAGTCGTCGAGGGTGAAGTTCAGCGGCACCAGGTTGCCCGCGTCGAAGCGGCGCCCGGGCGAGATGTCGTCGTACGCGAGGACGGTGTTGGCGAAGGCGGAGCCCTCCTTGAGCAGCACCGTTCCCTTGAAGCCGAAGAACGCGCCGACCGCGATGCCGACGAGCAGGACGACGAGCGAGACGTGGAAGACGAGGTTGCCGGTCTCGCGCAGGTAGCCCTTCTCCGCGCTGAGCGCGCCCCCACGCTCGATCGCGCGCCAGCCGTTCAGCTGCCGACGGGCCAGCTGCAGCGCCTCGTCCGGACCGAGGTCGGTCTCCCAGCGCGCCGACACCGGCAGCCGCGACAGGTTGCCGGGCGCGCGCGGCGGCGGCGTGCGAAGTGCCCTGGCGTGCAGGCGGATCCGCGGCACGAGGCAGCCGGTCAGCGAGATGAACAGCAGCAGGTAGACGGCCGCGAACCACGGCGCCGCGAAGACGTCGAACAGCGACAGGCGGTCCAGCACCGGCGCCAGCGACGGGTGCTGGGCGATGTACTCGTTCACCCGGACCGGGTTCAGGCTGCGCTGCGGCAGGAAGCCGCCGGGGACCGCGCCGAGGGCGAGCAGGAACAGCAGCAGCAGCGCGGTCCGCATGCTGGTCAGCTGCCGCCAGGCGCGGCGGACGGGCGCGAGCAGCTGCCGCTGACGGACCGGCCCGACCGGCTCGGGCGCGGTCGACAGCCGGACGGCGTCGAGGTCGACGGTCATCTAGACCACCGTCGTCGTCGTCGCGGCGAGGTTGCGCAGGTGCTCCATCAGCTGGTCCCACAGGCCGGTGACGAGCAGGACGCCGATGACGACGAGCAGCCCGCCGCCGACGGCCATGACGACGCCGTAGTGCCGCTTGACGACGGCGAACGCGCCGAGGGCGCGACGGAACGCGAACGCCGTGAGCAGGAACGGGATGCCGAGGCCGAGGCAGTACGCGAACGTCAGCAGCGCGCCGCGGCCGGCGGAGGCCTGCGTGTAGGCGAGGCCCTGCACGGCGGCCAGCGTCGGCCCGAGGCAGGGCGTCCAGCCGACGCCGAACAGCACGCCGAGCAGCGGCGCTCCGGCCAGTCCCGCCGCCGGCAGGCGGTGCACCCGGACCTCGCGCTGCAGGCCGGGGACGAACCCCATGAACGCGAGCCCGAGGACGATCGTGACGACGCCGAGGCCGCGCTGGACGGCCTCCCGGTGGTCGAGCAGCAGGCCGCCGAGCGAGCCGAACAGCAGCCCCTCGCTGACGAACACGACGCTGAAGCCGAGGACGAACAGGCCGGCACCGACGACCACGCGGCCGCGGTGCACGACCAGCGGGTCCTCGCGGTCCGCGAGATCCGCGCCGGACAGGCCGGTGACGTACGACAGGTAGCCGGGCACGAGTGGCAGCACGCACGGCGACAGGAACGACACCAGGCCGGCCGCCGCGGCGACCGGCGCCGCGACGAGCAGCGGCCCGTCGGTGACGGCGTCGGCGAAGCTGTCGCCCAGCCCCACGGTCAGGCCTTCTCGCCGGCGAGGACCTGGACCGGCGCGGACAGCTCCGCCTCGGTCAGGCCGCCGACGAACAGGCCGGCGATGCGGCCCTGCCGGTCGAGCAGCAGGGTGCTCGGCGGGCTCTGCGGGACCAGCTTGCGGAAGCGGGTGAGCAGCACGCCCGCCTCGTCGTAGAGCGAGGGGTACGGCACGTCGTGCACCTCGTCGAAGCGGATCGCGGCGCTGCGGTCGTTCTTCACGTTGACGCCGACGAACTCGACGCCGAGCGCCTTCGTGTCGTTGGCGACCTTGACCAGGTTGGGGGACTCGGCGCGGCACGGCGGGCACCAGCTGGCCCAGAAGTTAAGGACGACCACCTTGCCGCGCATCTCGCTGACGTCCAGCGGCGTCCCGTCCAGGGTCTCGCCGCGCAGCGCGGGCGCGGGTACCCGGTCCGCCACCTGCAGGAGTCCGGTCGTCGTCGCGCCGAGCGTGCGCAGCTGCGGGCCGCCGGAGCCGTCGCTGACCGCGGACGTGCCGGTGCAGCCGGTGAGGGCAGCGCACAGCGCCGCGGTCAGCAGCGCGTACCGGAACACCCGTCCAGTATCGGCGACGGAGCTGCCGGCCGCCTACCGGTCAGGCGCCGAAGCCCGGCCGCCGACTGACCGCGCCGGCCGGCTCGCTGTAGGTCACGTGCACGAGGCGGTCGCCGTCCCAGGTGAGCGAGGTCAGGGAGGCGAGCCCGCACTGCCGCTGGTCCGGGCGGTGCCAGAGCCGGCGGCCCTCGACGTACCGGCGCAGTGTCCAGATCGGCGCCTGGTGGCTGACGCACACGGCCTCGTGCCCGCGCACCTGGTCGCGCACGTCCTCGGCGGCGGCGTGCATCCGGTGCGCCAGCTGGGTGAACGGCTCGCCCCAGGAGGGCGTCGTGGGGTTGCGCAGGTGCTTCCAGTTCTCGGGCTTCTTCCATGCCCCGTCCTCCAGCGCGCGTTGCCCCTCGAACACGTTCGTGGCCTCGATGAGCCGGTCGTCGGTCGAGATCTCCAGGCCGAACACCTGGGCGATCGGGCGAGCCGTCTCCTGCGCCCGCTGCAGCGGCGAGGACACGACCGCGACGACGTCACGGCCGCGCAGCGCCTCGGCGGCGTCGCGGGCCATCTGCTGCCCGTCGTCCGACAGCCGGAAGTTCGGCAGCCGTCCGTACAGGATCTTGTCCGGGTTGTGCACCTCGCCGTGGCGCAGGAAGTGGACGGTCGTTCGCGTCATGCTCGGTCCTCGGCGGTGGGCGGGGAGAGGAGCTCGGGGGCGGTCACGGCCGCAGCGGCGCGGGCGGCGTGCGGCAGCGCGTCGGCGACCCGCTCGAGGGCGGCGTCGTCGTGGGAGGCGCCGACGAACCAGGCCTCGTAGGCGGACGGCGGCAGGTAGACGCCACGAGCCAGCATCTCGTGGAAGAACGCCTTGTAGCGCAGGACGTTCTGCTGCGTCGCCGTCGCGTAGTCAACGACCGCGTGGTCGCAGAAGAAGACGCTGAACAGGCTGCCGGCGGTGTTCACGCGGTGCGCGACGCCCTCCTGGTTGAGCGCCTCGCTGGCCAGCCGCGCGACCGTGACCGCGGTGGCATCGACGTGCGCGTAGACCTCGGGGGTGCAGTGCCGCAGCTGCGTCAGCCCGGCGGCGACGGCGAGCGGGTTCCCGGACAGGGTGCCCGCCTGGTAGACGGGACCGGCCGGCGCGAGATGCCCCATGACGTCGGCGCGGCCGCCGAACGCCGCCGCGGGCAGGCCGCCGCCCATGACCTTGCCGAAGGTGAACAGGTCCGCGGCCACCGGCTCGTGCCCGTACCAACCGGCGGCCGTGACGCGGAAACCGGTCATCACCTCGTCGCTGATGAACAGCGCGCCGTGCTGCTCGCACAGCGCCTTGACCCCAGCGTTGAAGCCGGGCAGCGGCGGGACGACGCCCATGTTGGCCGCGGCTGCCTCCGTGATGACGCAGGCGATCTGGTCGCCCGCCTCGTCGAACGCCGACCGGACGAGCTCGAGGTCGTTGTACGGCAGGACGATCGTGTCCGCGGCGCTCGCACCCGTGACGCCGGGGGTGTCCGGCAGGCCGAACGTCACGACGCCGGAGCCGGCGCTGGCGAGCAGCGCGTCGACGTGCCCGTGGTAGCAGCCGACGAACTTCACGGCCTTGCTGCGACCGGTGAAGCCGCGGGCGAGGCGGATCGCGCTCATGGTCGCCTCGGTGCCGCTGTTGACCAGCCGCACCTGCTCGACCGGCGCGACCCGGGCCACGATCTCCTCGGCCAGCTCCACCTCGCCGGGGCTGGGCGTGCCGTAGCTCGTGCCCCTGCTCGCGGCCTGCTGGAGTGCCTCGACCACCGCCGGGTGCGCGTGCCCGAGGATCATCGGGCCCCACGAGCAGACGAGGTCGACGTAGTCGCGGCCGTCGGCGTCGGTGAGGTAAGGGCCGCGCCCGGAGACCATGAACCGCGGCGTGCCGCCGACCGCGCGGAAGGCGCGCACCGGTGAGTTCACCCCGCCGGGGATGACCTGGGTCGCGCGGTCGAACAGCGCCTGCGACGCGGGGGCGTCGTACGGGTAGGTCATGCTCGCCATCCTGCCTGCACCAGCGGAGGTCGTCGTGGCGAGGGTTGTCGTGGTCCCGCTGCGGATGCACCGCGGCTGGGTCGTGCCGATCGCGATGATGCTGACGTTCGGCCTCGGCCGCCCGGTCTGCCTGCTCGTCCAGGCGGCGCTGCGGTGGTCGCGGTGGGGCTGGCCGGAGCCGGTCGGGGGCTGGCGGCCGCTGTTCCCGCCGACGCTCGCCGAGCTGCTGCGGCGATGAGTTCGGGCGCCGTACGACGTCCTCTCTGCACCAGCTACCGACAGGAGCACCTGATGCCCAGGATCGTCCCCAACCTGTGGTTCGACGGGCAGGCCGAGCAGGCCGCCGCGTTCTACACGTCCGTGTTCCCCAGCAGCCGCGTCGTGGCGACCGCGCTGTACCCGGAGAACTCGCCCGGCCCGGCCGGGACCGTCATGAGCGTGTCCTTCGAGCTCGACGGCCAGCCGTTCGTCGGGATCAACGGCGGACCGCAGTTCACCTTCAGCGAGGCGGTCTCGTTCCAGGTCGACTGCGCCGATCAGGACGAGGTCGACCGGTACTGGGAGCTGCTCGGCGACGGCGGCGAGCACGGACCGTGCGGCTGGCTGAAGGACCGCTTCGGGCTGTCCTGGCAGGTCGTGCCGCAGGGCATGGACGAGCTGTTCAGCGACCCGGATCCGACCCGGGCGCAGCGCGCGATGTCGGCGATGCTCGGGATGTCGAAGCTGGACGTGGCGGCGCTGCAGAGAGCAGCCGACGGCGAGACCGCAAACGCCTGAGCCGGCCTGGGTGCGCCCGCGCACGTCACGGCCATGGCCGTGAGGTGCAGGTGGCAAATCCCTGGTCCTTTCGCCCCAAATGGCCTGCTGCGCAAGGGATCTGCGCACGTGTCTGTCGTAGGTGCGGTCCAGGTTCAGGTCATGCCCGTCGACGTTCTTCCCGCTCTCGCGGCCGACGTCGACGCGCTGGCTGCCGTGCCGGTGATCGCCCTGCCGGTCGCGTCGCTGATGGCGCTGGTCGAGCAGACGGCGCCGCTCGCGGCGAGGCTGGACGGCGTGGTGTCCCGCGCGGTCGGGGAGCTGCAGGCCCGCGGCGGCGGCGTTGTGCCGGACCAGGACGGCGCGCCGCTGCCGCTTCCGGCGTGGCTGCGCGACGCCGCCAAGGTGTCGGGCCGCGAGGCCGGCCGGCAGGTCCGGACGTCGCAGGCGCTGAGGGAGCTGCCGGCAGTGGCCGCGGCGGTCGTCGATGGCACGATCACCGCCGAGCACGGCCGGGTGCTGGCCCGGCTCGTCGGTCGGCTGCAGCCACACGTCCTGCTCCCCTCGCAAGGCGCGCTGCTCGAGGTCGCCACCCGCACGGACCCTGAGCAGCTCGGGCACTACGTGCGGCACCTGATCGCGACCTGGTGCGAGCCGGAGCTCGAAGCGGACGAGAAGGACCCCATCGACGGCCGCTTCCTGCAGCTCACCCACAAGGACAACGGGCGCGTACGCGGGATCTTCGAGCTGCCGAACGCCGACGCCGAAGTGCTGCAGACGGTCCTGGAGCCGCTGGCCCGCCGCGACGACGGCGCCGACACCCGCACCGCCGGCCAGCGCCGCGCCGACGCACTGACGGACGTGTTCGCCCTCGCGCTCAGGCACGGCGACCTGCCGAACGCCGGCGGGAGCCGACCCTCCTTGACCTACGTCGTGCCGGCCGAGGCTCCGTCGGTGCTGGTCGACCCGGACCGGCTCCCGTCATGCCCCGCCGGGGCCTGGACCGGCCCCGCAACGCCTGCCACCGTCGCGCAGCTGCTGTGCGACGCCCGCATCGACGTGCTCCACGTCGACGCGGCCCACCGCGTCGTCTCCCTCAGCACCGGCACCGGTGACATCACGTCCGCACAGCGGCGTGCCGTCGCCACCCGCGATCGCTGCTGCACCGCCAAGGGCTGCAGCCGACCGCCGGCCTTCTGCGACGTCCACCACCTGCGCGCTCGCGCGAACGGCGGCAGCAACGACGCCGCCAACCTCGTGCTGCTGTGCTGCAGGCACCACAGCATGTGGCACCGGCAGCAGCTGACGCTCCAGGACCTGCGGGTGCCGTGGCTGCGGGTGCCGCAGCCACGGGCGCCGTGAGGCAGCCGAGCCGCTACCCCTCGGCGAGCCAGCCCGCGGCTTCGGTGGCCCAGTAGGTCAGCACCATCCCGGCGCCGGCGCGGCGGATGCCGGTCAGCGTCTCGAGCACGATCCGTCGCCGGTCCACCCAGCCCTGCGCCGCGGCGGCCTCGACCATCGCGTACTCGCCGCTGACCTGGTAGGCCGCGACCGGCACGTCGACCGCCTCGCCCACGGCGCGCACCACGTCGAGGTACGCCATCGCGGGCTTCACCATGACGGCGTCAGCACCCTCCGCGACGTCGAGCAGCGCCTCGCGCACGCCCTCAGCCGTGGGTCGGGCGGCGTCCTGCTGGTACGCCGACCGGTCGCCGAACTGCGGCGCGCACTCGGCCGCTTCGCGGAACGGGCCGTAGAAGGCGCTGGCGTACTTCGCGCTGTAGGCCAGGATCGGCAGGTCCGGGAACCCGTCAGCGTCCAGCGCCGCGCGGATTGCCGCCACCTGCCCGTCCATCATGCCGCTGGGCGCGACCACCTGCGAACCCGCGCGCGCCTGCGCCACCGCCGCAGCGGCGTACCGCTCCAGCGTCGCGTCGTTGTCGACCTCGCCGGAGGAGGTGAGCAGCCCGCAGTGCCCGTGGTCGGTGTACTCGTCCAGGCACAGGTCGGTCATCACGACGAGGTCCTCGCCGACCTCCGAGACGACGTCCGCCAGCGCGAGCTGCACGATGCCGTGCGGGTCGTCGGCACCGGAGCCGCGCGCGTCCTTCACGACCGGGATGCCGAACAGGATCAGCCCGCCGACTCCCGCAGCGGCAGCCTCGGCCGCCGCCTTGCGCACCGAGTCGCGGGTGTGCTGGACGACGCCCGGCATGGACGAGATGGGCGCCGGCTCGGAGATGCCCTCCTTGACGAACACCGGCAGCACGAGGTCGGCCGGCGACACCCGCACGTCCGCGACCAGCCGCCGCAGCGCGGGCGTGCGCCGCAGCCGGCGTGGCCGCACCACGAGGCTCACCTCTTGACGGCCTTCCGCTTCCGCATCGAGCTCGGCGGCCCGTCGCCCTCGGCCCGACGCGCGGCCGCGTGCTCGGCGAGCGCCTCGACCAGCGTCGCGACGTCAGGCCTCGGCGACAGGACGTCGACCCGCAGGCCGAGCTCCTCCGCCGTCGCCTTCGTCTGCGGGCCGATGCAGGCCAGCACGGTCGTGTCGTGCGGCTTGCCGGCGATGCCGACGAGGTTGCGCACGGTCGAGGAGGACGTGAACAGCACGGCGTCGAAGCCGCCGCCCTTGAGCGCCTCGCGGGTCTCGGCCGGCGGCGGGGCAGCGCGCACCGTCCGGTAGGCGGTCACGTCGTCCACCTCCCAGCCGAGGTCCTTGAGGCCGGCGACGAGGGTGTCGGTCGCGATGTCGGCGCGCGGCAGGAAGACGCGGTCGACGATCTCGCCGGAGTACGGCGCCCAGTCGGCGAGCAGCCCCTCGCTCGACTGCTCCCCCGACGGCACGAGGTCCGGCCGGATGCCGAAGTCGACCAGCGCCTGTGCGGTCGCGTCGCCGACGGCCGCGACCTTGACGCCACTGAAGATGCGCGCATCCAGCCCCGACTCCTCGAGCTTCTCCCGGACCGCCTTGACCGCGTTGGTCGACGTGAACGCGACCCACATGTAGCGGCCGTCGCCGATCCCCTTGACGGCGCGGTCCATCGGCGCCGACGTGCGCGGCGGCTCGACGGCGATCGTCGGCACCTCGACCGGCACGGCGCCGTAGCTGCGCAGCTGCGCCGACAGCGCCCCGGCCTGGTCGCGGGTACGGGGAACGAGCACCTTCCAGCCGTACAGCGGCCGGCTCTCGAACCAGCCCAGCTTGTCGGCCTTCTTCACCGGCTCGCCGACCACCACGACGGCGTCGCCGTCCAGGTCGCGCACATCGGCGTCCGCGGCGGACAGCGTCGTGACGACGGTGCGCTGCGCGGAGGTCGTGCCGCCGACGGTGACGGAGACGGCGGCCTCGCCCTTGCGGCCGTGCTCGACGAGCGACGACGCTGCCTTGCCGACCTCGCCGGCGGAGCACAGGAGCACCAGCGTGCCGGGCGCGGCGGCGATGGCGCGCCAGTCCAGCCTGTCGGTGACGCGGGCGATCGTGCGCGGAACGCCGACGGCGACACCGGCGTACGCGGGCACGGCGACGGCGTGCGGCAGGCCGGGGACGACCTCGAGCCGCTGCTTGCCCTTGACGACCGCCTCGGCCTCCTTGGCGCCCTCCTCCGCGGCGAACGCGTCGCCGGGCAGCAGCCGGACGACGCGCCGGCCGTCCTTCGCGGCGGCGACCAGCGCGGCTCCCTGCAGCTCGCCGGGCGCCGTCGTGACGACCTCCGCGTCGGGCCCGGCCAGCGCCGTCACGGCCTCGCCGCAGCGGGCGTCGACGAGGAGCAGGTCGGCGCTACTGATCAGCTCCGCGGCGCGCACGGTGAGCAGGCCGGGGTCGCCGGTGCCGGCTCCCACCAGGGCCACCGAGCCGGCGGCCTTGCGGGTACGGGTGGGGCTCATCTCGTCACTCCCATCAGGTCCGCCGCGCCCAGGTCGAGCAGCTCGGCTGCGAGCCGGCTCCCCACCCCTCGCGCGTCGGAGGTCGGACCGGTCGCCGACAGGCGGACCACGTCTGTTCCGTCGAGCGCGGCCACGAGGCCGCGCAGGAAGATCTCGTCGCCGTCGTCGCCTTCCGCGACCTCGGCGAGTGCCCCGACAGGGGCGGTGCAACCGGCTTCCAGAGCGGCCAGCAGCGCGCGCTCGGCGTTGACGGCGGCACGCGTGTCCGGGTGGTCGAGCGCGCGCAGCAGCTCGAGCAGCTCGCCGTCGTCCGCGCGGCACTCAATGGCCAGCGCGCCCTGGGCCGGTGCGGGCAGCACCTGCAGCGGGTCGAGCGTCTCGGTGACCTCGTCGAGCCGGTCCAGGCGGGCCAGCCCGGCGCGGGCGAGGACGACCGCGTCCACCTCCCCGGAGGCGACCTTGCCGATCCGGGTGTCGACGTTGCCGCGGATCGGGACGACCTCGTGCCCGAGGCCGAGCGCCAGCAGCTGCGCCGTACGGCGGGGCGAGCCGGTGCCGATGCGCGCCCCCGCCGGCAGCTCGCCGAGGGTCAGCCCGTCGCGGGCGACCAGGACGTCGCGGGCGTCCTGCCGCGGCGGCACGGCGGCGATGACGAGCCCCTCCGCCGGCGCCGTCGGGAGGTCCTTGTACGAGTGCACCGCGAGGTCGACGTCCTTGCGCAGCAGGGCTTCCCGCAGCGCGGTGACGAAGACGCCGGTGCCGCCCATCTGGCTGATGGCCGCGGAGGACAGGTCGCCCTGCGTCTGCACGGTGATCATCTCGACCTGTCGGCCCAGCTCGGCGATGACGGTCGCGGCGACGCCGCCGGACTGCGCGACGGCGAGCGCGCTGCCCCGGGTACCCAGCCGCAGCAGGCGGTCAGCCATCGCTGCCCTCGACCTCGAGCGGCGGCAGCGCGACCGCGGCGGGTGCGGTGCGGTCGAGTCCGAACAGCTCGCGCAGGGCGTCGGCGTACGACAGGCCCTCGGGCGCGTCCGTCAGCTCCTTCACCCGGACGGTCGGCGTGTGCAGCAGCTTGTCGACGACCCGGCGGACGGCCTGCTCGACCTCGGCCCGCTCCTCGTCGTCGAGCTGGACGCGGCCAGCGAGCCGGCTGAGCTCCGCGGCGACAACCTCGTTGGCACGGCTGCGCAGCGCGACGACGGTCGGTGCGACGCGGGAGGCGACCTGCTCGGCGAGGAAGGCGGCGACCTCGGCGTGCACGATGCCGCGGGCGGCCTCGACGTCGGCGCCGGTCTCCGTGCGCTCGAGGACCTCCTGCAGGGTCGCCAGGTCGACGAGCGTCACGCCGTCGAGGTCGCGCACGGACGGGTCGATGTCGCGGGGCAGCGCGAGGTCGAGGAAGGCGATCGGCCGGCCCTCGCGCGCCTTCACGGCCCGCTCGACGAGGTCCGCGCCGAGCACCACGCCGGTCGCGCCGGTACTGGACACGACGACGTCGGCGGAGGCGATCGCGTCCTCGACGGCGTCCAGGCCGACGCCGACGCCGTCGACGGCGTCGGCCAGCCGGCGGGCGTTGTCGGCGGTCCGGTTGGCGATGACGATGCGGGCCGCGCCACCGCGGCGCACGGTGGCGGCAGCGAGGGAGCTCATCGAGCCGGCGCCGACCACGAGCACCTCGCGGCCCTCGAGCGGTCCGACGGCCTGCGTCGCGTGCTCGAGCCCGACGCTGACGAGCGACTGACCGGCCTCGTCGATCCCGGTCTCGGAGTGCGCCCGCTTGCCGACGCGAAGGGCCTGCTGGAACAGCTCGTGCAGCACGCGGCCGGCGCTCTTGCCGTCGCTGGCGGTGGCGTACGCACGGCGCAGCTGGCCGAGGATCTGCGACTCGCCCACGACCATGGAGTCGAGCCCTGCGGCGACGGTGAACAGGTGGAGGACGGCCTGGCCCTCCCAGTGCACGTACAGGTGCTTCGAGAGGTCCTCGAGCGCGACGCCGGACAGCCGGGACAGCAGGTCGCTGACCGCGTCGACACCGGCGTGGAAGCCCTCGGTCTCCGCGTAGACCTCGACCCGGTTGCAGGTGCCGAGCACGACCGCCTCGCCGACCGGGCCGGTCGTGCGCAGCTGCTGCAGGACGCCGCCGGTGTCACCGACGCCGGCGGTCACCTTCTCCAGCAGCGAGACGGGGGCGCTGCGGTGCGAGATGCCGACGACGAGGACGCTCACGCGGGGATCCCGCTCTTGCGCTGCTCGTGGAAGGACAGGATCTGCAGCTCGATCGACAGGTCGACCTTGCGCAGGTCGACGCCGTCCGGCACCTGCAGCACGGCCGGCGCGAAGTTGAGGATGCTCGTGACGCCGGCGGCCACCAGCCGGTCGCAGACCTCCTGCGCAGCCCGGGCGGGCGTGGCGATGACGCCGATCGACACGTCGCCGGCGCGCACCACCTCGTCGAGGTCGTCCATGTGCCGCACGACGACGCCGGCGATGGTCTCGCCGACGCGGGAGCGGTCGGCGTCGAGCAGGCCGGCGATCCAGAAGCCGCGCGAGGCGAAGCCGCCGTACCCGGCCAGCGCGTGCCCGAGGTTGCCGACCCCGACGAGGACGACCGAGCGGCGGCGGGTGAGTCCCAGCGCGCTGCTGATGTGCTGGACGAGCTCGTCCACCTCGTAGCCGACGCCGCGCGTGCCGTACGACCCCAGGTGGGACAGGTCCTTGCGCACCTTCGCCGAGTTGACGCCGGCTGCGGCGGCGAGCGCCTCGGAGGAGACGGTGGTCCGGCCGGCCTCGGCCAGCGACGACAGCGCCCGCAGGTAGAGCGGGAGCCGGGCGACGCTGGCCTCGGGGATGCGTCGAGCCGCGTCGTCGACCTGCTCGCTCACCCGCTCGACGGTACGCGCTCGTGAAGCCATTCACAAAGTCGGACGCGTCACCTCAGCGCCTTGCGCAGCGCCCTCTCGTCGACCTGCCAGTAGACGTGCTCCGCACCGTCGAGCAGCACGACGGGCACCTTCTCGGTCCAGCGCGCACGGTCCGCCGGATCGGCGTCGACGTCGCGCACCTCGTACGCCACCCCGGCATCGGCCGCGGCCTGCCGCACCACCGGCTCCGCCACCTCGCACAGGTGGCAGCCCGTCCGCGTCACGAATGTGACCCGCTGCGGCCGCTTGCGTCGACGCAGCACGTCAGTCGCCGAGGGCGGCCTCGCGCAGCCGGCCCTTGCTGACCTTGCCGGTCACCGAGTGCGGCAGCTCGGCCACGAACTCCACAGCGGTGGGGCACTTGAAGCGGGCCAGCGACCGGGCGCAGTGCGCGATGACGTCCTCGGCGGACAGCCGGGCGCCGTCCGTGAGGACGACCAGCGCCTTCACCGACTCCCCGGTGTACGGGTGCGGCACGCCCAGCACCGCCGCCTCGGCCACGTCGGGGTGCGCGGACAGCACGTCCTCGACCTCGCGCGGGTAGACGTTGAA
>JAODNS010000026.1 GCA_025465145.1 Frankiales bacterium
GCGGCGCGCAGGGCCGAGCCGGCTCCGGCCGCGAAGCCGGCGGCGAGGAAGGCGGCGGCGAGGAAGGCGGCGGCGCCGGCCAAGAAGGCGCCGGCCACGAAGGCGCCGGCCACGAAGGCGCCGGCCACGAAGGCGCCGGCCACGAAGGCGCCCGCCAAGAAGGCGGCTCCCGGAAAGAAGGCTGTTGCCGAGGTCCCGGCCAAGAAGCCGGCCGCGAAGAAGGCTCCGGCCAAGAAGTCCGCCGGGAGCTGACGGTCGTAGCGTGGAGCGGGTGACCAGCCTGACCCGCGTCCTCGTCGTGGACAACTACGACAGCTTCGTGTTCAACCTGGTCCAGTACCTCGGGCAGCTCGGTGCCGAGTGCGTCGTGCGGCGCAACGACGAGGTCGACCTGCGCGAGCTGGACGACGTTGCCGGCGTGCTGCTGTCACCCGGTCCGGGTACGCCCGAGGACGCCGGCTGCTCGGTCGAGCTCGTCGGCGTCTGCGAGGACCGCGGCCTGCCGCTGCTCGGCGTGTGCCTCGGCCACCAGGCGATCGCGGTCGCGCACGGCGCGCGGGTCAGCCGGGCGCCCGAGCTGCTGCACGGCAAGACCAGCGAGGTCGAGCACTCGGGAGCCGGCGTGCTGCGGGGGCTGCCGTCGCCGTTCACCGCGACGCGGTACCACTCGCTCGCGGTCGAGGAGGACACCCTGCCGCCGGAGCTGGCCGTCACCGGCCGCACGGCGAGCGGCTTGGTCATGGCGCTTCGGCACCGGGACAAGCCGGTGGAGGGCGTGCAGTTCCACCCCGAGTCGGTGCTGACGCAGGGCGGGCACACGATGCTCGCGAGCTGGCTCGGCCAGTGCGGCGACAGCGCGGCGGCGGACCGGGCGCCCGCTCTCGCGCAGGCGGTCGAGGACAAGCGACTCGCCGCCTTCGGCTGACCGCTCCTGGACCAGGTCGGCCGCGACCGGTCGCCACGCGGCGGCGAGGGTCAGCTGGCGGACGGCTGCGGTGACGGCGGCGGCTCCGGCGAGGGCTCGGTGCTCGGTGGCAGGCTCTCGAACGGCGCCGGAGACGGCGAGGGCGACGGTGACGGCGAGGGCGCCGGCGTACGCGCGACCACGATGACGACCACCGAGCCCCGCGGCGCGAGCTGGTTCACCGGCCGCTGGTCGAGCACGGTCCCCGGCGGCTTGACCGCCTCGTCGCGCGGCTCGAGCCCGACCGCGAAGCCGAGCTTCTGCAGCGCGTCGATCGCCTGCTGCTGGGTCTTGCCGCGCACGTCCGGCACCTGCACCTTGCCGGACGCGACCACCAGCGTGACCTGCGAGTTGGCACGGACCTGCGTACCCGGTGGTGGCGTCATCGCGAGCACCTGGCCCTCCGGCAGGTTGCCGTCGCGCAGCAGCACCTTCGCGACCGTGAGTTTCGCGTCCTGCAGGGTCGACTCCGCCTCGCCCTGCGACTGGCCGATCACCTGCGGCACCACGGTCATCTCGATGCCCTTGCTCACCGTCAGGTCGACGCTGTCGCCCCTGCCGATGAGGAACCCGGACTCGGGGCTCTGCGCCAGCACGATCCCGGCCGGCTGTTCGGCGAACCGCTCGGACACCTCGCCGACCTGCAGCCCCTGGTCGGCCAGCAGCAGCGTCGCCTCCTGCTGCGTTTTCCCGACCAGCGGCGGCGCGGCGATCAGGCCCGCGTCGTTGCCGAGCAGCCCCTTCACCAGCAGGGCGACCCCGATGACGATCCCGAGCAGCAGCAGGCCGAACAACAGCAGCAGCGGGCCGCGCCGGCGCTCGCGCGGCGTGCGCAGCCCGTCCGGCTCCGGCACGACGGTGGCCGTCTCGGCGAGGTACGGCGGCGCGAGCACCGGCTGACCGGCGGCGGCGCGCAGCAGGTCCTCGCGCATCTCGTCGGCGGACTGGTACCGGTTGGCCGGGTTCTTCGCCATCGCCTTGAGCACCACGGAGTCGACCGCCTGCGGCAGCGTCTCGTCGTACTCCGACGGCAGCACCGGGTCCTCGCGCACGTGCTGGTACGCGACCGCGACCGGGCTGTCGCCCGTGAACGGCGGGGTGCCCGTGACGAGCTCGTACAGCATGCAGCCGGTCGAGTAGATGTCCGAGCGCAGGTCGACGTGCTCGCCGCGCGCCTGCTCCGGCGACAGGTACGCCGCCGTGCCGATCACGGCCGCCGTCTGGGTCATCGTCGACGACGTGTCGGAGATGGCGCGGGCGATGCCGAAGTCCATGACCTTCACCTCGCCGCGCGGGGTGAGCATCACGTTGGCGGGCTTGATGTCGCGGTGCACGATCCCCGCGGTGTGCGCGACGTCGAGGGCGGCGCACACGTCGGCGACGACCTCGAGCGCGCGCTGCGGCAGCAGCCGGCCCTCGGTCTGCAGGATGTCGCGCAGCGTCCGGCCGTCGACGTGCTCCATGACGATGTACGGGACGCCGTCCTGCTCGCCCGTGTCGTAGACGCTGACGATGCACGGTGCGTTGAGCGATGCGGCGGACTGCGCCTCGCGCCGGAAGCGGGCCTGGAACGACGGGTCGCGCGCGAGGTCCGCGCGCAGCACCTTCACGGCGACGTCCCGGCCGAGGCGGACGTCGCGGCCACGAAAGACCTCCGCCATGCCACCGACGCCGATGGTCTCGCCGAGCTCGTAGCGGTCGCCCAGCAGCCGCGAGATCGGCTCACTCATCGTTGTCGTCCCGGTTCTTGTCCTTGTGCTTGCGGGGCACGACCACGCGCGGCACGGGAACGACGTGGACCGTGACGGGACTGCCGTAGCTGACCGGACCTGACGGCGTCACCCTCGAGACCGTACCGGCGGGCGCCCCGCGTCCGTCGTAGGCGAGGACCGGCTTCAGACCGAGCCCGGCCAGTGCCGTCCGGACCGCGGTCGGGCCGCGGCCGGCGTACGAGGACGAGACGACCTGCACCTTCGGGCGACCCGTCGACACCACCAGCGTGACCTCGCGGCCCTCGGTGACGCTGCTGCCGGGCGTGGGGTCGACCGAGATCACCCGGCCGGCGGGGACGGTGCTCGAGGTCGCGTCGCGGGTGGTCGTCTTCAGGCCGGCGTCCGTCAGTGCAGCTGTGGCGGCCGCGACGGTGCTGCCGGCGGCCAGGGCCGGCACCCGGACCTGCCTGGCCTGCTCGTCACCCCCGCAGGCCCGCAGGGACAGGCCGAGCAGGGCCGCGCTGAGCAGCGCGCCGGCCAGCCGTACCGACCGCTGGTGGTTCCGGCTCGGCGCGGGCAGCTCGCGCCGCCGCGGTGGCACGGGCACCGACGCCGG
>JAODNS010000027.1 GCA_025465145.1 Frankiales bacterium
CGGGTTGGTGCTGCTGCGCCGCCCCGCGCCAGGGCCGCGGCGGCCGCCGGAGGTCGGGGTGGTCGAGGTGCCGATCGCGGCCGGGACGGTGGACCTCGCGGCGGAGCGGGTGCGGCGACGGGCCGGATAGACCGCCGTGGCCGCACTGCGGGCGGCGCGGGTGGAGCCGGTCAGTTGTGACTGACTCACGTTAGTTAGGCGTAGACCGCGAGTCCGTGAGCGTGGCGTTTCGTCACGGGGCCGAACCCCGTGAGCCGATGGAGGTCTTCCTCGGGCGCTCGCGCAGTGCGGCCTCGGTCCCGGCGGGCCAGCCCGCGATGATCTACGCCAAACTAAAGTGGTCCGGTGCAGCGGTGCGCCACAAGATCACCGGTTACGCCTAACTAACGTGGTCCACGCCTAACTAACGTGGTCCAGTCACATCAGTCCTTCTGGTCGGCGAGCTTGCCGCGCAGTTGCAGGACGGCCTTGGTGTGCATCTGGCAGATCCGGCTCTCCGTGACGCCGAGCACCTGCCCGATCTCGGCGAGTGTCAGGCCCTCGTAGTAGTAGAGCGTCACGACGATCTTCTCCCGCTCCGGGAGCGTGTTGATCGCCTTCGCGAGGAGGAACTTCGTCTCCTCGGACTCGAACGCCTGGACCGGGTCCTCGGCTTTGGTGTCCTCGAGCGTGTCGACGAGCGACAGCTTGTCGCCGCGCTCCTGGCCGGCGCTCATCAGCTCGTCGAGGGCGACGACGTTCACGAAGCTGACCTGGCTGAAGATCGTGTGCAGGTCCTCGAGCTTGATGCCGAGCTCCTCGGCCACCTCGGCCTCGGTGGGCGAGCGGTGCAGCTTGGCCTCGAGCGCGGCGTACGCCTTCTCGACCTCGCGCGCCTTGTAGCGGACCGACCGCGGGATCCAGTCGATCGCGCGCAGCTCGTCGATGATCGCGCCCTTGATGCGGCTGATCGCGTAGGTCTCGAACTTGATCGCGCGGTCGAGGTCGAACTTCTCGATGGCGTCGATGAGGCCGAAGATCCCGTACGAGACGAGGTCGGCCTGCTCGATGTTGGGCGGCAGGCCCACGCCGACCCGGCCGGCGACGTACTTCACCAGCGGCGAGTAGTGCAGGATCAGCCGCTCGCGCAGCCGCTCCTCCTTGCTGTCCTTGAACTGCCGCCACAGCTCCGCGATGGCGCTCTCGATCTCGGCGCGCTCCTCGTCGCTGACGCCGGCGTACCGCCCGCGGCGCGCGGGGGCCTTGGCCGGGGCGGGGGTCTCGACCGCGGTGTCCGGTTCCCCGTCGACCGTGAGGTCGTCCGCCGTCGCCACCTGACCGGAGCCGTCAGGCTCGGGGGTGCGCACGGTCATAGCTCGTCCTCAGCCGCTCGACGCTGACGTGGGTGTAGATCTGGGTGGTCGCGAGCGTAGCGTGACCGAGCAGTTCCTGAACGCTGCGCAGGTCAGCTCCTCCTTCGAGCAGGTGCGTCGCGGCGCTGTGGCGCAGCCCGTGCGGCCCGAGGTCGGGCGCTCCGGGTACGCCGGCCAGCCGCGCGTGCACCACCGTCCGCACTGTGCGCGGGTCGATCCGCCCGCCGCGCACGCCGAGCAGCAGGGCTGGGCCGCTGCCGACGGTCGCCCACTGCGGCCGGCCGCGGACCAGCCACGCGTCCAGCGCCCGCTCGGCGGGGATCCCGTACGGCACCGTCCGCTCCTTGCCGCCCTTGCCGAGCACCCGCACGACCCGGCGCGCGCGATCGACGTCGTCCACGTCGAGGCCGCAGAGCTCGGCGACGCGGATCCCGGTCGCGTACAGCAGCTCGAGCGCGAGCCGGTCGCGCAGGTCGGCGGCCGCCTGGCCGTCCACCAGGTCGACGAGCTGCGCCGCCTCGTCGGGCTGGAGGACGTCGGGCAGCGGCCGGTGGCCCTTGGGGGTCGCCAGCAGCGCGCCGGGGTCGGCCGGCAGGAGCCCGCGCCGGTGCGCCCACGCGGTGAACACCCGCGCTGACGAGCCGCGCCGGGCCAGCGTCGTCCGCGCCGCACCGGTGCTGCGCAGCCTCGCGAGCCAGCTGCGCAGGACCTGCAGGTCGACGTCTGACGGCTCTGTCGCGCCCAGGCGGGCGGCATGCCGGAGCAGGTGGGCGATGTCGCCCGCGTAGGCCCGGACGGTGTGCGGCGAGCGGCCGCGCTCGAGCCGCAGGTGGCGCACGAAGCCGTCGAGCGCCGCCGCCAGGGCGTCCGGAAGCGGAGGCTCCGGCTCGGGCGCGACGGCGGTCATCGCCGGTCACGCTGCGGGACGTGCCCGTCCTGGTCAAGGCGCCGCGCGGGTCGGGCGGCCCGCGCCGAGGCCGGTCAGCCGCCAGCCCGACATGCCCTGCTCGACCAGGCCGGCGACTTGGAGCGGCGGCAGGACCTGGAGCACCGTCAGCGTGGGGACGCCGGCCGCACGGGCGATGGTCGTCTCCGCGGCCCACGCTGCGACGGGTACGGCGTCGAGCACCTGCCGCACCGTCTCCGACAGCGCGTCGCGGGCCTGCACCGGACCGCGCGGTTCCGCTGCCGCGTCGTCGCCCAGCACGCCGACCGCGTCGAGCACCTCGGCAGCGCTGGTCACGCAGATCGCACCGCGACGCAGGAGGCCGTTGCTCCCGCCGGCCGTGCCGGACGTGACGGGACCGGGGACGGCCATGACGACCCGGTCCAGCTCGCGCGCCTGCCGCGCTGTGGTCAGCGAGCCGCTGCGGACCGCCGCCTCCACCACGACCGTGCCGACGGACAGCGCCGCGATGAGCCGGTTGCGGATCAGGAACCGCAGCCGTGTCGGCGGCGAGCCCGGCGGCACCTCGCTGACGAGCAGTCCCCGCGCGCCGATCCGCTGGATCAGCCGCTCGTGACCCTTCGGGTACGGCACGTCCACGCCGCTCGCGAGCACCGCGAGGGTGCGGCCGTCCGCGGAGCTCAGCGCGCCGTTGTGCGCTGCGCCGTCCACGCCGTACGCCGCCCCGGACAGCACGGTCCAGCCGCGGTCGGCCGCCCCCAGCGCCAGGTCGCCGGCGACGTGGACGCCGTAGGCGGACGCCGCACGAGCGCCGACCATGCCGACCGAGCGCTCGACCAGCTCGGCGAGCTGCTCGCGCCCCCGGACGTGCAGCGCGAGGGGCGGCGCCTCCTTGACGTCCCGGAACCACGTCAGGCGGTGTGCCGGCCACTCGTCGTCGCCCGGGCAGACCAGCCGGGCTCCGCAGCGCCGCAGCGCGTCGGCGTCCTCAGCGGCGTTGTACCGCTCGGCCCGCAGCCGCGCCCCTTCGACGACCGCCGGCGGCACGGCCCCCACCGGCTCCCCCGCCCTCAGCCGGGCGACGACCTCCTCGGCGCCCACCGCCTCCACCGCCGCATGCACCCGCCACGATCCGGGCTCGCACAGCCGGGTGAGGGCGAGCCGTGCCTGCCGCTCCGCGCTCACGCGGCCACCGCCGCCGCGGGCCCCAGCCGGAAGCCCAGCGCCTGGTCCACCTGCGCCGAGCCGGGTCTGCCCGCCCCCTGCAGGTCGGCCAGCGTCCACGCCACCGACAGCACGCGGCCGAACCCGCGCGCCGTCAGCTGGCCGGCATCCAGTGCCCGCTCGGCCACGCGCGTCGCCGTCCGCGGCAGCGGCCAACGCCGGCGGAGCTCGGTCGCCGGCACGTCCGCGTTCACCCGCCACGGCGTCCCGGTCAGCCGGGCACCGGCCGCCTCGCGCGCCGCGAGGACGCGGGCGGCGACGACGGTCGACGCCTCCCCCAGCCCGTCCTCCGCCAGCATCTCCGCGCGGCTGATCCGTGGCACGCACACGTGCAGGTCCACCCGATCGAGCACCGGTCCGGACAGCCGCGAGAGGTAGCGACGCCGCACGACCGACGGGCACTCGCAGCGCGTCTGGTCCTGGCCGCACGGGCACGGGTTGGCCGCCAGGACCAGCGTGAACCGAGCCGGGTAGGTCGCCGTTCCGCCGACGCGAGCGATCTTCACGATGCCTCGCTCGAGCGGCTGCCTCAGCGCGTCGATCACCCGCGCCGCGAACTCCGGAGCCTCGTCCATGAACAGCACGCCTCGGTGCGCAAGGCTCGCCGCGCCCGGCCTCGCCAAGCCGCTGCCGCCGCCGATCACGGCCGCGGTCGTTGCGGTGTGATGCGGGTCCTGGAACGGCGGCACGGTCACCAGCGGCGCGGACGACGGCAGCCGTCCGGCCACGGAGTGGATCGCCGTCACCTCGAGCGCGTCGTCGATCGACAGCGGTGGCAGCACTCCCGGCATCCGCTCGGCGAGCATCGTCTTGCCCGCGCCCGGCGGCCCGAGCAGGAACAGGTGGTGCCCGCCGGCAGCCGCCACCTCGACAGCAGCACGGCCCACCGCCTGCCCCGCCACGTCGACGAGGTCGAGCGGCCGTGCGGCCGCGTCGACGACCTCCTGCGCGGGCGGCTCGTCGCCGGCGTCCTCGCCCCGCAGGACGAGGACCAGCGTCCGCAGCGAGCCCACACCCACCGCGTGCACGCCCGGCACGAGCCGCGCCTCCCGCAGGTTGTCGACCGGCACCACCACCCGCTCGAACCCTGCGCGCGCTGCGGTCAGCACGGCCGGCAGCACGCCGGGCACCGCGCGCACGCGCCCGTCCAGGCCGAGCTCCCCGAGCAGCACCCGGCCCAGCAACGCGTCGGCGGGCACGGCACCGTTGGCCGCGAGCACCGCAGCCGCGAGCGCCACGTCGAACGAGCTGCCCCGCTTCGGCAGCGTCGCCGGCGACAGCGCCAGGGTGATGCGCCGCTGCGGCCACTGCTCTCCCGAGTTCACCACCGCAGCGCGCACCCGGTCGCGCGCCTCCGCCAGCGCCGCGTCGGGCAGCCCGATGACCGACAGCCCCGGCAACCCGAGCGCCAGGTCCGCCTCGACCTCCACGACGTGGCCGTCGAGCCCGACGAGCCCGACGGAGTAGCAGCGGGACAGCGCCATTAGAAGGCGTCCCGCAGGTGCACCAGCTCCGGCGCGGCGCCCCGCCGCCGTACGACAGAGACCACGTCGAAGCGCAGCTGGATCGCCCCGCCCGGGCGGTTCTCGACCAGCCATCGGCAGGCGAGCCCGCGGATGCGGCGCGCCTTCACGTGGCCGACCGCCTCCGCGGGCATGCCGAAGTCCGCGCTGCTGCGCGTCTTCACCTCGACGAAGACCACCGCGTCCCCGTCGCGCGCCACGAGGTCGAGCTCGCCGTCCCGGCAGCGCCAGTTCCTGGCCAGCACCTCGTACCCGGCCGCGGCCAGGTGCGCCGCCGCCAGGTCCTCCCCGTAGTCCCCGAGCTCCCGTGTCGCGCCCACGTCGACCACCTCCGGCGGCGACGCTGCCCCGGCCGAACGCAGGACGAGCGGGTCGACGAGGCATCTGTGGACGATCGACCTCGTCGTCCACAGATCGACTACTCCGGGGTACGCGCCCCCTGCGCCACCGAAGACTCCTGGCTCGTGCCAGGCGAGATCTCCTCCGAGACGACCGGGACGCCCTGGGCGTCTCCGGCGCCCCGTGCCGTGCCCGGTGTGCCGATCGGGTTCGTGCGCGCAGCGGAGGTGTCGACGTCGGTCTCGAGCTCTTCCTCGTCCCCCGCCACGCCGTTGGAGCCGGCCGGCCGGAACGCGCTGCCGGTCGTCGTCCGCTCGCGCTCGGCGAGGCCGTCGCCGGTCGGAGTGCCGAGGTTGTCGGCACCCGGCTGCGTCGACGTCGGCGTCGTGCCGAGCGAGGGCATGCCGGAGTCGGCGCGATCTCCAGCGGGCCCGGCCGAGGCGTGGCTCGGCGCCTGCGGATCACTCGCGCCGACGTTCATGCTGCCGAGGTCCGGCGCCTCGACCGTCGCCGGCTCCTCGGCTGCGTCGGGGTCGTCGTGCCCCTGCGTCGGCGGCATCGGCTCCGGCTTGCTCTGGTTGGAGCCGGGCGAGCCGGCGCCAGTCCGGTCCCCGAGGTCGACGGTGTCCCGTCCGTCGGCGGCCGGGGTGTTCTCCGCACCGGCCTCGTCGCCGCTCGGCGGGCGGTTGCCCGGCAGTCCGTCGCTCACGGTTCCTCCTGGAGATCGTCTCGGCTGTGCCGTACCCGGATCAGGTGCCCGGAAGCTCCAGGTCCGGCTTCTCCAGCTTCTCGACGTTCACGTCCTTGAACGTCAGCACCCGCACGCTCTTCACGAACCGCGCCGGCCGGTACATGTCCCACACCCACGCGTCGTTCAACGTGAGCTCGAACCACACCTCGCCGTCCGCCGTCCGCGGCTGCACGTCCACCGCGTTGGCGAGGTAGAACCGCCGCTCGGTCTCGACGACGTAGTCGAACTGCCGGACGATGTCGCGGTACTCCCGGTAGAGCTGCAGCTCCATCTCGGTCTCGTACTTCTCGAG
>JAODNS010000029.1 GCA_025465145.1 Frankiales bacterium
CTCGAGGCGATGGTGCGGCGGTCCGGGCGGACTCCGCGGCAGCGCACGACGACGTACGGCACGGTGTCCGCGGAACGGCACGCGGCGGCGCGTACGTCCCGCGCGGCGTTGCCGGTGGTGTGACCGGTGCATCCGGCGACGGACTAATGGCCGTTCAGTAGGGGCTGGTCTCGGACGCGGGGAGCCATCCAGGCCGACTGCAGCGGTACCACCAGTCGCGCGCGGGCGACGCGGACGGCTAAGTAAGTGCCTACCTGTTGAATCTCGGCCAGCTTGGCGCCTGGCCAAGGCTTCGGGTCAGCAAGGTTCTCAATCAGCCGCCCAGTTGGCGCTCCAGCCCCTCCAGGAGCTTTTCGTCGATGTCAGGCAGCAGGTGTCCGTACACGTACATCGTCATCACGATTGACCTGTGTCCCAGCCGGTGCTGGATGGCCTTCATCGGCACCCCCGCGGCGATCAGCATCGCGACGTGGCTGTGCCGCAGGTAGTGGAAGCGTGGTGGCGGCGTGAGCCCGGCCTCCTCGCACGCCGGCTGCCAGACCCGCCGGTAGAAATTGCTGCGGCGCAGCGCATCGCCCTCCTCGGACGTGAACACGAGCTCGCCGCGCTGCCCCTCGAGGTGAGCCGCGAGCGCCGTGACGAGGGTCGGCGGCAGGCTGATGTGCCGACGCGACTGCGCGCCCTTTGGCTCACCGAACGACAGTTGGCCGCGGACGTCGACGAGCGTCCGGGTGACGTGCAGCCGGCGGCGCAGCAGGTCGAGGCGATCGACCCGCAGTCCGGCGAGCTCGCCCCACCGCATGCCGGTGCCCGCGGCGGTGAGGATTCGCGTCCGAGGTGCTCGGGGGCGGCCTCGACCAGCCGGTCCACCTGCTGCGGCGACAGGAACCGCGCCTCGTACCGCGGCCCCTTCGGCAGCCGGATCCCGGCGCAGGGGTTCGGCAGCGGCAGTCCCTCCAGCACGGCGTCGCGCAGGATCGTCGACAACGTCGCGTGGATGTTGCGGACGCTCTTCGGCGCGACCCGCGTCGACAGCCGCGCGACGAACGATCGCACCGTGAGCGGGGTGATGTCCTTGAGCGCCAGTTCACCGAGAACGGCAGCAGGTGCACGCGCAGGCAGCTCTCGTCACCGGACCGGTCGTGACCCTGGTGAAGCGGGCTGCCAGCCAGCGGCCGGCCCAGTCGCAGAACAGGGTCTGCCCGCCTCGCGGGCCGATCCACTGGCCGCGGCCGCTGGCCACGAGGGCCGACTCCAGGAAGGCCTTCGCCTGCTTGCGGGTCGGGAACGTCTTCGAGTGCCGTTCACCGGCCTCATCCCGGTAAACCGCTCGGACGCGCTGGGACGGCAGCGTCTCCAACCAGCCGCTCACCGCTGCACCTCCGCGCCCGGCACAGACCTGCCGGCGTCGAAGGTAGGCACCCGCGTGCCACACCCGCAGCGGTCGGGGAATGCAACTCCGTGCCGCTCGATAGCCCCTGACAACCGGGAATGCACCACGAACATC
Organism: Frankiales bacterium; assembly: GCA_025465145.1. GTDB lineage: Bacteria > Actinomycetota > Actinomycetes > Mycobacteriales > SCTD01 > RYN-124. The sequence continues at coordinate 1,508 of JAODNS010000029.1, forward strand.
TGGTGCGCGTGCGTCTGCCCCACGTTTGCCCCATGAGTGCTCAGGAGGGCTTCTCGCGAGGCCGTTGATCAAGGGCTACAAGCCTCTGACCTGGGCCTTCGTGGGGTGAGTGACGGGGCTCGAACCCGCGACAACCGGGATCACAACCCGGTGCTCTACCAGCTGAGCTACACCCACCATGGTGCGGCAGCGAGCATACCGTCAGTCCGGTACCTGCTCCGACGGCTCGGGCAGCCGCGAAGCGCCGTCGGTTTCGCCGCCGGACAGGCCCGCGGCGAGGGCGGTGAGCTCCTCCGTCGTCGGCCCCGGCTGGGGTACGAACACCGCCTGCCGGTAGTACGCCAGCTCGCGCACCGACTCGCGGATGTCGGCCAGGGCCCGGTGGCCGCCGCCCTTCTTCGGCGACGCGAAGTACGCCCGCGGATACCAGCGCCGGGCCAGCTCCTTGACCGACGACACGTCGACCATCCGGTAGTGCAGCCACTCGTCCAGCTCGGCCATGTCGCGGCTGAGGAACCCGCGGTCGGTCGCGATCGAGTTGCCGCACAGCGGCGCCTTCTTCGGCTCCGGCACCCACTGCTTGATGTACGCGAGGACCTGCTGCTCGGCCTCCTGCAGCGTCACCTTCGACGCCAGCACCTCGTCGGTCAGCCCGGACGACGCGTGCATCTCCCGTACGACGTCCGGCATGCGCGACATCTGGTCTTCGCTGGCACCGATGACCACGTCCACGCCGTCGCCGAGGATGTTGAGCTCCCCATCCGTGACCAGTGCGGCGACCTCGATCAGCAGGTCGTTGCCGAGGTCGAGCCCGGTCATCTCGCAGTCGATCCACACCAGCCGGTCGCTCATGGCCGTCACCCTACGAGGCCCCCGGTTAGGGTCCGACCCATGACGAAGGCAGACGACACCGCGGCGGAGCTCGGCAAGGCGTACGCCTTCGACGGACCGGCGCTCGAGCTCGGCGCGGTCGTGCTCGAGGACACCGCACACCCAGAAGCTCGCGTGCGGATGCCGCTGTCGATGCTCAACCGGCACGGGCTCGTGGCCGGCGCGACGGGCACCGGCAAGACGAAGACGCTGCAGCTCATCGCCGAGCAGCTGTCCGATGCGGGCGTCCCCGTCTTCCTCGCCGACATCAAGGGCGACGTCAGCGGCATGGCCGCTCCCGGTGAAGCGAGCGAGCGGGTCACCAAGCGCGCCGCCGACACCGGCACCGACTGGCAGCCGAAGGGCTTCCCCTGCGAGTTCCTCGCGCTCGGCGGACTGGGCACCGGCGTACCGGTCCGCGCCACCATGACCAGCTTCGGTCCCGTCCTGCTGTCGAAGGTGCTCGGCCTCAACGAGACGCAGGAGTCCAGCCTCGGCCTCGTCTTCCACTTCGCCGACAAGGCAGGCCTGCCGCTGCTCGACCTCAAGGACCTGCGCGCGGTCATCAACCACCTCGTCAGCGACGAGGGCAAGGGCGACCTCAAGGAGCTCGGCGGCCTGTCCACCGCGACCGCCGGCGTCATCCTGCGCGAGCTGATCGGTCTCGAGGACCAGGGCGGCGACGTCTTCTTCGGCGAGCCCGAGTTCGACACCGCCGACCTCATGCGCACGACGCCCGACGGCAAGGGCGTGCTGTCGGTCATGGGCCTGACCGCGGTGCAGGACAAGCCGAAGCTGTTCAGCACCTTCCTCATGTGGCTGCTGGCCGACCTGTTCCACGACCTGCCCGAGGTCGGCGACGTCGACAAGCCCAAGATCGTCTTCTTCTTCGACGATGCGCACCTGCTGTTCAAGTACGCGAGCCCGGCGTTCCTAGACGCGATCGCCCAGACCGTGCGGCTGATCCGCTCCAAGGGGGTCGGCGTCTTCTTCGTGACGCAGACGCCGAAGGACGTGCCGAGTGAGGTGCTCGCGCAGCTGGGCAACAGGGTGCAACACGCCCTTCGCGCGTTCACGCCGGACGACGCCAAGGCGCTCAAGGCGACGGTGAGCACGTTCCCGAAGAGCGACGTGTACGAGCTCGGCGACCTGCTGACGCAGATGGGCATCGGCGAGGCCGTCGTCACGATCCTGTCTGAGAAGGGCGCGCCCACGCCGATCGCGTGGACCCGGCTGCGCCCGCCGGCGTCGCTCATGGCGCAGCTCGACCCGGAGAAGCAGACGAGCATCGTGGCCGCGTCGGAGCTGCTCGACGACTACGGGCAGGTCATCGACCGCGAGTCGGCGTACGAGAAGCTGCTCGCCAAGGTCGCACCGGAGCCGGAGGCAGCTCCGCAGCAGCAGCAGCAGGAGCAGCCGCGCCACGAGCCGGAGGAGAAGCCCGGGCACGGCGGCGCCGCAGCAGCCGGTGTCGGTGGGGCCATCGCCGGGGCGCTCGGCTCCAGCGTGTTCCGCTCCTTCGCCCGGTCCGCGGCATCCGCGGCCGGCCGCGAGATCAGCCGGTCGATCTTCGGCACCGCCCCGCGCCGCCGGCGCGCGGCCCCTCGCCGTCGCCGCTGATCCACCCAGACGTCACGCCGCGGAAACACGCGGGCCGTCCACCGGTAACGGCTGCTGCCTAGCGTCGGCCCCCTCGCACCCGAGGTGGAGGACGTCCCATGGCTCTGGCAGCCCAGCAGGTTCCTGTGCATCTGGTCCCGGCGTCCGACTTCGCCGGCCGCGCGCTGGAGGTGGGCGTCGACGTGAGTGGCGCCCTCGTGTACGGGCGGCTGGCGTGCGACCTCGACGCGTACGTCGTGACGCGGGACGGCGCGGAGGTGGACCTGTCCCCGCGGCAGGTCGAGCTGCTCGCGCTGTTCCTCGCCGCACCCCGCCGGGTCTGGAGCCGCGAGCAGCTCGAGCGCGTCTGCTGGGGCGACAGCAGCGGCTCGCGGCGCGTGGACGTCCAGCTGTGCCGGCTGCGCGCGCGGGTCGGCATCGACCTGCTGCGCAACGTGCGCGACCGCGGCTGGTCGCTCCGCAGCAGCATCTGACCTGGCGTAGGTGCCCCCGGAGCGACTCGAACGCCCGACCTACGGGGTAGAAACCCGCTGCTCTATCCGCTGAGCTACGGGGGCCGCGGCGGCGCGCTGGCGTGCGGCCGTCAGGGAGCGAGTGTGCCCGATCGGAACGACGGGATCGACAGCTCCGGGAACGACGGCAGCGGCAGCGGCCGGTTCGACACGCGGCGAGCGTCGTCCCCAGCCGGCCGGTCTCGTCCACAGCCGGCTGTCCGCGTGCCCCGGACGTCGCGCCCGGACCGGATCGTCGTCCGCACGCCGGGGGAGCTACCGCCGGCACGAGCAGCGGAGGACCCCGTGCACGAGCCCCAGATCACCATCACCGGCAACGTCGCCTGGCCACCCCGCCTGCGCACCCTCGCCGGCGGCACCGTCGTCGCCGACTTCCGCGTTGCCTCGACGCCGCGCCGCTTCGACAAGAGCACCGGGACGTGGAGCGACCTCGAGACGACCTGGTTCGGCATCACCTGCTGGCGCGGGCTCGCCGAGAACGCGGCCGCGTCGCTCAAGAAGGGCGACCGCGTGGTCGTGACCGGGAGCCTCGTCACCCGCACCTGGAAGAACGACGCCGGCGAGACGCGCACCGGGCTGGAGATCGACGCCGCCGCCGTCGGGATGGACCTGTCGCGCGGCCCCGTGACGCAGGAGCGGCCGGTGCGGGCGGAGCGCTCGTCCGAGCCTCTGGAGAGCGCGTGGGACGGTGCGCCGCCGGCGGATCCGCTGACGGGGGAGCTGGTCCCGGAGCAGGCCGTCGCGGCCTGACCGGCGGCCGTTCGTCGGCGGCGGGGACGGCGACCGCCGCCGACTAGCCTCTGGGGCATGGCGCAGTTCATCTACCAGATGCAGAAGGTCCGCAAGGCCGTCGGCGACAAGGTCATCCTCGACGACGTCACGCTGGCCTTCTTCCCCGGCGCGAAGATCGGCGTGGTCGGGCCCAACGGCGCCGGCAAGTCGACCGTGCTGAAGATGATGGCCGGCTACGACCAGCCGTCCAACGGCGACGCGAAGCTCACCCCGGGGTTCTCGGTCGGCATGCTCATGCAGGAGCCGCCGCTCGACGACACCAAGACGGTCCGGCAGAACGTCGAGGACGGCGTTGCGGCCCTGATGCAGACGATCACGCGCTACAACGACCTCAACGAGAAGATGGCCGAGCCGGACGCCGACTTCGAGGCGATCATGGCCGAGCAGGAGCCGCTCATCGCCGAGATCGAGGCGAAGAACGGCTGGGAGGTCGAGAGCCAGATCGAGCAGGCGATGGACGCGCTGCGCTGCCCGCCGCCGGACGAGCCGGTCGTGCACCTGTCCGGAGGCGAGCGCCGCCGGGTCGCGCTGTGCAAGCTGCTGCTCGAGGCGCCGGACCTGTTGCTGCTCGACGAGCCGACCAACCACCTGGACGCCGAGTCCGTCGAGTGGCTGGAGAACCACCTGTCGCGCTACGCCGGTGCCGTCCTCGCCGTCACCCACGACCGGTACTTCCTCGACAACGTCGCCGAGTGGATCCTCGAGCTCGACCGCGGCCGTGCGTACCCGTACGAGGGCAACTACTCCACCTCCCTGGAGAAGAAGCAGGAGCGGCTCGCCGTCCAGGGCAAGAAGGACGCCAAGCTGGCCAAGCGGCTCAAGGACGAGCTCGAGTGGGTCCGGCAGAACGCGAAGGGCCGGCAGACCAAGAGCAAGAGCCGGCTGGCGCGGTACGAGGAGATGGCGGCCGAGGCCGAGAAGACCCGCAAGCTGGACTTCGAGGAGATCCAGATCCCGGCCGGCCCGCGGCTGGGCAGCGTCGTGATCGAGGCCAAGAGCCTGGTCAAGGGTTTCGGCGACCGGGTGCTCATCGACGGGCTGTCGTTCGACCTGCCGCGCGGCGGCATCGTCGGGATCATCGGCCCGAACGGCGTCGGCAAGACCACGCTGTTCAAGACCATCGTCGGGATCGAGAAGGCCGACGCGGGCGAGGTCCGCGTCGGGGAGACGGTGAAGCTGTCGTACGTCGACCAGAACCGCGCCGGCCTCGACCCGACGAAGTCGGTGTGGGAGACGGTCAGCGACGGGCTCGACTACATCCAGGTCGGCCAGCAGGAGATGCCGAGCCGCGCGTACATCGGCGCCTTCGGCTTCAAGGGCCCGGACCAGCAGAAGCCGACCGGCGTGCTGTCCGGCGGTGAGCGGAACCGGCTGAACCTCGCCATGACGCTCAAGGAGGGCGGCAACGTCCTGCTCCTCGACGAGCCCACCAACGACCTCGACGTCGAGACGCTCGGCTCGCTCGAGAACGCGCTGCTCGAGTTCCCCGGCTGCGCCGTGGTCATCAGCCACGACCGCTGGTTCCTCGACCGCGTCGCCACCCACATCCTCGCGTGGGAGGGCAACGAGGAGAACCCGAGCCAGTGGTACTGGTACGAGGGCAACTTCGAGTCGTACGAGAAGAACAAGGTCGAGCGCATGGGCCAGGACGCGGCCCGGCCGCACCGGGTCACGTACCGCAAGCTCACCCGCGACTGAGGTGCTGCTGACCGACCGGCGCACGGCGGTCTTCGTCGCCGTCGTGCTGCTCAGCCTGGTCGTGCTGTTCGTCCCGCGCACGCCCAGCGAGCAAGGGATCCCGCACCTGGACAAGGTCGTCCACGCGACGCTGTTCGCTGCGCTCGCGGCCAGCACCCGGTGGCGGTTCGGGCCGCACCTGGCCGGCCCCGTCACCGTGCTCGTCTACGCCGCATCCTCCGAGCTCCTGCAGCAGCACTGGCTGGCCAAGCGCGACGGCGACGTCCGGGACCTCGCCGCCGACGCGGTCGGCGCAGTCATCGGCTGGCTGGTCGCCCGCCGAGTGCTCAGTCCGGCGCGTTGACGAGGGCGTGCGCGGCGTTCTCGAGGTAGTCGCGCAGCTCCGCCCGCTCGGCGTCCGGCAGCTCGATCTTCGCCAGCGCGGCCATCATGTGCGACAGCCAGGCGTCCCGCTCCCGCGTGGTGATGCGCCACGCTCCGTGCCGCATCCGCAGCCGGGGGTGGCCGCGCAGGTCCGAGTACGTGGACGGGCCGCCCCAGTACTGGACGAGGAACATCGTCAGCCGGTTGCGCGCAGCACCGCCCTCGCCGAGGTCCTCGTCCTCGTACAGCGGCCGCAGCACGGGGTCGTCTTCGACCGCGCGGTAGAAGTGGTCGACCAGCTCGCGGAACACCCGCTCGCCGCCGACGGTCTCGTAGAGCGAGGTCACGGGCTCCAGTCTAGGAAGCCCGTTCCGCCGCAGCGGTGATGTTGCGGACCATGCCGCCGAAGACGATCCCGTGGAAGGGCGCGACCGACCACCAGTACGCGTGGCCGGCCAGCCCGCGCGGGTGGAACAGCGCGCGCTGCACGAACTCCGTCCCCTCGTCGCCGACCTCGACGCACAGCTCCAGCCACGCGGCGCCGGGCACCTTCATCTCGGCCCGTAGTCGCAGCAGCCGTCCCGGCACGATCTCCTCGACCCGCCAGAAGTCGAGCGACTCGCCGACGTACAGCCGCTGCGGGTCCCGCCGGCCGCGGCGCAGCCCGACGCCTCCGACCAGCCGGTCCATCAGCCCGCGGGCGGCCCAGGCGAGCGGGAACGAGTACCAGCCGTGCTCGCCGCCGATGCCCTCGATGACCCGCCACAGCTCGGCCGGCGGCGCGTCGACCCGCGCCCGCCGGACGTCCTCGTACAGCGACCCGCCTGCCCAGTCCGGGTCGGTCGGCAGCGGGTCGGACGGGGCTCCCGGCCAGGTCGCCGACGACCAGCGGGTCTCGACGGCCGCGTCCTTCACCCGCTGCAGGGCCAGCCGTACCGACTCGTCGAACCCCAGCAGCCCGCCGTCCGGGTCGGGGATCCACTGCGCGATGTCGTGCTCGGAGCAGACGACCTCGTTGACCAGCGAGCGGACGAGGGGCTTGGCGAGCGCCGCCGGCACCGGCGTCACCACGTTGACCCAGTGCGCCGACAGCCGCGGCGTCAGCAGGGGGACCGGGACGATGATCCGCCGGTGCAGGCCGGCCACGGCCGCGTACCGCTGCATCATGTCGACGTACGTGAGGACCTCCGGCCCGCCGATGTCGAACCGGCGCGAGACCTCCGGCGGCAGGGTGGCCGCGCCGACGAGGTAGCGGAGCACGTCGCGGACGGCGATCGGCTGGATCCGGGTGCGCACCCAGCGCGGCGTGATCATCGCCGGCAGCCGCTCGGTCAGGTAGCGCAGCATCTCGAACGACGCGCTCCCGCTGCCGAGGATCACCGCAGCCTGCAGCACGGCTGTCGGCACGCCGCTCGCGAGCAGCACGTCGCCGACCTCGAGCCGCGAGCGCAGGTGCGGCGACAGCTCCTCCTCCTCGGGCACGAGCCCGCCCAGGTAGACGATCCGCCGGACGCCGGCCCCGCGTGCCGCGCCCGCGAACGTCTGCGCGGCGATCCGGTCGGTCTGCTCGAAGGCGCTGCCCGATCCGATCGAGTGGACGAGGTAGTACGCCACGTCGACGCCGGCCAGTGCGGCGGCGATGGCGTCCGCGTCGAGCGCGTCCGCCGCGACGACCTGCACCTGGTCGACCCACGGCACGTCCCGCAGCCGGGTCGCGTCGCGGGTCACCGCACGCACCGCGTGGCCCTCCGCGAGCAGGCGGGGGATCAGGCGACCGCCGATGTACCCGGTCGCACCGGTGACGAGCACGGTCAGGGGCACGCGGTCATCCTGCTGCCAGCGCGCGGATCCCGCCGGATTGCCGCCACCCCCCTGCGTCCGGCAGACGGTAGAGCGGCCACGCGGCGGCCCTCGGACGCAAGGGTCGGCGGCGCCGGCGACGCCGGGCCGGCGCGGCTCCCGTTGCGTCCGGCAGACGGTAGAGCGCCCACGCGCGGGCGGCCGGACGCAACGTCAGCGGGGGGTGCGCGACTTCGGGGCCGGCCGGGGCTTGCGCGCCGGTGCGGGCTTGGGCACCACCGCGCTGCGCAGGTCGGTCAGCGGCACTCCGATGAGGATGCCCTCGCGGTCGAACGCCTCCTTCACCCGCTGGCGCAGCTCGCGGGCCACCTCCCACTGCTCGAGCGGCGCGGTCTTCACGACCAGCCGGATGAGCACGCCGGACGCGCCCATGTCCTCGACGCCCCACACCTCAGGCTCCTCGACGACCTTGTCCTTCCAGTCCTCGTCCTGCCACACGGTGTCCGCGGCCGCCTTGACGACCTCGCGCACCCGCGGCACGTCGCTGTCCCAGCTGACCGGGATGTCCAGCAGGGCCCGCGCCCAGCCCTGGCTCTTGTTCCCGACCCGGATGACCTCGCCGTTGCGGATGTGCCAGACGGTCCCGTACACGTCCCGCAGCCGAGTGGTGCGCAGCCCGACCGCCTCGACGGTGCCGGTCGCCTCGCCCGCGTCGATGACGTCGCCGACGCCATACTGGTCCTCGAGGATCATGAACATCCCGTTCAGGAAGTCCTTGATGAGGTTCTGCGCGCCGAAGCCGACGGCGACGCCGACGATGCCCGCGCTGGCGATCACCGGCCCGAGGTCGAAGCCCAGCTCCGCCAGCACCATGGCGCCGGCGACGCCGAACACGAGGATCGACGTGATGCTGCGCAGCACCGACCCGATCGTCTCCGCGCGCTGCCGCCGCCGCTGCGACGACAGCGGCGACGCCTCTAACAGCGTGCCGCGGGCGCGGTCGTGCAGCGGTCGGAGGACGACGGGTACGGACCCCTCGGCGGCGCCGGTGACCAGCCGCTTGATCGCGCGGTGCAGCAGGGCGCGCAGCACCACGGCCAGCACGAGGACCAGCACGATCCGGGCTGGGGTCGTCGCGAGCTCGAGCGTGCGGCGGGACAGGGTCTCGGTCACGGGCTCGACCCTAAGAGCATGGCGGATCCGGCCGGTGTCGGGGAGACTGGCCGCAGGAGGTCGCATGGCCAGTCCCGACAGCGCGGCAGCGCTGGTGCTCAACGCCAGTTACGAGCCGCTGTGCGTGGTGCCGGGTCGCCGTGCGGTCGTGCTGGTCCTCACCGGCAAGGGCGTGCCCGTGGCCGAGGGCGACGGCGTCCTGCACAGCGAGCGGGCCGATGTGCGGGTGCCGTCGGTCGTACGGCTGACGCGCTTCGTGAAGGTCCCGTTCCGGGCCACGGTGCCGCTGACCCGCAAGGCGGTCTTCGCGCGCGACGGCGGCCGGTGCGTCTACTGCGGCGCGGCGGCGACGAGCCTGGACCACGTGGTGCCGAAGAGCCGTGGCGGCGCGCACAGCTGGGACAACGTCGTGTCCGCCTGCGGCCGCTGCAACCACGTGAAGGCCGACCGCGGGATCGCCGAGCTGGGCTGGCGGTTGCGCAGCAAGCCGGTCGCGCCGACGGGGGCGGCCTGGCGGATCGTCGGTGCCCGCCGGGTGGACCCGCGTTGGCGGCCGTGGCTCGGCGACCTGCCGTGGGCCGAGCCGGAGGCGCTGGAGGAGCCGGCCTAGGACGCCTGGCGGGTACGACGGACGAGCAGCCCTGCGGCGAGCAGCAGAACGGCCAGGCCCACCGGCAGGCCCAGACCGGTCGCGGGCAGGCGGCCGGGAGCGGGAGCCGGCGCGCGCGGTGCGGCGACAGGCGGCTTGGCGACCGGTCGAGCGGCAGCCGGGCTCGTGTTCCAGACGCCGTTGGTGAGGCGCAGCGCGTAGAAGCCGCGGGCCCCGTCGGAGTACCAGATCTCGTTGCGCTCGGGCACGAAGGAGGCGCTCGCGTAGGCGCCGTTGGCCGCGCCGCCCGGCGGCACGGGCGCGACGAAGTACGCGATCTCCCTGGGCGCCAGCGGGTTGCGGATGTCGAACACCCGCAGCCCGGAGGCGAGGAACGAGCAGGCGACGATGCCGGGGTCCTTGCGCTGCGGGACGGCGCAGTAGTGGCCGGCGTAGCCGCCGGTCGCGGACAGCGTGCCCTCGGTGCCGGGGTCGCCGAGCAGCGACGGGCGAACAGCCGGCTGGTGCACGGCGAGCCGGATGTTCGACACGATCCTCGGCTTGGTCTCGTCGGCGATGTCGATGATCCGCGCGGCGCCGACGCGCTCGCCGTTGCCGGCGATGCGGGTGCCGTTGTAGGCGAACTCGTCGACCTCGACGAGGTACGGGTGCCCGCCGATCGTCACCGGCAGCTGCGCCTGCGGGATCGTCACCTCCGGCCACGTCAGCGTGCTGATCGTCCTGGCCTGCGGGGCGATCGCGCGCTTCTGGATGTCGCTGATGTCGAGGACCCGCAGGCCGGACACCTCCGCCGGCAGGCCCACCTCGTTGCGCGGGAAGCCGGCACCTGCGGCGAGGTACGCGCGGTTGCCGTCGTCGCTGATGGCCAGCGAGTGCGTGTCCAGGGCGAGCACCGAGACGATGCTCGGCACCTTCGGATTCGTCAGGTCGATCGCGGTGATGGTCCCGCCGCCGAGCGAGGCGGCGTAGAAGGTGCGGCCGTCAGGCGCGAAGCCGCTCTCGTGGCCGAGGACGCCGGTGGGCGTCGAGGACTGGAAGACCGGGGTCCGGCAGTCGGCGCTGAGGTCGTAGACGTCCACCTGTCCCGGCGCGAACACGGGGTTGCCCGCGACGGCGACGAGCAGGCCGCGCTTCTGGTTGACCAGCAGCGACTCGTGCGGGCTGTCCATGGCCGGCGTGACGAGGTTCGCGGTGTTGACCGGCTTCGCCGGGTTGCTCATGTCGAGGACGGCGACGCCGGCGCCCTCCTGGCCGAGGTTCTGCAGGTTGCTCGGGAACAGCAGCGTCGTGTCGTAGTACGCGCACTCGTGCCCGGCCTTGTCGACGTACCGCTCGACCTTGAACCCGCCGGACGTGCCCGACTGGCCGACCACCTCGACGTTGCAGCGGAAGCCCTTCGCGACCTTTCCGGCCGCGACGTCCGCAGCGGGTACCCGGCCCTGGATGCCGGTCTCCGGGATGGAGCCCGGGCCGCACGCTGCGCGCGGTGTCGGCGGCGGCGGGGTGGCCGCTCCGGCGGGCGCAACGGACAAGCCGGTCAGACCCGCGCAGCCGAGCAGGGCAGCGGCCGCGAAGGCCCGGCGCAGCGTCATGGCCGAACGATACGTTCCGCACATGACGCAGCTGCACGACCTGACAGCGCTGGAGCAGGCGGCCGCGGTGCGGTCGGGGGAGACCTCCTCGGCCGACCTCGTGGACCACTACGCCACGCGGATCGCGGAGCACGACGGACAGATCGGCGCGTTCGTGACGCTGACAGTCGACCAGGCGCGGCAGCAGGCGGCCGAGGCCGACCGCGCGGTCGCGGCGGGCGAGGACCTGCCGCCGCTGCACGGCTTGCCGATCGCCATCAAGGACCTCAACCTGACCGAGGGCGTCCCGACCAAGCTCGGCTCCAAGGCGTTCGAGGACTTCGTGCCGCCGTTCTCCGACTTCGTGGTCGACAAGCTGCGCGCCGCCGGCACCATCAGCCTCGGCAAGACGAACACGCCGGAGTTCGGCCTGCCCTGCTACTCGGAGACCGACGTCGCGGCGCCGGCCCGCACCCCGTGGGACCTGACCCGCTCCGCCGGCGGGTCCAGCGGCGGCGCCGGTGCCGCCGTCGCAGCCGGGCTGCTGCCGTTCGCGCAGGGCAGCGACGGCGGTGGCTCCGTCCGCATCCCGGCCAGCGTCTGCGGGCTGTTCGGCATCAAGGTCAGCCGCGGCCGCATCAGCCGCGGTCCGCTGCAGGGGGACATCACCGGCCTGTCCTGGGACGGCCCGCTCGCCCGTACCGTCCGCGACGCGGCCGCGCTGCTCGACGCCATGGCCGGGCCGATGACCGGCGACCCGCACTGGGCGCCGCCGCCCTCGCAGTCGTTCCTGTCGTACGCCGACCGGGCACCTGGGCAGCTCCGGATCGGCCGCACCCGCGAGCCCGTCATCCCCGGTGCGGAGATCCACCCGCACGTCGTCGAGGCGTACGACGCGGCGACCGAGCTGCTGACGTCGCTCGGCCACGTGGTCGAGGACATCGAGCCGCCGTACGACGCCTCGCTGCTGCCCGCCTTCCTCGTGCTGTGGTCGGTCAGCGCGTCGGGCGTACCCGTGCCGCCGGACCGCGAGGACCAGCTGCTGCCGCTGACGAGGTGGCTGCGCGAGAAGGGCCGGGGCACCTCGGCGAACGAGTTCATGTCGGCGATGTCGCAGCTGCAGGCGGCGAGCCGCAACGGGATCAGCGCGACGGCGCAGTACGACGTGCTGCTCACGCCCACCGTCGCGCAGCCGCCGGCGCCGCTCGGCTGGTTCCGGGAGACCGGCGATCCGGCGGCGGAGTTCGACCGGATGACCCGCTGGACCCCCTTCACCGCCATCTTCAACATGACCGGTCAGCCGGCGGTCAACGTGCCGCTGCACTGGTCGCCGGACGGCCTGCCGATCGGCGTGATGCTCGTCGGGCGCCCGACCGACGAGGGCACCCTCATCTCCCTGTCCGCGCAGCTCGAGGAGGCCCGCCCGTGGCGGCAGCGTCACCCGGCCATGTGGTGACCCGGCTCCGGCCGGTCCGGCCGGAGGACACGCCGATGCTCGACCGCTGGCGGGCGGAACCGCACACCGAGTTCGAGGAGTGGGGCGACCCGCCCCCCGGGATCGCGGCCGACGCGCCCTGGCCCAAGCCGCACGGGATGGAGGAGCTGCTCATCACGGACGGCGACGACGTCCCGATCGGGCACGTCGGCTGGCACCAGGTGCTGCACGGTCCCGGCCCGGGCTCGATCGCGCTCGACATCGGCATCTCGATGCGGCCGGAGTCTCGCGGCAGGGGTCACGGCGCGCGGGCGCAGCGGATGCTGGCGGAGTACCTGTTCCGGACCTTCCCGGTGCACCGGGTGCAGGCGTCGACCGACGTGACCAACGTCGCGGAGCAGCGGGCGCTCGAGCGGGCCGGCTTTCAGCGCGAGGGCCTGCTCCGCGGCGCGCAGTGGCGCTCCGGCGCCTGGCACGACCTCGTCTCGTACGCCCGGCTCCGCGACGACGCGTGACCCCGGCGTCCGGGGGCAGGGACGCGCCGTGGACGACCGACTCGCACAGCTCGCCGCCGCGCATGGCGTGGCCACCTCGTACGACGACTGGGACGACCAGCGCGTGGAGGTCTCCGCCGACGCGGTGACCGCCGCGCTCGCGGCACTGGAGGTGGACGCCTCCGACGTCGACGCCGCCCTCGCGGAGGTGGAGGAGTCCCCGTGGCGCTCGCTGCTGCCGCCGTCGCTCGTCGTCCGCGGGGGGTCGGCGAAGGTCGTCGTACGAGGGACCGCGGCACCGACCCTGCTGGTCGCGCTGGAGGACGGCGGCTCCGTACCCGTGACCGCCGCACCCGCCGCCGGCGACACCCGCGGCGACCGCACCGCCTGGACGGTGGACCTGCCCGAGCTGCCGCTCGGCTGGCACAGCCTGCGCGCCACGTCCGGTGCCGAGACCGGCGAGGCGGTCCTCGTCGTCGCGCCGGAGCGGGTCGAGCTGCCGGAAGGACTGGACCGGGCCTGGGGCTGGATGGTCCAGCTGTACAGCCTGCGCAGCGAGCAGTCGTGGGGCATCGGCGACTACGGGGACCTGCGGACCGTGCTGGAGCGAACCGCGGCCGAGGGCGCCGGCGTCGTGCTGCTCAACCCGCTGCACGCCGAGACGCCGGTCGCGCCGCTGAACCCGTCGCCGTACTCGCCCTCCTCCCGCCGCTTCCGGTCCGCCCTCTACCTGCGGATCGAGGACGTGCCCGAGTACACGCCGGAGGTGGCCTCGCTGCGGCCCGTCGGCGACCCGGAGCGGATCGACCGCGACGCGGCATGGGCCGGCAAGCTGGCGGCGCTCGAGCAGCTGTGGCCCTCGCACCGCGCCGACGCGCTGGCGGCCTATCGCGCCGAGCAGGGACCGGCGCTCGAGGAGTTCGCGCCGTTCTGTGCGCTGGCCGAGCAGCACGGCGTGCCGTGGCAGGACTGGCCGCAGGACGTCCGCCGGCCCGACGGCCCGGGGATCGCCGCCGCGCGGACCGAGAACGTGGACCGGACCGCCTTCTGGTGCTGGGTCCAGCTGCTCGTCGACGAGCAGCTCGCCGGCCTCGGCGCGGACATGACGGTCGGCGTCGTGCACGACCTGGCCGTCGGCGTGGACGCCGGGGGAGCGGACGCCTGGGCGCTGCAGGACGCGCTCGCGCTGACCACGACGGTGGGCGCGCCGCCGGACTCGTTCAACCAGAAGGGGCAGGACTGGGGGCTGCCGCCGTGGCGGCCGGACCGGCTGCGCGAGCTCGGGTACGCGCCGTTCCGGGACGTCGTGCGCGGCTGCCTCCGGCACGCGGGCGGGCTCCGGATCGACCACGTCATGGGGCTGTTCCGGCTCTGGTGGGTGCCGCAGGGCGCCGGTGCCGACCAGGGCACCTACGTCTCCTACGACGCCGACGCGATGCTCGGCGTCCTCGCGCTGGAGGCGTCCCGCGCCGGCGCCCTCGTCGTGGGGGAGGACCTCGGGACGGTGGAGGAGCGGGTACGGACGGCGCTCGACAGCGCAGGCGTCCTCGGCAGCGCGGTGCTGTGGTTCGAGGACGAGCCGCCGGCGCAGTGGCGTCCGCTCGCGATGGCCAGCGTCACGACGCACGACCTGCCGACCGCCGCCGGCTTCCTCGCCGAGGAGCAGGTGCGGGTGCGCGAGGAGCTCGGCCAGCTCGGGCACTCCGTCGAGGAGGAGCTCGAGAAGGTGCGCGGCGAGCGCGCGGAGCTGATGGCGATGCTGCGGTCCACCGGGCTGCTCGAGCAGTACGGCGGCGACGTCGTCCTCGCCATGCACGGCGCGCTGGTGGCGTCGCCGTGCCGGGTCGTGCTCGCCGCGTTCGGCGACGCCGTCGGCGACCTGCGGCAGCCCAACCTGCCGGGCACGGTGGACGAGTACCCGAACTGGCGCCTCCCCGTCGCCGACGCCGACGGGCGGCCGCTGTCGCTCGAGCAGGTGCTCGACCACCCGGGTGTGCGGCGGCTCACGGCACTGCTCGCCGACGGGGTGGGAGGGGTCCGATAACGTGGCGGCGTCCGGACAGCCGAGCTGGTGAGGTGCGCGTGAACCGCCGTTCCTGCTTGACCGCCGCGGCGCTGACCGTGCTGCTCACGGCCGGTCCCGCGCTCGCCGCCGACGGCAAGTACGACATGGACGGCCCGCAGGAGGGCGGCGAGCCCGGGCCGGGTCTGTCCGCCCTCGAGACGCTCGCGCTGTACGTGCTGGTGCCCGGGCTGATCCTGCTCGTCATCGGCGGGCTCGCCTGGCTGCAGGGCGGCCGGAGCGGGCCGCGGTACCGCCCGGCGCGCGGCTGGGACGCGACGCCGGTGTGGTTCGCCGGCCCGCCGAACCCGACCGAGGCCGTCGCCTCCGTCGGGGCCGACGAGGCCGCTCTTGCGGGAAGGGGTGGGGCAAGTGGCTCCTGGTAAGGAGAAGGCGCAGGCCCAGCTCGTCGAGGGCGGCCTGCCCGTCCGGGCGCAGCAGCGCATCCAGGACGCCATCGAGACGACTCGCCGCGAGAACGGCTTGGACGTCTCGGTGCTCGTCGGCGACCTCGCGCTCGACGACCCGTCGCAGTTCCGCGCCGGCGTCGAGCGGCTGCACGCCGCCCTCGGCAGCCGCGCTCACACCGCCGTGCTCATCGTGGTCGCGCCCGGCCAGCGCCGCGCCGAGGTCGTCACCGGCCCGGGGGTCCGCCGGCGCGTGCCCGACCGCGTCTGCGCGCTGGCCGTGCTGTCGATGACGACGGCGTTCGGGGGCGGCGACCTGTCCGGTGGCGTTGTCGACGCGATCCGGCAGATCGCCGACGCGGCCGGCCGACGCGAGTCCCTCGCGCCGCTCGAGCAGAGCATGACGAGCGCCGAGCTGGTCGCCCAGCACCACTAGCGCGTCGCTGCGGCCGTGGGTGCCGCAGCAGCCGTTGCCAGGGGGGCAACAACGGCGCGGACGTTGCCGCACGGGCAACGCGCGCGGAAAGGCATAAGAGGGCGAACTCGCCCTCGGCCGCCCGACGCGTGCGTCAGCCCGCGGCGGCGTCCCGGGCCCGTGCCCGCAGCGCGCGTACCACGCCGTCCCGGCTCTCCAGCAGCAGCCGGCGCAGCGCCGGGGACACGTCCTCGGTCTGCAGGTAGGCATCGGTCTTCTCGACCACGCGCGGCGAGACGAGCAGCGTCGGGAACAGCCCCACGACGACGTTCTGCGCCATCTCCGGGCTGCGGGTGCGCCACACGTCGCCGATGACGCTGAAGTACCGGTCGACGTACTCCTCCAGCAGCGGCTGCTGCTCGACGTTCCAGAAGCCGCTGATGACGGCGGACTGCACCGCGTTGGGCAGCTCCTCGTCCTCCACGGCGAGCCGCCACGCCTCCGCCTTCGCCTCGGCGGTGGGCCGGGCGGCGCGGGCGGCGGCGGCGTGCCGCTGCCCGGCAGCGGTCGGGTCGAGCTGAACCTCCGCCTCGATCTCCGCGTCGCCGGCCTCGCCGAGCACGACCAGCCGGTGCAGCAGGTGCCAGCGCAGCTCGGCATCCACCGAGAGGCCGGGCACGTCCGTCGAGCCGTCCAGCAGGCCGCGCAGCAGGCCGACCTGCTCGGGCGTCGTCGACAGCGAGCCGAGCGCGCGCGCCCAGGCCAGCTGCAGGTCGCTACCGGCTTCGGCCGCGCGCACGGCGTCGTAGGCCGCCGCGGCGAGCGACGCGCGGCCGTTCGGCGCCCAGGTCGGGTCGGCGAACAGCGCCACCGCCGAGGACGCCTGCCGGAGCAGGGACTGCACGACGCCGATGTCGTCCTCGCCGCCGATGCCGGCCAGCACGAGCGCGACGTAGTCCCGCGCCGGGATCTCCGCGTCGCGGGTCATGTCCCAGGCCGCGACCCAGCACAGCGCGCGCGGCAGCGACTCGGCGAAGTCGCCGACGTGCTGCACGAGGGTCTGCAGCGACCGCTCGTCGAGCCGGATCTTGGTGTACGTCAGGTCGTCGTCGTTGATCAGGACGAGGTCCGGCTGCGCCTTGCCGACCAGCGCGGGCACCTCGGTCTTCGCGCCCACGACGTCGAGCTCCTCGCGGGTGCCGCGGACGAGCGTGCCGTCGACGAGGTCGTACAGGCCGACCGCGACCCGGTGCGAGCGCAATGTCGGGTACTCGTCCGTCGCCTCCTGCAGCAGCGAGAACGCGGTGAAGCGGCCGTCCGCACCAGTCTCGAACGACGCGCGCAGCGTGTTGACGCCGGCCGTCTGCAGCCACTCCTCGGACCACGACGAGAGGTCGCGCCCGCTGGCCCGCTCCAGCTCGCCGAGCAGGTCGCGCAGCTCGGTGTTCGCGAACTCGTGCGTCGTGAAGTACTGCCGCAGGCCGCGCATGAACGCGTCCTGGCCGACCCACGCCACCAGCTGCTTGAGCACCGAGGCGCCCTTGGCGTACGTGATGCCGTCGAAGTTGACCTTGACGGCCTCGATGTCGGCGATGTCGCTGGCGATCGGGTGCGTCGACGGGAGCTGGTCCTGCCGGTACGCCCACGTCTTCTCGGTGTTGGCGAAGGTCGTCCAGCCGCCCTTGTAGCGCGTCGCCTCGACCATGCAGAGCACGGACATGTACGTCGCAAAGGACTCGTTCAGCCACAGGTCGTCCCACCAGCGCATGGTCACGAGGTCGCCGAACCACATGTGCGCCATCTCGTGCAGCACGGTCTCCGCGCGTCGCTCGTACGCCGCGTCGGTGACCTTCGACCGGAAGACGTAGTCCTCCAGGAAGGTGACGGCCCCGGCGTTCTCCATCGCGCCAGCGTTGAACTCGGGGACGAACAGCTGGTCGTACTTGCCGAACGGGTACCGGTAGCCGAACTCCCGGTGGTAGAAGTCGAAGCCCTGCTTGGTGACCGTGAACAGGTCATCGGGGTCGAGGTGCTGCACCAGCGAGGCGCGGCAGTAGATGCCGAGCTCGATGCCGTCGTGCTCGTCGTGGACGTGCGCGTACGGGCCGGCGATGAGCGCCGTGATGTACGTCGACATCGGCGGCGTGGTGGCGAACGTCCACGTGCCCGGGTCGCCCTCGGCGGGCTGCTCCGTCGCGACCCCGTTGGACACGACCACCCAGTCGCGCGGCGCGCGCACGGTGAAGGCGAAGGTCGCCTTGAGGTCGGGCTGGTCGAAGCACGCGTACATGCGGTGCGCATCGAACGTCTCGAACTGCGTGTAGAGGTAGACCGACCCGTCGACGGGGTCGACGAAGCGGTGCAGCCCCTCGCCGGTGCGCATGTACGCCCCGCGGCCCTCGACGACGACGACGTTGTCCGCCGCCAGCGCGGGCAGGGTGATCCGGTTGCCGTCGAACTCGACGTCCACGGCCTGGCCGTTCAGCGTCACGGCCGTGACGGTCGGTGCGGTCCAGTCGAGGTACGTGGTCGCACCCGGCTCGCTGCAGGTGAAGCGGATGGTCGACGAGCTGGCGAAGGTGTCTTCGCCCGGCTTCTCGCCGCTGCCGTCCGTCAGGTCCAGCGACACCTCGTACGCCGAGACGGTCAGCAGGCGTGCCCGCTCCGCTGCCTCGTCGCGGGTGAGGTTGTTGGTGCTCACGTGCCGATTGCCCTTCGTCGACGTCCCCCCGCTCAGTCTCCCACGCGGGAATGGCCGGCTCGTCGCGCTGCGTTCGCTCGGGTATGGCCTCTGACCCGAGCACCCGCATCGACTTCTGGTTCGACCCGCTCTGCCCGTGGGCGTGGATCACCTCGCGCTGGGTGCTGGAGGTCGAGAAGGTCCGGCCGGTGACCGTCACGTGGAACGTGATGAGCCTGGCCGTCCTCAACGACGGCCGGGAGCTGCCGGAGCAGTACGTCGAGATGATGAAGCAGGCGTGGGGTCCGGTGCGTGTGGCCATCGCCGCGCTCGAGCACACCGACGACCTCGGTCCCCTGTACACCGCGCTCGGCACCCGGATCCACCACGACAAGCGCGAGCTGGACGACCCTGCGCTGCTGACCGAGGCGCTCGAGGAGGCCGGCCTGCCGACATCGCTCGCCGACGCCGCCACCTCCCCCGAGCTCGACGAGAAGCTGCGGGCGTCCCACCACCGCGGCATGGACCCGGTCGGCATGGACGTCGGCACCCCGGTGATCCACGTGGACGGGGTGGCCTTCTTCGGCCCGGTGCTGTCGCGGATCCCGCGCGGCGAGGACGCCGGCAAGGTGTGGGACGGCGCCCGGCTGCTCGCCGGCTTCCCGCACTTCTACGAGCTCAAGCGGACGCGCACCGAGGGCCCGCAGTTCGACTGAAACGGGTGACAACTGGCCGCCTCAGGAGGACGCTTTCCGCACCTGAGGAGGCGCCGTGGACGACAGCTGGACCCCTGCGCAGACCCACGCCGGCCACTACTGGTCGGTGAACGACTGCTGCTGGCTGCCCTCCCCGGGTCCGGAGGTCCGCCTCCCGGAGCAGCGGGTGGACGAGCCCGCGACCGAGACGGTCGACGCCTGAGCCGTACGCTCGGCCGCATGGCAGACGTACAGGTCAAGGACAGCTTCTACATCGGTGGCGCGTGGGTGCCCGCGACCGGCCGCGCGCCGATCCCGGTGGTCGACCCGTCGACCGAGGAGCAGGTCGCGTCCGTCCCCGCGGGCCAGCCGGAGGACGTCGACGCCGCCGTTGAGGCAGCGCGGGCTGCCTTCGAGTTGTGGGCCGCGACGCCCGCCGCCGAGCGCGCCCGGCTGCTGTCCGCCGCCGCCGACGCGCTGGAGGCGCGCACCGACGAGGTCGCCGCGCTGATCAGCACCGAGATGGGCACGCCGCTGTCGTTCAGCAAGGCGGTGCAGGTCGGCAATCCGGTGCGGGTGCTGCGGTCGTACGCCGAGGCCCTCGGCATGTACTCCTTCGAGGAGCAGATCGCCAACTCGCTGGTCGTGAAGGAGCCGATCGGCGTCGTCGGCGCGATCACCCCCTGGAACTACCCGCTGCACCAGGTCGTCGCGAAGGTGGCCGCCGCGCTGGCCGCCGGCTGCACCGTGGTCCTCAAGCCGTCGGAGGTGGCGCCGCTGTCGGCGTACGCGCTGGCCGAGGTGTTCGAGCAGGTCGGCCTGCCGGGCGGCGTCTTCAACCTCGTCACCGGGCTCGGGCCGGTCGTGGGCGAGCGGATCGCCGAGCACCCGGACGTCGACATGGTGTCGTTCACCGGCTCGAAGCAGGCCGGGAAGCGGGTCATGGCCGTCGGCGCCGGCACGGTCAAGAGGGTCGCGCTCGAGCTCGGCGGCAAGAGCGCGTTCGTGATCCTCGACGACGCGGACCTGGGCAAGGCGGTGAAGGTCGGCCTCGCGAACTGCTTCATCAACGGCGGCCAGACGTGCACCGCGTGGACCCGGATGCTGGTCCCGGCGGAGAAGTACGAGGAGGTCCTGGAGCTCGTACGGGAGGGTGCCGGCAAGTACCCGGTCGGTGCGCCCATGGACGAGGGCACGCGCATCGGCCCGCTGGCCAACGCGAACCAGTACAAGAAGGTGGTCGGCTACATCGAGGAGGCCGTCGCTGCCGGCGCCACGGTCGTCGTCGGCGGGACCGAGCGGCCCGAGGGGCTGGACAAGGGCTACTACGTGAAGCCGACCGTGCTCGCCGGCGTCACCCCCGGCTCGAAGGTGGAGCAGGAGGAGGTGTTCGGGCCGGTCCTCGCGGTCATCCCGTACGGCACCGAGGACGAGGCCGTCCAGATCGCGAACGACACCCCGTACGGGCTGGCCGGCGGCGTGTTCTCCGGCGACCAGGAGCGGGCGCTGCGGGTGGCCCGGCGGATGCGGACCGGCATGGTCGACGTCAACGGCGGGCGGTTCAACCCGCTGGCGCCGTTCGGCGGCTACAAGCAGAGCGGCAACGGGCGAGAGCTGGGCGAGTACGGGCTCGAGGAGTTCCTCGAGATCAAGTCGCTTCAGCTCTGAGGCGCTGCGCTGTGGCGTTGCTCGGCCGCTGAGGAGAGAGGCGGCTGCCGCAACGCCACAGCTGCGCGGCCTTGCGGGCGTGCGGGTCTCTCGTCAGGGCTAGACCACGATGCGCATCGGGGTGCCGAGCTCGTCGACCTCATCGCCGAGGACCTCGGCCGCGCCGTTCGCCCAGCGGTGCGCGACCAGTGCACAGGCGGCGGCGTCGAGGGCGTCGTCGAGCGCCGCACCGGGCGGCACGTCCGGGGGGATCTCACCCACGGCGTCCTCGAGCAGGTACAGCCGCTGGAGGGCACCGGTGGCGCTCTTCTTCGTGGCGAGCTGCACCAGCCCCGCTGCCATCGCGGCGAAAGCGGCCTCCGGGTGGCACTCGACGACCCGGTCGTGCACCGTCCGGCCGGCAGCGCGCAGGACCTCGTCCACCTGGCGGATCCGAGGCACGAGCCCGAAGGTTTGTGCACTGAGAGACGGCCAGATCACCCGCGCCGCGGCGTAGTCAGCGCAGTCGAGCACCGCACGTGGCGGCGCCGGGAAGACGGACGACCTGCGCGCACCGAGCCGCTTCGCCGCGAGTCCGTCGCACTCCCGCCGGCCACCCAACGCGGGCAGCCCGATCGGCACGTCGAGCGCGATCGCGTCCGCCGTGTACTCGTCCGCGAGTGCCAGCAGCTCGCCCGTGTCGTCCGCCCAGTGCCAGCTCAGCTCGCCCTCGCCGTCGATCATGGCGATCACCCAGCCGCCGCCGCGGCAGCCGTCCGCGCCGAGGACCGGCAGTGCTTCGTCAGCAGCCATGCGGGACACTCTGCCGGTGCGCGTCCACCTCGGTTCCGACCACGCCGGCTTCGACCTGAAGGCGCGGCTCGTCCAGCGTCTCACCGAGCTCGGGCACGAGCCGGTCGACCACGGCCCGGCCGCGTACGACGCGGTCGACGACTACCCGCCGTTCGTCCTGCGGGCGGCCGAGGGGGTCGCGGCGGAGCCGGGCAGCCTCGGCATCGTCATCGGCGGTTCCGGCAACGGCGAGGCCATCGCCGCCAACAAGGTGAAGGGCATCCGCTGCGCGCTGGCGCACAGCGAGGACACGGCCCGCCTCGGCCGCGAGCACAACGACGCGAACGTCGTCAGCGTCGGCGCCCGGATGCACGACGAGGCGACCGCCCTCAGACTGGTGGAGGCGTTTCTCGACACCCCGTACAGCGGCGAGGAGCGGCACACCCGCCGCATCGCGATGCTCACCGCGTACGAGAGCACCGGAGTCCTCCCGGAGGTCTGAACCTTGCCCGAAGGGCACACGATCCACCGGCTCGCCAAGCACCACCGGCCGCTGCTCGTGGGCAAGGCGGTGGCCGTCTCCAGCCCGCAGGGCCGGTTCGCCGGCGGCGCAGCGCTGCTCGACGGCCGCACGGTCACGAAGGTCGAGCCGTACGGCAAGCACCTCTGGTACCGGTTCGACGGCGGCGAGCTCCTGCACGTCCACCTCGGCCTGTACGGGAAGTTCGTCGAAGGGGCGCTGCCGGCGCCCGAGCCGCGCGGCGCGCTGCGGATCCGGCTGACGACGGACGAGGCGTACATCGACCTCCGCGGCCCAACGGCCTGCGACCTCGTCACGCCGGCCGAGCGGCGCGCGGTGCTGGACCGCCTCGGCCCCGACCCGCTGCGCGCCACCGCCGACCCGGACCTCGCGTGGGCGCGGATCAGCCGCAGCCGGACGTCGGTCGGTCAGCTGCTGATGGACCAGAAGGTCCTTGCGGGCGTCGGCAACGTCTACCGCGCGGAGGCGCTGTACCGCGCCGGGCTCTCGCCGTTCCGCCCCGGCCGTGACGTCGACCGCGGGACGTGGGACCGGATGTGGGCCGACCTCGTCGTGCTCATGAAGGCCGGCGTACGGGCCGGGCACATCGTCACGACCGAGCGGGCCGACCGGGACCGGCAGCGCGGGACGGCGCGGCGGGAGGACCGCTTCTACGTGTACCGCCGGCACGGCGAGCCCTGCCGGCGCTGCGGCACCGAGGTGCGCACGGAGGTCATGGCCGCGCGCAACCTGTTCTGGTGCCCGGTCTGCCAGCCGGCCTAGAAGACCAGCGGCGAGTACGGGAGCGGGCCCGGCCAGCCGAACGCGGTCGACGCCTGCGCCAGCGCGCCCGGCCGCCGCTCGACGACCGAGCCGGCGGCGGCCCGCGCGGCCAGCGTGCTGGAGCCGCCGAGGTACGCACCGCCGAGGTCCGCCACCGGCACCGTCAGGTCCGCCGGGTCGGAGGTGGGCGTGCAGGTCGCGCCGTCCGGCCCGCCGGTGAGTCGCCACAGGCCCGTGTTCCACGGGCAGAACGCGTCGACGACCTCGAGCACCACGTCCACCGGCGCGGCGTAGCAGCGGCCGGCGAGGGCGCCGGGCACGTCGACCAGCCGCACCCAGATGTTGTCCTTCAGCCGGCCCTGCGCGGCGCGCGGCTCGGCGAGCAGCTGCAGCAGCGGCTCGTCCGGGCCGACGAAGCCGATCCGGACCTCCTTCATGAGGTCGAGGTCCAGCAGGTACCGCCACAGCCGCGCGTACGCCTCCGGGTTCGTCGCGACGACCTCCCGTACGTGCACCTCGCCGCTCGGCGTGCCGGACGACCACTGCTGCCTGGTCGCGTACAGCGCGTACCCCTCCACGCCGGCCGGTCCGTCGGCCAGCACGGACAGCAGCGGCGCGGCCCCGCTGCGGCGGCTTTCCGGGTCGAAGAGCCGGTACGACCACCAGCGCTCGTCCCGCGCCGACCAGCCGGTACGGGTGCGGCGCGCGGCGTCCCACACCGGCCCCAGCACGGCCGGGTCGGGGGTGGCCATGCGCATCCCGCCGGCGGGCACCGGCCGGGTGAACGCGCTGCCGCTGGGGACGGCGAGCTGCACGTCCCAGGCGGCCGGCCCGTACCCGAACCGCTGGTAGATCGCGCCCTGCGACGCCCACAGCGCCGCGACCGGCTCGCCCGCGGCGCGCAGGTCCTCGAGCTGGCGGCGCAGGAGGCCGCTCACCAGCCCGCGCCGCCGGTGCGTGGGGCGGACGCCCACCCAGGTGACGCCTGCGACGGGACGCGGCCCGCCGGGCACCGTCATCTCCAGCGCGAACGCGCCCGCGACCGCGACGACCTGCCCGTCCTCGAAGCTGCCGAGGAAGCGGGACGGCTCCACCAGCGCCAGCTCGACCTCCCAGTCCTCCGGCGAGTTCGCCCCGCCGAACGCGTGCTCGAGCAGCTGCCAGGCGTCGGGGAGGTCGTCGGCGGTGAGGGCGCGCATCTCGGTCACGGCCGGAGTCTGGCCGTAGGGCGACCCGATGCGCACGTGCTTTCGGGTGGCCCGCCGGTAACGTCGGGCTGCCATGACCGATACATCCCGCCTGCGCAGCGGGCCGGCCCTGCTGCTCGGTGCGGTGCCGCGGCTGATCACCCGGGCGCGTCGCAACCCGCCGCCCCAGAACGTCACGCTCACCGTGCTGCTGAGCGTGTCGGCGCTGCTGCTGCTCGGCGGCCTCGTCGTCAACGAGGCCGTGTTCTCGCCGAGCACCCAGGTCATCCCGCTGCTCGTCGGCGGGCTGCTGCTGGGCCGGCACGCGCTCCGCCGCCTGCTCCTGTTCGTGGCCCTCTCCCTCGTCTGGGCACTGCTGGCGCTCGGCCTGCGCGACGCCCGGCCCGGCGGCATGGTCGCCGTCGCCGTGACCGGGCTGATCGCGCACGAGTTCGCCCGGTCGCGCGACGAGACGGGGCTCGGCGGCCTGCGCGGCGACACGGTGCTGGTCGAGCTGCGGAGCCGGCTCGAGCTGCAGGGCGCGCTGCCGCCGCTCGCCCGCCCGTGGCGGGCCGAGACGGTGCTGCGGCCGGCGGGTGGCGGGCCGTTCGCCGGCGACTTCCTCGTCAGCGCCTGCGCTGCGGAGGGGCACCGCCTCGACCTCGCGCTGGTCGACGTCTCCGGCAAGGGGGTCGAGGCGGGCTCGCGCGCGCTGCTGCTGTCCGGCGCGCTCGGCGGGCTGCTCGGGGCGCTGCCGCCGTCCGAGTTCCTGCCCGCCGCCAACCGGTACCTGTACGCGCAGGACTGGGACGAGGGCTTCGCCACGGCCGTCCACCTGACGCTGGACCTGCGCACCGGTGCGTACGCCGTCGCCAGCGCGGGCCACCCGCCGCCGGCCCAGCACGACGCCGGCAGCGGTCGCTGGTCGCTGGTCGAGACGGGCGGCCCGGCGCTGGGACTCGTGCCGGAGGTGACCTACCCGGTCGAGCGCGGCGTGCTGCGGCCGGGCGACGCGCTCGTGCTCTACACGGACGGGCTGGTCGAGATCCCCGGCCGCGACCTGGCCGTCGGCATCGACAAGCTGCTCGGGGCGGCCGAGCACCTCGTCGCGCGCGGCTTCGAGGGCGGCGCAGAGGTGCTCGTCGACCGGGTGGCAAGGCTGGCGAACGACGACCGCGGCCTCGTCCTGCTCTGGCGCGAGCGCTAGCGGTCCTGCTGCTGGGCGAGCCGCGCGACGGGGCGCCGGTCCGTCGCCAGCACCGCGGGCTCGTCGCGCAGCCGGGCCAGCACCTCCAGGTACTCCTCCCGGAGCACCACCACCTGGCCCATCGACGCCATGTGCTCCGTCGGCTGCTGGGTGTCCACCAGGACCACGCCTGCCTCCAGCAGCCGGTCGCACAGCTCGACGAGCGCGACCTTCGACGCGTCCGCCTCCGCGTGGAACATCGACTCGCCGCTGAACACCCGCCCGGTCAGCACGCCGTACAGCCCGCCCACCAGCCGGTCGCCGTCCCACACCTCGACCGAGTGCGCGCCGCCGGCGCGGTGCAGCGCCGCGTACCCCCGCCGCATCCGGTCGGTGATCCAGGTGCCCTCGGCGCCGCGGTCCGCGCAGCCGTCGAGCACCGCGTCGAACGCGGTGTCGACCGTCGCCGACCAGCCGGACCGGCGCAGGGTCCGGCGCAGCGAGCGGCTCACCACCACGCGGTCGGCGAGCAGCACGGCGCGCGGGTCCGGCGAGCACCAGGGGACGAGCCCGTCGTCGCCGGGCAGCAGCGGCACCTGGCCGCTGCGCACGAGGCGGCGGGCCTGCCGCTCCAGCGACCGGTCGTGCGGGCCGGACGAGGGCCACGGGAAGCAGCCGTGCCGGTACGCCGACGTCAGCGTCGCCGGGTCGAGCGTGCCGCCGAGTGCGACCAGCGCACGCGGGGCGTTCGCCACGTCGAGCTGCGCGAACGGGTCGGGCACCGGCCCAACGGTAGGGCTCAGACGCCCGGCAGGTGCAGGACCTCGATGTCGGTCTGCAGGTTGTCGACGACGACCGGCGGCGGCGTCCAGCCGAGGTCCATGAGGCCCCGGTACAGCGCCGCCCGCGCCTCGATCACCTGCTCGGCCGCGACGAGGCTGCGGTCCAGCGTCTCCTCGTCACCTCTGCCGCGGCGGAGCTTGTCCTGTAGGCCGTCGCTGCGGATCACGGCCGCGTGGTAGGCGGCCAGCAGCGGCAGCAGGGGGTCGTCCCAGTTCGGGTACATGCCGGCGCTCCTCCGTACGGACCAGGCTGTCTCTGATCTCCTCGACCGTCCGGGTGATCCGGAACAGGGCCGTACGGGTGACATGTCCCTTTCCCGCGTGCGACGCGCGGAGACCTGGAGCGGGCGACCGGGATCGAACCGGCACCATCAGTTTGGAAGACTGAGGCTCTACCATTGAGCTACGCCCGCGGGAGCTGCAGCCCGTACAGTTGGGGCTGCCACGCGGGGCGTAGCGTAGTGGCTAGCGCGCCTGCTTTGGGAGCAGGAGACCGGGAGTTCGAGTCTCCCCGCCCCGACCAACCCCTGATCTGCAGTCGCATCCGCATGCCCCCGAGAGGACCCTTCCTGTGCAGAGCGCCGTCGAGACCCTGAGCCCAACGAGGGTCCGCCTCACGGTCGAGGTCCCCTTCAGCGAGCTCAAGCCCGAGCTCGACAAGGCGTACAAGACCATCGGCGCGCAGGTGAAGGTCCAGGGCTTCCGCCCCGGCAAGGTGCCGCCGCGCA
>JAODNS010000021.1 GCA_025465145.1 Frankiales bacterium
TCCTCGTAGTGGTTGTGCTCGCACTGCTCGTCGAACGTCTGGCAGTCGAGCAGGTCGGTCAGCGGCGCCTTGGCCGTGACGTTGCTCGGTACGGACCAGGTGCCGAGCTTGTCGCCGGTGAGGACGACCGAGTCGACGGCCCGGACCGCCGCGACGGTCGGGTCGGGCAGCGGGTTTGCCTGCGCCGGGAGCAGCGCGAGGCCGGCCGGGAGCGCGACGGTGGCGGTGACGGCGAGGACGAGGGTGCGGCGCAGCATGCGTGCTTGTTTCGCCGTCGTCGCCGCGGGTCCTGTTGTGACGATCTCCAGCGTGCAGGCGCCCGAGTGGTGACGAGAGCCGAAACGCGGTAGGCAGGGGCATGACCTCGGTGCCGTCCTCGTCCGTCCCGCCCGGTTCCGTCACGCGCGCGGGGGAGTGGACCGTGGCCCGCCGCCGCGACGGCTCCGTCCGGGCCGTGTCGTCGCGGTGCCGGCACCAGCTCGCGGACCTGTCGAAGGGGTCGCTGGACGCCTCGGGCTGTCTGGTCTGCCCGTGGCACGGCTCCCGGTACGACCTGGACAGCGGCGAGATGGTCGCGGGGCCGAAAGGGTTCCTGTTCTACGTCGGGAAGACGCCCGGGTACACGCAGATGATCAAGGCGTACGGCACGGTGCTCAAGCTCCGCCGGCGGGCGGTCCGCGAGGTGGGGGACGAGCTCGTTCTGTGATCTGTTCTGTCGGTACGCGGAGATAGGCTCCGGCCAGGAAGATCTCGAACGGCAGGAGCGGTCATGGCGACCAAGGACAGCGGCGGGCAGGACCGGGCCTCCCGGAAGAGCGACGAGGTCGAGGAGGTCGCGTCCGAGGAGGCGACCGACGTCCAGGAGCGGGTCGGGAAGCTGACCGACGACGTCGACGCGCTGCTCGACGAGATCGACGACGTTCTGGAGCAAGACGCCGAGGCGTTCGTTCGCGGCTACGTACAAAAAGGGGGCGAATAGGGCACGTGAGCTCGAACAAAACATGCCGTGATTGCGGGCTCGAGAAGCCCCTCGAGGGGTCTCGCCCGCGAAGAAGGCGCCGGACGGCCGGACCTACTACTGCCGCGCCTGCCTGCGCGTTCGGCACCAGCGGTACCGGGACGCGCGCAACGGCGGCGCGCCTGCGCGGCGTACTCCTGCCCGCGCCACGTCATCGGCGCACAAGTGGTGCCCGCGCTGCCAGACGGAGAAGCTGCGCACCGAGTCCGGGAGCAACCGCACCGGCAGCGACGGGTTGACCGGGTACTGCAGGCCGTGTCACAACCAGGCCGGCAAGGACACGTACACCCGCTTGTACGGCTCGACGAGGAACTACCACCTCAAGCACCGCTACGGCATCACGGCTGCGCAGTACGACGAGATGCTCACTGCCCAGGGCGGCCTGTGCGCGCTGTGCGGCGAGCGGGACGCGCAGCACGTCGACCACGACCACCTGACCAGCGCGGTACGTGGCCTGTTGTGCTCGTGCTGCAACCAGGGGCTGGGCAACTTCCGCGACAGCACGCAGTTCCTGCGCACGGCCATCGGCTACCTCGAGACCACGACGTGGCAGAAGCGCCGGATCACGGCCGGCGTCTACCGCCTCGCGCCGCCCCGGCCGCGGCCACACGCGCTCGACACCGCGGAGCTCGAGGACCTCATCGCGTCCCGCCGGAGCTGATCAGCCCGTCTTCGGGCACTTCGCGGCTTCGGCCACGACGGGGTCGTCCGCCGACGGCTTGGACGCGGCCGGCAGCGTCGTCAGGTCCTTCGCCGGCTTGTTGACCGACGCGAGGCCCGCGCCCTTGAGGTCCTGCGCCACCCACACGGCACCGTCCTGCACGGTCGCACCCGCCTTCGTGATGACGTCGGCGCCGATCACGTACAGCCCGTCCTGCTGCACCGAGAACGGCCGGCGCAACGTGTTCGTCGGCTCCTTCATCTTCGCGATGATCATGAACGCGAGCGCGTCGGGCGGCGGGATGCAGCGCGGGCGGGTCGGCGAGCTGTCGCTGGTGACGGTGGGCTTGTCCTTGCTGCCGACATCGGCGCAACCGGTGAGCGCGCAGCAGGACAGGAGCAGGGCGGAGGTGGCACGGGCCAGACGGATGGTCACCCGGCCATCCTGCCAAAGCAGCGGGTGCGGCCCGCGAACTAGGGTGGCCGGACAGCGCGCGACGAGGCACCGGGAGAGCACCACATGGCAGAGAACGCGGGTGGGCACGGGCGTCTCCCGGCTCACTTCTCCGCGCCCGGCAGCGCCAGCTTCACCGACTTCCTCGGCGTCGCCGCACCGGATCTCCTCCCGTCGCGGCGGCGGGACCTGCCGGCCGGGATCGTCGACGCGCCGCACGGCACCACGATCGTCGCCGTGACGCATGCGGACGGCGTCGTGATGGCCGGCGACCGCCGGGCCACGATGGGCAACGTCATCGCTCAGCGCGACATCGAGAAGGTGTTCCCGGCCGACGAGTACTCCTGCGTCGGCATCGCCGGTACCGCGGGCCTCGCCATCGAGATGGTCCGGCTGTTCCAGGTCGAGCTCGAGCACTACGAGAAGCTCGAGGGCGCTGTCCTCAGTCTCGAGGGCAAGGCCAACCGGCTGTCCACGATGATCCGCGGCAACCTCGGCATGGCCATGCAGGGCCTCGCGGTCGTCCCGCTGTTCGCCGGCTACGACCTCGACATGGGCGCCGGCCGGATCTTCTCGTACGACGTCACCGGCGGCCGGTACGAGGAGCACAGCTTCCACAGCGTCGGCAGCGGCAGCGTCTTCGCGCGCAGCGCCCTGAAGAAGCAGTTCCGCGACGACGTCGACGAGGCGCAGGCGGTCCGGCTCGCGGTCGACGCGCTGTACGACGCGGCCGACGACGACTCCGCCACCGGCGGCCCCGACCTGACCCGGCGCATCTTCCCGATCGTCATGACCGTGACCGCGGACGGCCTCCGCAAGCTGACCGACGACGAGGTCGGCGCCGTCGTCGACGCCGTCGTCGCCGAGCGCATGACGAACCCGGGAGGCTGACGCCATGAGCACGCCGTTCTACATGTCGCCCGAGCAGATCATGAAGGACAAGAGCGACTACGCCCGCAAGGGCATCGCCCGCGGCCGCTCTGTCCTCGCGCTCCAGTACGCCGACGGGATCCTGTTCGTCGGCGAGAACCCGTCCAACGCGCTGCACAAGATCAGCGAGATCTACGACCGCATCGCGTTCGCCGCCGTCGGCAAGTACAACGAGTTCGAGACGCTCCGCCTCGCCGGCGTGCGCTACGCCGACCTGCGCGGCTACCAGTACGACCGGCGCGACGTCACCGGCCGGGGCCTCGCGAACGCCTACGCGCAGTCCCTCGGCGCCATCTTCACCGAGTCGAGCAAGCCGTACGAGGTGGAGCTGGTCGTCGCCGAGGTCGGCAGCACGCCGGCCGACGACCAGATGTACCGCCTGACCTACGACGGCTCCGTCGCCGACGAGCACGGCTTCGTCGTCATGGGCGGCAACAGCGACCCGATCGCGTCGTACGTACGGGAGCGACACGACGCCACCGCGCCGCTCGCGCAGGCGCTGCAGCTCGCGGTCGCCGCGCTCGTGCAGCCCGTCGCCGACGGGACCGAGGCGCGGACCATCGCCGGCACGGACCTCGAGGCCGCCGTGCTGGACCGGACCCGGCCGCGCCGGGCGTTCAAGCGGCTGCTCGACGCACCGCTCGAGAAGCTGCTGGAGGCCAAGAAGTGAAGCGCGCCCTCGCCGTTGCCGCACTCGCCGTCGCCCTGACCGGCTGCGCCAGCGCGAACGACGACGACCCGACGCTGTCCGCGCAGCCCGACGTCGCGCAGCCGTCGGCGGCTGCTCCCCGTGCGGCCGGCTGCGCAAGCGGTCCGCCGGCGGCGCAGACCGGCGCGGACGCACAGGACCTGAGCAAGAAGCCGCAGATCGAGATCCCCGACTCGCCGCCGCCGTGCACCCTCGGCATCACCGAGGTCGTCGTCGGCAAGGGCGCCGAGGCGACACCCGGCAAGACCATCACCGTGAAGTACGTCGGCGTCACCTACGCGACGGGCAAGGAGTTCGACGCCTCGTGGGGCAGCGAGGACTTCACCTTCCCGCTCGGCGCCGGACGCGTCATCCAGGGCTGGGACCAGGGGTTCGCCGGCATGAAGGAGGGCGGCCGCAGGCAGCTCGTCATCCCGCCGGAGCTCGGCTACGGCGACCGCGGCGCAGGTGCGGACATCCCGCCCGGCGCCACGCTGATCTTCGTGGTCGACCTCGTGAAGGTCAGCTGAGCACCGGGTACACCCCCGGCATGCCGAAGCTGACGAAGGACCAGACCGAAGAGCTGCCCGCGACGTTGAAGCGATCGTCGGCGAAGGCGCAGCGCACCTTCGCCGAGACGCACGACGCGGCGGTGGAGGAGTACGGCGAGGGGGAGCGGGCGCACCGCACCGCGTTCGCCTCGCTCAAGCGCGGCTTCGAGAAGGTCGGCGACCACTGGGAGCCCAAGGCCGAGCACGGTCCCAGCGACGAGTCCGCGGCTACGCCGGGGCGGAGGGGACGCACGGCCGGCGGCGTCGATGCCAACGCGAGCAAGGCGCACCTGTACGAGCTCGCCCAGCGCCTCGGCGTCGAGGGCCGGTCGAAGATGAGCAAGGACGAGCTGGTCGAGGCGCTGCAGAAGGCGAACGCGAAGGCGACCCGCGCTAGCCGATGACGCCGTGGGCCGCGAGCCGGTCGAGGTCGTCGATGCCCCACGCCGCGAGCGCAGCCCGTGTGTCCGGCTCCGGCGTCGCCGGCACCTCGGCAGGGGTACGGGAGAACCGCGGCGCCGGCGCCGGCTGCACCACCCCGTCGACCTCGACCGCCGTGCCGCGCGCGGCCAGGTGCGGGTGCCCGGCCGCCTCGCCCAGCCGCAGCACCGGTGTGACGCAGGCCGGCCGGCCCTCGAAGACCTCCGCCCACGCGTCCCGCGTCCTCGTCGCGAACATCGCCGTCAGTCGCTCGCGCAGCTCCGGCCACCGGGCCACGTCACCCTGGCCCGGCGCGTCCTCCAGTCCGAGCACCTCCACGACCTCCGCCCAGAACTGCGGCTCGAGCGCTCCCACTGCCACGTACTCGCCGTCCGCGCAGGCGTACGTGTCGTAGAACGGCGCGCCGCCGTCGAGCAGGTTCGTGCCGCGCTCCTCCGAGAACCCGCCACCTGCGTGCATCGCGTAGAACATCGTCATCAGCGACGTCACGCCGTCCACCATCGCCGCGTCGACGACCTGGCCGCGGCCGCTGACTCCGCGCTCCACCAGCGCGGCGAGGATGCCGGTCACGCAGAACAGCGAGCCGCCGCCGAAGTCGGCCACGAGGTTCAGCGGTGGGACAGGCTTCCGGCCGCGCTCGCCGATCGCGGCCAGCGCGCCGGTCAGCCCGGCGTAGTTGATGTCGTGCCCGACGTATGACGCCCACGGACCGTCCTGGCCCCAGCCGGTCATCCGCGCGTAGACCAGCCGTGGGTTCCGCTCCAGGCACACCTCCGGTCCGACACCCAGCCGCTCCGCCACCCCCGGCCGGTTCCCCTCCACGAGCACGTCCGCCTGCTCGACCAGCCGCAGGACCAGCTCTGCGGCTGCCGGGTTCTTGAGGTCGACGGCGGCGGTGGACCTGCCGCGGGCCAGCAGGTCCGGCCCGGTCAGGCGCAGCACCGCGCCGCCCGGCCGGTCGATCCGCAGCACGTCGGCCCCCAGGTCGGCGAGCAGCATGCAGGCGTACGGACCGGGCCCGATGCCGGCCAGCTCGACGACGCGCACTCCAGTGAGAGGTCCAGGCATGGCGGCGAGGCTAACGTCCGGCTCATGACCGACCAGCACTTCGGCGAGTCCGGCGGGAAGCTGTCGTACGGCAGCTACCTGCGGGTGGCGGAGCTGCTCGGGCAGCAGGTGGTCGTGAGCGATCCCGCGGCGCACGACGAGCTGCTGTTCATCACGGTGCACCAGGTCTACGAGCTGTGGTTCAAGCAGGTGCTGCACGAGCTGACGGCCGCGCGCGACCGGATGCTGGAGGGCGATGCCTACCTGCCGCGCAAGGCGCTGCAGCGGGTGCACGTGATCGAGCGGGTGCTCATCCAGCAGGTGCAGGTGCTGGAGACGATGACGCCGCAGGACTTCCTCGCCTTCCGGGCGCACCTGTCACCGGCGAGCGGCTTCCAGTCGGTGCAGTTCCGCGAGCTCGAGTTCCTCTCCGGAGCGCGCGATCCGGCGTACGTGCAGCGGATGGCACAGGCGACGACCGCCGAGCAGGACCGGATGTGGAAGCGGCTGGCCGAGCCCAGCCTGTGGGACGCCTTCGTCGCGCTGGTCGAGCAGCGCGGGCTGCCGATGGGCGACGAGAACGTGCGGCGGGCGTCGCTGCTGACGATCGCGCGGGCGCAGCCGGACGAGCACGCGGACCTGTGGGACCTGGCGGAGGGGCTGCTCGAGCACGACTCACTGGCGAGCCAGTGGCGCTCCCGGCACGTCGACATGGTCGAGCGGCAGATCGGCACGAAGTCCGGCACCGGCGGGTCGTCGGGCGCCCCGTACCTGCGCACCAGACTGGCGTTCCGGTACTACCCAGAGCTGTGGGAGCTCAGGTCCTTCCTGTGACAGGCTGACGACGTGGAGCGCCGCCTCCCGGCATCGAGAACGAGTACGGCGTACAAGCGTCCAGGTCGCAGGGCTCTTGCGGTCGACGTGCACCAAAGCTGCAGCAATCGCGGCCGGCCAGTCATCCGCAGTCGGTGCAAGCCGCCCTGGTGGGTCCCTGTCGGTTGAGGTGCGGCGCCGTGAGCGGGTGGACTGGGCAGTCAGCGCTGTGGCGCACAGCCCATGTGGATCACAGGTCGCGCAGCCGAGAGGGGTCCGTGCGCCCGGCCCATCGGCCTGAGGCGGCTGCAGCAGCTGTGCCGACGCCTGCCACCCCGCCTAGCAGGAGAGCTACAAACGCCCATGGCACGGCCGGGTGGGATGGTGGCGGGTCGAAGATGCCGTTGAGGACCTTCACGAGTTGCACGGCCACGATGCCACCGGTGGTGACCCCACCGATCAGCCCGCCGATGACGACTGCACGTGCCTCGCTCGACAGGAAGCGTGCCCGCTGTCGCATGGTCGCGCCGAGGACGGCGAGGGCAACCAGCGGTCGACGCCGCTGCGCCGCGCCAACGACGAGCACAAGGCCGGCGCTCGCGGCGGCAAGCAGCAGACCGAAGGCCAACGTCAACGCTGCCAGGCCAGACAGGCTGCCGGCCGCCAGTCCGGATGCGGACGGCACGGCCACGCGAGGGGCGGTGGTGTCGTTCACGAGCGCAGCGACCGGCATGCGCTTGTCGGCGGAGATGGCCGCGGCGACGCGGCCTGGGAGGTCGGTCTTCACCAGGAGGGTCTCCACCGCCGGGGAGCCGGTGGCCTGCGCGATGTAACGTCGGTTGGCGATCACGAAGCTGTCCCGCGGGGCGGTGGCGAACTCGGTCACAACCCCGACGACGTGGAACGGCACAGGGACGTAGACGCCGGCGGCGTTGCGCAAGCGCATCCGGACAAGGTCGCCCGTTCGAAGCTGGTAGTCGTGCAGCGTCTCCTGGGACAGCAGCGCGCCATCAGGCGTTGTGGCCAACCGAGCCAGCACCTGCCGCACAGAGCTGCCGGGTGTGAAAGCGTCCTGGAGGGGTGCGGCCCGGCCGATGGTGCGGGCGTCGACGCCGTACAGGTCCTGCAGGTCCGGGCCGACGTAGGTGAGCCGATGCGTCACTTGCTCCACGGCCGTCACG
>JAODNS010000139.1 GCA_025465145.1 Frankiales bacterium
GCCCTCGGTGATGGTCAGCGACACGACGTGCGTCGTCGGGGCCGCCATCCGCTCGAGGACCGCCTCCGGGTCGTCCGGCGCGTAGAGGTGGTCGACGAGGGACCCGATGACGCGCGGCTCCACCCGGCCGTCAGGGTGCTTGAGGACCAGCGTGTACAGGAAGTCCTGCGCCCGCAGCACCTCGACCATGCGCCGGTCGAACGGCTGCGTGCCGACGCCGCAGATGCCCCAGTCGGTGTAGCCGGCGGCGAGCAGGCGGTCCACGTACATCGCCTCGTGTGAGCGGTGGAAGCCGCCCACGCCGACGTGCACGATGCCGGCCGTGACGCTGCTGCGGTCGTACGACGGCCGAGGCACCCGCAGGTCCGGCAGCGCCTGCGCCGAGAGCCTCACGGCAGCCGCACCACGAGGTCGGCGCGATCACGGCTGCGCTCGATGAGCCGCGCGTTGGGCTCGTCCGTGTGGTCCACCCAGTGCGCCGCCTGCTCCGGGCTGCGGCCGTGCCGCACGTGCCGCGCGACGAGGCGCTCGCGCCGCACATTCCCGTCCACGTCGAGATACCAGCACTCCGTCAGCAGCTCCCGGACCGGTGCGAACGGCCCGTCCGCCAGCAGGTAGTTCCCCTCGGTCACGACCAGCGGCACGCCGGACGGGACCGGCAGCGCCCCCGCCTCCGCGAGCTCGCGGTCCCGCCGGAACACCGGCGCGTAGACGACGTCGTCCGTGCGGTCGAGCAGCCGGCGCAGCAGGGCGACGTAGCCAGCTGCGTCGAAGGTGTCCGGGGCGCCCTTGCGGCCGCGCCGGCCGAGCCGGTCGAGCTCCTGGTCGGCGAGGTGGAACCCGTCCATCGGCACGAGGACGGCCCGCCCGGGCAGCGCCGCGACCACCGCCTCGGCCAGCGTCGACTTGCCGGCGCCGGGTGCGCCCACGATGCCGAGTAGGGTGCGATCTCCCTGTGCAGCAAGGGCTTGCGCCCGCGCCACGAGGTCGTCCGGCGTCACCGGGAGAGCAGCTCCTCCAGCTCGGTCCACGAGCCGACGACCGCGTCGACCCCGGCCGCCCGCAGCTGCGCGATCCGCTCGGCGCGCTCGGTCGGCGGCACGAACTGGACGTTGCCGACGGTGCGGATGCCGGCGCTGACGGCTGACTGCGCCCCGGGTACGGAGTCCTCCACGGCCACCGCCTCCGACGGCTGGATGCCCAGCTCGGCGCACGCGTGCAGGTAGACGGCCGGGTTCGGCTTGCTGGTCGGCACCGGCAGCGAGTCCTCGGCGCTGAACCGGCGGTCCGGCGGGATGAGCGCGTCCAGGCGGGTGGCCGCGAAGCAGGCGGCCAGGCGCGTCGTGGCGCTCGAGCTGACGGCGGCGAGGGCGTACCGCTCGGCGAGCCGGGTCAGCGGCTCGAGCACGGCCGGGTCCGGCAGCAGGACCTGGCCGAGGTGCGCGCTCACCTCGCGGCGCTCCTCGTCGACCCAGTGCTGCAGCCCGCGCGCGGTCAGCACGGGGTCGTCCACCACCTTCGCGTCCGGCCGCCCGAGGGCGATCTCCTCGTCGACCGTGACGCCGTGCGCCACCGCGAGGTCGGCCGCCGTCGTCCGGAAGTTCTTGCCGGTGGTGGCCAGCCGCAGCTGCTCGGCCGTGAAGCGCTCAGCGACGCCGACCGTGGCGAGGAAGGCGTTGGTGACCTCGGCGGAAGCGACGAACGCGGGCTCCTCGGACGGGAACAGGTTGCCGTCGGCGTCGCACAGGAGGGTGGTCACGCGACCAGTGTCCGCTGCGCCGACAGGCACCGCGCCAGCGCGGTCTCCACACCGTCCTCGTCGAGCAGCCGGACCAGCTCGGTCAGCTCGGCCACGAGGCGGGGCGAGTCGCCGAGCCGGCCGAAGACGCTGCGCATGCCCAGCAGGCGGCGCGGGCCGCCGGCGGCGAGCGCCTGCAGGCTCTCCGCCTTCGGGTCCTCGACGGCCAGCGCCTTGCCGGACAGGTCCGTGCCGCGCAGGTAGCGGGCCCACGCCGCGACGGCCAGCAGCAGCAGGCTGTGCGGCCGGCCGTGCGCGAGCGCCTCGTGCAGCGAGGGCAGCAGGTACGACGGCATCTTCACCGACCCGCGGCGGGCGAGGCGGGCGAGGCTGTCGCCGATCGCGGGGTTGGCGAACCGGGCCAGCGTCGTACGCCGGTACTCGTCCATGTCGATGCCGTCGACGGCAGGCAGGAGTGGCTCGACCTCCTGCTCGAGCAGCTGCTCGAGGAAGGTGCGGACGACCGGGTCGTCCATCGCCTCGTCGGTGGTGCCGTGACCGCGCAGGCTGCCGAGGTAGCCGAGTGCGGAGTGGCCGCCGTTGAGCATCCGCGCCTTCACGAGCTTGTACGGCGCGACGTCGGCGACGAACTGCACGCCCACCCGCTCGAGGGCCGGCCGGCCGGCGCAGAAGTCGTCCTCGATGACCCACTGCCGGAACGGCTCGGTGATGACCGGCCAGCGGTCCGGGACGCCGAACACCGTCTCGACCTCGTCGCGCGCCGCCGGTGACGTCTCCGGCGTGATGCGGTCGACCATGCTGCTCGGGAACGTCACGTTGTCGCGGATCCAGCCGGCCAGCTGCTCGTCGCGCAGCGCGGCGAAGGACACCACGGCGGTACGGGCAGCCTTGCCGCTGTCCGGCAGGTTGTCGCAGGACAGGACGGTGAACGGCCCGGTGCCCGCATCCCGGCGACGGCGCAGTGCCTCGACGAGGAAGCCGACCATCGTCCGCGGCACCTCGGGGTGCGCGAGGTCGTACCGCACGCCGTCGTCGTCGGCGTCGAAGACCTCGTCCTCGCCGATGTAGTACCCGCCGCCGGTGATGGTGAGGGTGACCAGCTGCGTGCGGGGATCCGCCAACGCGCCGAGCACCTTCTCGGGGTCCTCCGGCGCGTACAGGTACTCGACCATCGAGCCGACGACGCGGGCACGCTCACCATCCGGGCAGCGCTCGACGACGGTGAACAGGCCCTCCTGCGCCCGGAGCACCTGACCCATCTCGGGACGCCGGAGGCCGACACCGACGACCCCCCACGCCGTCTCACCGGTCGCGGCCAGGTCGTCGAAGTACAACGCCTGGTGCGCGCGGTGGAACCCGCCGACGCCAATGT
The DNA here is from genome assembly GCA_025465145.1 of Frankiales bacterium. Classification (GTDB taxonomy): domain Bacteria; phylum Actinomycetota; class Actinomycetes; order Mycobacteriales; family SCTD01; genus RYN-124. The sequence goes on from JAODNS010000139.1 coordinate 3,132, forward strand.
GGACAACGCCCGGCTCGAGGGCGCTGCGGTCGTACGCGGGCAGGTCGACGTGCGGCGCGAGGGCGTCCAGCATGCCGGCGCTGAGCCGGCTGCTCGTGGTGGAGACCACCTGTCCTCCTGAGGTGCGCAGGGCCGCAGTCGTGCGGCGCGATAGTGGACCGCTGCGCTGGTCTCTCAACGCACGGGAACAGATACCGCTCGGAGAACGACTGAAACAGGACGAAGCGCACATCGCGACGTGTTGGCTCAGGTCAGACGGGCAAGGCACCGCCCGTGACGGTCGACGTGGTCGTGCTCGGCAGCGCCAATCTCGACGTCGTGCTGCGGGTACCGCACATCCCGGCCCCCGGCGAGACCGTCCTGGTGAGCGGACGCGGCACCGGCCAGGGCGGCAAGGGGGCGAACCAGGCCGTCGCGGCGGCGCGCTGCGGCGCCCGTACCGCCTTCCTCGGCGCGTTCGGCGACGATGCCGCCGGGCGCACCTTGCGCGCCGACATCCGCGCGGCCGGTGTCGACCTGACCGGTGCACGCACCTCGGTGGAGCCGACGGGGACGGCGTACGTCGTCGTCGCCACGTCCGGCGAGAACGCGATCGTGGTGGACCCGGGCGCCAACGCGGACCTGCTCGGGCTGACGGACGAGGAGCAGGCGCTGATCGCCGGTGCGCGCGTGCTCCTGTGCCAGCTCGAGGTGCCGATGGCGACGGTGACCGAGGCGGTCACGGCGGCACGCGCCGCGGGCGTCGGCACGGTCCTCAACGCCGCTCCCGCGGCCGACCTGCCTGCGGCGCTGCTGGAGCAGGTCGACGTGCTGGTCGTCAACGAGAAGGAGGCGCTGGCCGTGTCCGGCACGACCACGGTCGACGACGCGGTACGCGCGCTGCGCGAGCGGGTCGCCGAGGTGGTCGTGACGTTGGGCGCCGCCGGCGCGCGCGTCGGCGACACCGTCGTTCCCGGGCTGCCCGCCCGCCAGGTGGTGGACACCACCGGCGCGGGCGACACGTTCTGCGGCGCGCTCGCCGCCGCGCTGGCCGAGGGTGCGCGCACGGCCACCGCCGCCCGCTTCGG
>JAODNS010000068.1 GCA_025465145.1 Frankiales bacterium
GGGCCGCCCCAGCCCGGCGGCGCGGCGAAGTCAGTCGGCGCTTCGGGCACGTCGGTCGGCGGACCGGCCGGGGGCGGCGCCCAGCCGCTCGGGGGGGCCCAACCGGTCGGCTCGCTCATGGCTGCGATCGTGTCACGACGGCGCCCCTGGAGCCGTTCGGGTGCGACGATGGAGCGGTGAGCACCCGGCCCCGCGTCCTCGTCGTCGACGACGACCCGTCGCTCGCCGAGATGCTGGGCATCGTCCTGCGCGGCGAGGGCTTCGAGCCTTCCTTCGTCAACGACGGCGATGCGGCGCTCGGCGCCTTCCGGCGCGAGAAGCCGGACGTCGTGCTGCTCGACCTGATGCTGCCGGGCACCGACGGCATCGAGGTGTGCCGCCAGATCCGTGCGGAGAGCGGCGTGCCGATCGTCATGCTCACCGCGAAGAGCGACACGGTCGACGTCGTACGCGGCCTGGAGAGCGGCGCGGACGACTACGTCGTCAAGCCCTTCAAGCCCAAGGAGCTCGTCGCCCGCGTGCGCGCCCGCCTGCGCACCAGCGAGGACCCGACGCCGGAGTCGCTGACTATCGGCCCGCCCGACGACCTCGTCAGCATTGACGTGCCCGGGCACCAGGTCCTGCGCGGCCAGGAGCAGCTGCAGCTGACGCCGCTCGAGTTCGACCTGCTCGTCGCGCTGGCCCGCAAGCCGCGCACCGTCTTCACCCGCGAGGTGCTGCTCGAGCAGGTGTGGCACTACCGGCACGCCGCCGACACCCGGCTCGTCAACGTCCACGTGCAGCGCCTGCGCGCGAAGGTCGAGCGCGACCCGGAGAGCCCGAAGGTCGTCGTCACGGTCCGCGGCGTCGGCTACAAGGCGGGGCCGCCCTGACGGCGCAGGCCGCACCGGGTCTGGCGCTCGGGTCCCTGCCTGCACGTACGACAGACCTGCTCGCCGCCACCTGGGCGGCAGCCCGCACCCGGTGGCGCCGGTCGCTGCAGACCCGCGTCGTCGTCACCACGCTGGTCGTCTCCGGCGTCGTCGTCCTGCTGCTCGCGTCGCTGCTGCTCGACCAGGTCGGCCGCGGCCTCGTGCAGGGCAAGACCTCGGCGGCGCTGTCCGAGGCGCAGCTCGGTGCGAGCCAGCTGCAGTCGCAGTTCGAGACGCCGCCGATCAGCGACTGCCCGGACGCTGACTGCGTCGAGATCCGCCTGCAGGCGCTGATGCAGGCGCTGTCCGACCGCGGCGCCACCGGCGGCCTGTTCTCCGTGCTGCTGCTGGGGTCCGACCAGTCGAAGGCGTTCGCGTCGCCCGGCGTGCGTGCCGGCGTCGTACCGTCCGCGCTGGACCAGCGGCTGCAGGACGGCGACACCTCCGCGTACGTCTTCTCCCGCCTCGACAACGCCCCGGACGAGCTCGTCATCGGCTCGGTCCTGACCGCGCCGATCCTGGGCCAGTACCGACTGTTCCACGTGTTCCCGCTGACTGCGGAGGAGCGCACGCTCAACCTCGTCCGCCGGACCGCGGCGGGCGCGGGGTTGCTGCTCGTCCTGCTGCTCGCGCTCATCGCGCTGCTCGTGACGCGGCAGGTGGTGTCACCGGTGCGGCTTGCCGCGCACACCGCCGAGCGGCTCGCGAACGGCCGGCTGGAGGAGCGCATGAAGGTGCGCGGCGAGGACGAGCTCGCCCGTCTCGCCACCACCTTCAACTCGATGGCGGAGGCGCTGCAGCAGCAGATCCGCCAGCTCGAAGACCTCTCGCGCGTCCAGCGGCGGTTCGTGTCCGACGTCTCGCACGAGCTCCGCACGCCTCTGACGACGGTGCGCATGGCGGCCGACGTGCTGCACGAGGGACGCGCCGCGTACGAGCCGTCCGCTGCCCGCTCGGCGGAGCTGCTGCAGGCCGAGCTGGACCGGTTCGAGGAGCTGCTGGTCGACCTGCTGGAGATCAGCCGGTACGACGCCGGTGCCGCGTCCCTGGACGCCGAGGTGCAGGACCTCGTGCCGATGGTGCAGCGGGTCGTCGCGCAGACCCAGCCGCTCGCGGACGCGAAGGGGACCTCCCTGGACCTGTCCGGGCTGCCGTCGACCCCGGTGCTCGCCGAGGTCGACCACGTCCGCGTCGAGCGGGTGCTGCGCAACCTCGTCGTCAACGCGATCGAGCACGGTGAGGGACGGCCGGTCCGGGTGGAGGTCGCCGGCGACGCCTCGGCGACCGCGATCGTCGTACGGGACAACGGGATCGGGCTCCGGCCGGGCGAGGCGGGGCTGGTCTTCACCCGCTTCTGGCGGGGTGACCCGTCCCGGGCGCGGACCACCGGCGGCACCGGGCTCGGCCTCGCGATTGCGCTGGAGGACGTGCGGCTGCACGGCGGCTGGCTGCAGGCATGGGGCGAGCCGGGAGTCGGCGCCGCCTTCCGGATGACGCTGCCCCGGACGGTCGGCGGACCGTTCGACGTCAGCCCGCTGCCGCTGGGGCCGACGTGAGACGGCCTGCCGCGCTGCTCGCCGGCCTGCTGCTGCTGACCGGCTGCGGGCTGCCGCTGGTGGACGGCGTGCAGGACCCGCAGCGGGTGCGCGCCGAGCAGCAGCAGCGGTCCGACATCCAGGTGCTGCCGCCGGGGCCGCGCGACGGGAACACCCCGGCGGAGGTCGTGCGGGGGTTCTTCGCCGCGCAGAGCAACCCCGACGACCGGCACGCCAGCGCCCGCGCCTTCCTGGCGCCGGCGCGGCGCAGCACGTGGAAGGACAGCGGCCCGGTCAACGTCTTCGAGTCCGGGCTGCGGACCACGCAGGTACCCGACCGGCAGGACGCCTTCTCCGTCACCGCCGATCGCGTCGGCCGGATCGAGCCGGACGGCTCGTACACCCGCGACGACACCCCGATCACCCTCGACGTCGAGCTCGTCCAGAACGCCCGCGGCCGCTGGGAGATCATCGGCGTGCCTGACGGGCTGCTGCTCTCGATCGCCGACCGCGACCGCTCCTTCCTCTGGCGCAGCGTCTACTTCCTCGCCCCCCCGCCGGCCGACACGGCCGCCGCGGCGGCGTCGCGCGCCCATGTCGTGCCCGACCCGATCTTCATCCCCGTCGACGCCGACCCCGCGCAGGCGCTGGTGTCGCGGCTGCTCTCGGGTCCCTCCGTGCCGCTGGGCGCCGCCGTGCGAACCGCTGTGCCGCAGGGAGTCCGGCTGCTCCGCCCGGTCCGCACGGATCCGGCCGGGGTGGTCACCGTCGACCTCTCGTCCGACGTCGGCCGGATGCCCGACCAGGCGAAGGAGCAGCTGTCCGCGCAGCTCATCTGGACGCTGCGCGAGGTCGGCGCGCGGTTCTCCGAGCTGCGGCTGCGCAGCGCCGGCCAGCCGGTCCTCATCCCGACCTCCGGCGTCAACGGCGAGCTGCAGGACCGGGACGACTGGTCCTCGTACGACCCGGACGGGCTCGCGCCGCGGGTTAGCGCGCTGTACGTGCAGGGCCGTCGGCTGCGCAGCGTCGAGGGCGACGCACCGGCCGGACCGCTCGGCGACGACCGCGGCGGGCAGCCGCTCGACGAGGCGGCGGTCGCCGTGCGCGGCGGGGCGTACGCGCTGCTCACCCGCGAGGGGCGCACCCTGGTGCTGCGGACCGGGCCGGCCAGCGGCCCGTTCGTGCGGCGGCGTACCGGCGCGGCTCTCGCCTCGCCGTCGTGGGGGAGCGGCGAGCTCGGCCTGTGGTTCGTCGAGGCCGGCCGGGTCGTGCGCGACCCCGCGGCCGGCGTGGCAGGGACGGCCCCGCGGCCGGAACCGCACGCCGTGCCGGTCGACGGCATCGGCCGGTACGGGCCGGTCCAGGCGCTGCGGGTGTCGCGCGACGGGGTCCGCATCGCTCTCGTCGCCGGGACGGGCAAGGGGCGGCGGCTGATCGTCGGCCGGATCCAGGTCGTGGCCGGGCAGGTCCGGGTCGTGGCGCTGCGGGCCGTCGCGCCCACGGTCCGCGACGTGCGCGACGTCGCCTGGGACAGCGCCACGTCCCTCGTCGTCCTCGGTCAGGTGCCGCTCGTGGCCGCCGCCCTGCCCGTCCGCGTGACCGTCGACGGCTCGTCCATCGCACCGGTCATCCGCGTCGGCCTGGAGCGCAGCGACGCGCGGACCATCGCCGCCGCCCCCGACCGGCCGCTCGTCCTCGGCGCGCTCAACCAGGGCATCGCCGTGCTGTTCCGCGACAACGGCCGGCAGTACGTGCAGGAGCCGCTCGGCGGAAACCCCTTCTACCCGGGCTGAGTCCACAGAGCGTCCCAGCGGTCTGGCCAGGTCCGGTCCGGCGGCGCACGGTGACCAGGTGCTCGACGCCGTGCTGGACCTCGTGGTGCCGCAGGCCTGCGCCGGCTGCGGCACGACCGGCACGCGCTGGTGCCGCGCCTGCGCGGCCGCCCTCACCGCCCTCGCCGCTCGCCCGCTCGGCCGCACCGCGCCCTCGCCCGCG
>JAODNS010000074.1 GCA_025465145.1 Frankiales bacterium
GCCGCAGCGCCTGCTGCGCCGCGAGCGCCAGACCCGCTCCGAGCCGCGCTCTCACTGCCCCGGCGGCGGGGCGGCGGACTCCGACCCGGGGCCCTCGCCGTAGCTGCCCGCGGCGCCGTCCTGCTGCTCGTTCAGGGCCAGTACGACGACGACCCGGCCGTACTCGGTGTCGGCGACGTCCACCGAGGAGACGCGGTCGGGCAGGTCGCCATCGTTGCGCAGCGCCTGCAGCAGGCCGCCCGGATCGGCCGAGCCGCGCGGTCCGCTGACGACGACGCCCGAGGAGCGGTCGTCGAGCGCGCGCGACAGCGTCAGGACCGCCCGCTGGCGCGCCTTCGCCGCGTCGTCCAGGTCCTTGCCGTTGCTGCCGCCCGTGACAATGACCGCGAGCGTGGCCGGCTCGGTGCCGGCGGTCTTGGCGGGCGCCTGCACCTGGACCAGGTCCGCGCCGGTGAAGCCGCCGAGGACCTTGGCGGCGGCGTCCTCCGACAGCGCGTTGTTCCCCTTGGCCACGAGCGCGGCGGCGAGCTCGACCGCCGCCCGGTCGACGGGGGTGCCGTCCGGCAGCTCCAGCCCTGCCGGGGCCACCTGCGCGACGACGTCCTCGACGACCGCGGTCTTCGTCGGGTCGAGCAGGTCCTCGCGCAGCCGCAGCACGCCGGTCGGGGTGCCGCCGGCGAGCACGACGACCTGCTCGAGCCGGCGGAGCGTGTCGGCAGACGCGTCCGGGGCGGCGACGAACAGCACGCGCTCGTCGGCCAGCCGTCCGCCGAGGACGCGCTGCGCCACGGCCTCGCTGAACTGATCGCGCCGCCCCACCTGGTTGCGCAGGTCGCGGACCTGCGTCTCGAGGCCGCGCTTGTCGCTGATGATCTTGTTCTGGCTGGACCGGAGCGTGTCGACGATCCCGCCGTTGAGCGCGGTGGTGCCGACGACGATGCCGAGCGCCAGCGCCAGGAACACGGCGATGATCGACACCAGGTGGTAGCGGAAGTCGATCAACGGGTCGGCCTCGCTCTGCGGTGCAGGATCACCCCGCCGACGGTAGTCGCGGCGGCCGCTGGGGTCCGGGTGCCGCGCGGGTGCCGGTCAGGGTGGCGTGGGCGTCAGAAGACCGAGGACAGCCAGAACAGGAAGCTGTGCCACTGGTCGCCGATGAGCGACGTGTACGCCCGGCCGACCGTCGAGGCGCCGACGGCCACCGCCATGGCCACGAACGCCGCGAGGACGAGGAAGACCAGCGACAGGGTCGAGATCCGGCTCCGGTACAGCCGACTGACGCCCTTCGCGTCGACGAGCTTGCCGCCGACGCGCAGCCGGGTGAGGAACGTCGACGCCATGCCCTGCCGGCCCTTGTCGAGGAACTCGACCAGCGTCGCGTGCGTGCCGACGGCGACGATCAGCGAGGCGCCCTTCTCGTCGGCGAGCAGCAGCGCCACGTCCTCGCTCGTCCCGGCCGCCGGGAAGACGACGCCGCTGACGCCGAGGTCCTGCACCCGCTGCAGCCCAGGGGCGCGGCCGTCCGCGTACGCGTGCACGACGACCTCAGCGCCGCAGCGCAGCGTCTCGTCGCTGACCGAGTCCATGTCGCCGACGATCACGTCCGGCGTGTACCCGGCCTCGCGCAGCGCGTCCGCCCCGCCGTCGACGCCGACGAGGATCGGCCGGTACTCGCGGATGTACGGGCGCAGCACCGCGAGGTCCTCGCGGTAGTCGTAGCCGCGGACGACGACGAGCACGTGCCGGCCGGCGAAGTCGGTCCGGACGTCGGGGACGCCGACGCCGTCGAGCAGCAGGGCCCGCTCCTTGAGCAGGTACTCCATCGTGTTGGCGGCGAACGCCTCGAGCTGGGTGTGCAGCCCGGCGCGCGCCTCGGCCATGGCAGCGGTGATGGACTCGGCGTCCTGCTCGACGCCCTTCGCGACGACGCGGTCCTCGACGTAGACGATGCCGCCGTCGACCCGGACGTGCTCACCCTCGCGCACGGCGGCGAAGACGTCGGTGCCGACGTCGTCGACGAGCGGGATGCCGCCGGCGAGCAGGATCTCGGGCCCGAGGTTCGGGTAGCGGCCGCTGGTGCTCTGCGCAGCGTTGACGACCGCGGCGACGCGGCACGACACCAGCGCGTCCGCGCTGACCCGGTCGATGTCGACGTGGTCGATGATCGCCACGTCGCCGGGCTTGAGGCGCTTGGTGAGGTCCTTCGTACGGCGGTCCAGCCGGGCGGCACCGGTGACGCCAGGCAGGTCGGCGGACCGGCCGCGGCGCAGGGACGTCAGCCTCATCCCGGCCGAGTCTGCCAGAGCAGGGCCCGGTCGAGCCGCAGGCGCGCTACTCGCTGCGGCTGGCCAGGAACATCGTCAGGTCGCGCAGGCCGCGCTCGTACTCGCTGGCGAGAGCCCGCTGCGAGGGGATGAGCGGGGTGAGGTTCGGCGGCGGCATGTCCTCGGGTGGCGGCGACGGCAGCTGGCGCGAGGTGCGCACCTTCAGCCCGGGTGCCTTCCAGCCCTCGTCCTTCGCGCGCTGCAGGCACGCGACCAGGACACCCGTACCGACCAGGAGCAGCAGCACAGCCACCACCTCGACCACCTCCTGGAGTGTTCCTCGGCACGTCCGACCCCTAGAAGTAGTCCAGAATCCGAGCCGGTTGTCCGCCGAACGCCGCATCCAGTGCCGGATCGAGGGCGTCCAGCAGGCCGGCACGCATGGCAGCCGCGCTGGAGCCACCGCCGTACAGCAGCGCGAGGCCGCGCACGTGCAGGCGCGGCAGCCCGGTCGCTTCCGTCGGCTCGAGTCGGCCGAGGCCGTCCTGTACCACGAGCCGCCAGCCGCGGGCCTGCGCTGGCACCTGCGGGTCCTCGAGCCGGAAGCTGACGTCGGCGTCCGCAGCCCAGCCACGAGCGGCCACGGCTGCGGGCGCGTCGTTGATGCGCAGCATCCACGGCTGCGCGCGGCGGGCCGGGGGCAGGACGGACGGGAGCAGCAGCGCGAGGTCGCTGGTCGAGCCGCGCCAGACGGTGGTCGGCGCGACCGAGTCCCAGCTGCCGAGGCTCCGGACCAGCGCGGCGGCCGCGTCGCCGCGGGTCGCGACGAGCTCCTCCACCCGCTGCTCGGCGTCGACGTAGCCCTTGCCGCGCGTGTAGGACAGGTACCCGACCGGCTCCCCGGCCAGCTCCGCGAGAGCGACGAGGTCGTGCTCCAGGACGCCCTCCGCGCCGGCCGGGAACTCCGGCCCGGTGCGGGCCATCAGCCCGTTCCCCGTGCGGGCGAGCTGGTCGTACAGCCGCGCGATCGCCGGCACGTCCGCCGGCCCAGCGGTCCGGACGGTCACCCGGCCGGGGTCCGCCGCCCGGCGCAGCTCCACCGTGCGCACGGGCGTCTCGTCCAGCGTGCCGACGACCTCCCAGCCGAGCGGCCGGTAGATGCCGGGCGCCGTCGGGAACAGCGTGCTGACCGGCTGGTCCTCGCTCCGCATCCGCTCGACCACCGCGGTCATGAGCTGCCGGGCAGTCCCCTGGCCGCGCGCGTGCGGGTGCACCGCGACGGCCGCGATCCCGCCCATGCGGACCGACCGTCCGGTGAACCACTGCTCGTAGTGCCGGAGCCGCACCATCCCGGCGAGGCCGTCCGGCCCGTCCAGCCCCAGCCACGTCTGGTCCTTCAGCGTGTCGGGCAGCTCCTCGGCCTTCCAGCCGAACGCGAGCTGGCTGAGCCGGCTGACGGCGGGCGCGTCCGCGTCCGTCAGGGGCCGCACGGTCACCGCTTCGCCTCCGCCGCAGCGGCCAGCAGCTCCTCCGCGTGGCCGCGCGCGAGTCCGCTGTCGAGGCCGGCCAGCATCCGGGACAGCTCACCGACCCGTCCCTCGTCGTCGAGCGTGACGACGCCGCTTCGGGTGACGACGCCGTCGTCGGCCTTGACCACCAGCAGGTGCCGGTCGGCGAACGCGGCCACCTGCGGCAGGTGCGTGACCACGACGACCTGGTGGTCCCGGGCCAGCCGCGCGAGTCGCCGCCCGACCTCGACGGCGGCCTTGCCGCCCACGCCGGCGTCGACCTCGTCGAAGACCATCACCGGTACGGGGTCGGATCCGGCGAACACCACCTCCACCGCGAGCATCACCCGCGAGAGCTCACCGCCGCTGGCGCCCTTCTGCAGCGGACGCGCCGGCGCGCCCGGGTGCGGGACCAGCAGCAGCTCGACCTCGTCCAGCCCGTCCGCGCCGGCATCGGCCAGCGAGCCGGACGTCACCAGCGCCGACACCCGCGCGTGCGGCATGGCCAGGTCGACCAGCTCCGCGCTGACCGCGTCGCCGAACCGCTCCGCCGCCGCCTGCCGGGCCGCCGACAGCTCCGCGCCCAGCGCGGCGAGCGACGCCTCGAGCCGCCGGTCCTCGTCCTGCAGCGCCGCGATCCGGTCGTCCGCGCCGTCGAGGTCGGCCAGCCGCGCCTGCGCGCCCTCGGCCCAGGCGAGCACGCCGTCCACGTCCTCGACCGCGTGCCGCCGCACCAGCGCCGTCAGCACGGCAAGGCGCTCCTGCGCGGCCGCCAGCCGGCGCGGGTCGGCGTCGACGGACGCGCCGTAGGACGACAGCTCCAGCGCGACGTCGGTGAGCAGGTGCCCGGCCTCCGCGACCCGCTGCGCGAGCGTGCCCAGCACCGCGTCGTGGGCCGCCACCGCCTCCAGCTCGCGCTTGGCCGCGGTGGCGAGCCCCAGCGCGTTGGGGGCGTCCAGGTCGTCGCCGCTCAGCGCCTCCTGCGCCCGCGCCGCCGCGGCCCGCAGGTCGTCCGCGTTGGCGAGCCGCTCGATCTCCGCGGCCAGCGCGCCGCTCTCCCCCGCCACCGGCTCGGCAGCGGCCACCTCGGCCAGACCCAGCCGGAGCAGCTCCGCCTCCCGTACCCGCTCCGCCGCCGCCGCCGTCAGCTCCGCCAGCGTCGCCCGCACGTCCCGCCAGCGCGCCCAGTCGGCCCGGAACCGCTCCCGCCGGTCCGTCACCGGCGGCCCGGCGTAGCGGTCCAGCGCTCCCCGCTGCTGGGCAGGCTTGAGCAGCCGCTGCTGGTCGGACTGCCCGTGCACCGCGAGGACGTGCTCCCCCAGTTCGCCGAGCACGCCCACCGGCACGCTCCGCCCGCCCAGGTGCGCACGAGAGCGGCCGTCCGCGCCGACGGCGCGCGACACGAGCAGGGCGCCGTCGTCCAGCTCCGCCCCGGCATCGAGCGCGCGGTCGACCGCCGG
>JAODNS010000086.1 GCA_025465145.1 Frankiales bacterium
CGCAGGGACTCGGCGGCGGGGCGATCGACCGGCTGCTCGGCGGCAGCCCAGCCGACGTGCCCGAGCGCTACGCGCAGGCCGACCCGGTGGCCCTGCTGCCGTCCGGAGTCCGCAGCGTCCTGCTGCACAGCGAGGAGGACGCGCTCGTGCCGATCAGCCAGAGCGAGACCTACGTGGCCGCAGCCCGGGCCGCCGGCGACGACTGCACGCTGGAGCGGGTGCCCGGCGACCACTTCGCGCACCTGGACCCGAAGAGCGAGGCCTGCGCGCGGATGCGTGCCGCGCTGGCGTAGTCAGTCGACCAGGTCGAGCGCCGCCTCCACCACCGATCTCGCGTCGATGCCGTGCACGCCGTAGACGTCCTGCAGCCCACCTGCCTGGCCGAAGGTCGAGACGCCGAGGCAGGTGACCGGCGTGCCGGTGACGGTGCCGAGGAACGCCAGCGTGTGCGGATGCCCGTCGAGCAGCGTCACCAGCGGCGTGGGCCGGAAGACCCGGTCGAGCACGGTCTCGTCGACGCCGTACGACGACCCCGTCGCCAGCCCGCGCCGCGTCTGCACCGCCCGCCACAGGCGGTCGTACGAGGTCACGACGACCACGTCCGCCGGAACTCCCTGCTGCGCAAGCAGATCCGCCGCCTCGACCGCTTCGGGGACCAACGCCCCGACGACCGCGATCGTCACCTGCGCATCGGGCACTGACCGCAGCCGGTACGCCCCCGCCAGCACGTCGCGCCGCCGCTGCTCGAGGTCCTCCGGCAGGTCGGCGAGCCCCTGGTCGATCGGCCGGGTCGTCAGGCGCAGGTAGGCGGACTCGCCGTCCGGCCGGCCGATCCGGGACAGCGCGTCGAGCAGGCACCACTCGGTCTCGATCGCGAACGCCGGCTCGAAGCAGGTGACCCCCGGCGTCTCCAGCCCGATCGACGGCGTCGTGATGCTCTGGTGCGCGCCGCCCTCCGGCGCGAGCGTCACCCCTGACGGCGTGCCGACGAGGACCGACTGTCCGCCCGCGTACGTGCCGAACACCCACGGCTCCAGCGCCCGCCCGACGAACGGGTCGTAGACCGTGCCGATGGGCAGCAGCGGCTGGCCGACCCGCGACCAGGTCGCGCCGAGCTCGCCGAGCAGCCCGACCAGGTTGACCTCCGCGATCCCGAGCTCGACGTGCTGGCCGCTCGACGTCTCGCGCCAGCGCAGCACCCGCCCCTCGTCCTCGGCGAACCAGTCGTGCCGGTCCTGCGGCGACCAGACGGCGACCTTGTTGATCCAGCCGCCCGTGTTGGTGCTGCTCGCCACGTCTGGCGACACGGTCACGACCCGCGCCGCCGCCTCCGGGGAGTCCCGCGCCAGGTCGGTGAGCACCCGGCCCAGGGTCGCCTGCGTCGAGTGCTCGCCGCGGTAGCCGCGGCCCAGCTGCTCCGGTACCGGCACCGGCTCCACGGCCGGCACGGCGGGACGGGCGAGCCGCTGGGCCACCTCCGCGCACAGCCGGCCGGCGTCGGTAGTCGGGTCGAGCAGCCGCCACGGGTCGTCCGGGTCCTGCCCGAGCGCTGCCGCCAGCGCGCCGTACTGCTCCTCGCTGAGCAGGGCCGAGTGGTTCGCCGGGTGCCCCTCCACGGGCAGCCCGCGGCCCTTGATCGTGTACGCGAAGACGACCGTCGGCCGGTCGTTGTCCACGCGCCGGAACGCGTCGCCCAGCGCGACCAGGTCGTGGCCGCCGAGATCGCGCAGCGCGGTCGCCACCTCGGGATCGGACAGGTCGTCCAGCAGGCTGCCGACGTCGAGCTTGCTGCGCAGCGACGCCGCCGGCAAGCGGAGCAGCCACTGGTACTCCTCGTTGCCCATGGCGTCGATCCGGATCCGCAGCCGGTCGCCGCCCTCCCGCGCGAACAGCTCCTGCAGGCGCCGGCCGTACTTCACCTCGAGCACCTGCCAGCCCGCGGCGCGGAACAGCCCGGCCCATTTGGCGACCTGGATGTCCGGCACGATCCGGTCCAGCGACTGCCGGTTCAGGTCGACGACCCACAGCACCTCGCCGAGCCTCGCGACCATCGGTCGGCGACGCACTCCCAGATGGCGCCCTCGTCGAGCTCGGCGTCCCCGACGAGGGAGATCTGCCGGCCACCCGGCGGGACGTCGAAGTGCGCGCTCACGTACCGGTGCGCGATCGCGCCCCACACCGGCGCGGTCGCGCCGATGCCGACCGAGCCGGTGGAGTAGTCGGGGGTGTCCGGGTCCTTGGTGCGGGACGGGTACGGCTGCAGGCCGCCGAGCTCCCGCAGCCTCGGCAGGTAGGACGGGTCGAGCCGGCCGAGCAGCGCGTTGATGGCGTGCAGCACCGGCGACGCGTGCGGCTTGACGCTGACGCGATCCGCCGCCGTGAGGGCGTCGAACCACAGCGCGGTCATGATGCTGACCATCGACGCGCTGGACGCCTGGTGGCCACCGACCTTGACGCCGGAGGTGTTGGGTCGGCGCGCGTTCGCGGCGTGGACCACGGAGGTGGCGAGCCACAGCACCCGCTGCTCGACCTCGTGCAGGACGTGCTCCGGCGCGCTCATCGGGACATCGTGCAGCAGACTCGACCCATGACGTACGCGGACGTGCCGGAGGTGCCGCGGGACGCCGAGGTGGACCCGCACTGGCAGGAGCTGCGCGGCCTGGGCTGGGGGCTGCCGGAGGCGTACATGCCGCCCGCGATGGCCGGCCACCGGTCCGGCTGGATGCGCATCGCGGCCTGGGTGCTCATCACCGTGTTCCTCACCGCGACCACCGGCGGGATCTGCCTGACGTACGGGCCCGGGAACTAGGCGAGCGGCAGCAACAGCCCCACCACCGGCAGCGCGGCGACCGCCGCGGCGG
>JAODNS010000113.1 GCA_025465145.1 Frankiales bacterium
ACCGCAGCAGCGGAGCGCACGGCACGTACGGACCCGGGTGCAGCCGCGACGATGAGCGCTGCGGCCGCCGACCTGCGCCGCTGGATGCGCGAGCTGCGCAGCCTCGTCGTCACGATCACGCCGCCGGCCCTGCACGCACAGGGCCTGCGCGCGAGCCTCACCGACCTCGCCGGAACCCTGGAAACGCGCGGCATGACGGTCGACGTCGACGTCACCGGGACCGACGACCTCGACGAGGCGACGGAGGCGCTGACGTACCGGGCAGCGCAGGAAGCGGTCCGCAACATCGTCCGGCACGCCAACGCCTCCCGCGTGCAGCTGCAGGTCGACCGTCCCTCACCCGGCGAGCTGCAGCTCGTGGTCCGGGACGACGGCCGAGGTCTGCCCAAGCAGTCCGGCCCGGCGCGGCGGCGCGGCAGCGTCGGCCTCGAGCTCCTGGGCCGGCTGGTGAGCTCGCAGGGAGGCACCCTGCAGCTGCGGGACGCCGACGGCGGCGGCGCCGAGCTGCGGCTGAACCTGCCGGTCGCGAACGACGCCCGGCGCGCAGCAGCCGGATCGAGCCACTGATGCGCGTGCTGCTGGTCGACGACCACGCGGTGGTGCGGCACGGGCTGACCGAGCTGCTCACGGCGGCTGGCCACACCGTCGTCGGCAGCCTGGCGGACGGCGCCGAGGCCACCGCAGCGGTGCTCGACCTGCAGCCCGACATCGTCCTGATGGACCTGTCGATGCCGGGCATGGACGGCATCGACGCGACGCAGTCGGTCGTCGCGGCCAGGCCCGACACGAAGGTGGTGGTCCTGACGTCGTTCGCCGAGCACGCGCGCGTGCACGAAGCACTCGACGCCGGCGCCGTCGGCTACCTGCTGAAGGACGCAGAACCCGACGACATCCTCCGGGCGCTGCACGACGCCGCCAGCGGCGGCGTGCCGATCAGCCCGCGTGCTGCGGCAGCTCTGCTGCCGCACAACCGGCCGTCGTCCCACGCCACCGTCGAGACGCTGACCGAGCGCGAGCGCGACGTGCTGCGGCTGGTCGCCGCCGGCCTGCCCAACAAGAGCATCGCCCGCCGGCTCGAGATCAGCGAGAAGACGGTCAAGGCCCACCTGACGCGCGTGTTCAGCGCCCTTGCGGTCCAGGACCGGACCAGCGCGGCGCTCTGGGCGCAGCGCCACGGCCTGACCTGACCCACCGGAAGCCAGCAGACGCCTATCGTGCCGACGTGCCCGAGCGCGTGCCGGCCGCGGCCTTCCCCAGCGCGGGTCGAGAGCGCGTCGCAGCCTTCTGGTCGGCCCTGCTCGGCCGCCGCGGATCCCGGACGCGAATGGGCACCTCCTGTCCGGCGAGCAGGGACAGCTGGACCTCCGCTCACCACGGGCGAGGGCGCAGGACGGCGGTCCCCGAACCCGATGCACCTCCACCTGTCGAGCACGGACTCCGAGCACCAGCAGCGGACGGTCGCGCACGCGGTCGACCTCGGCGACGCCATCTCGACGTCGGCCAGCTGCCCGACGAGGAGCACGTCGTGCTGGCCGACGTGGGGCGCACCCTCGGCGTCCACACGTCCGACGACCGGGCCGCACCTGGACCTGGTCACCACGGGCACCCACGCCGACGAGGTCGCGCGACTGCTCCGGCTCGGCGCGACCGTCCTCGACGCCGAAAGGAGCGACCAGAGCCTGCTGCTCGACCCCGACGGCGCTGCCTTCCGCGTCCGGACGCTCCTGCGGGGCTAGCGCCGCCTCGAGAGATCGGCCGGGGCCAGGCAGGTGTGCGCGGCCGCGCGTCGAACACCTCCAGGTCTCAGGGGGTGGGATGACGATGGGCATGCGCAGCCGAGCAGGCGTCGCACTGCTGGCGGTCGTGACGAGCGGCGCGGTCGCGTCGGCGTCGCCGACGGAGCCGGCCACGGCCGACGTCCTCGTACCGCGGGCGAACACGGCTGCCTCGCTGCCGGCGTACCTGGCCCGCGCTGGTCGCACCGGCGACGCCGCAGCAGCCGTGCTCCGGTGGCAGCTCGACGCCGCGCTGGCGGCCGGCGTCCCTCGGGACATGCTGCTGGCGGCACAGGCCGCGCAGGCCCGCGCGCAGCACGGCGCCGACACGCGCCTCGTCCTGCGCGACGGCGAGACGTCGGCGGTGCTGGTCAGCAGCGACGGCGCTGCGCCTGCCATGTCGTTCCTGCAGCCGGCGGCGGACCTGAACGGCGACGGGACGCGCGACCTGCTCGACGTGCGCTACGGCAGCACCCGCAACGGCGAGGGCCAGGTCGCCACGGCGGCGCGGTCCGGGACGACCGGCGCGGTGCTCTGGCACCGGCTGGACGCCATGCCGCCCGGGCGCTTCGTCTTCCCCCTGGCCACGTCCGTCGGACCGGCGGCGCACCCGGGCGTCCTCCTGTTCGACAGCGGCTCGGAGAAGCGGAGCGGCGGCACGATCGACGTGACCGACCGGCTGACGGCGCTCGCCGGCGGCACCGGGAAGCGCCTGTGGCAGCACGCGGACAAGGGAACGCTCAACCTGGACGACGGCTTCACCGGCAAGCACCTGCCCAGCCTGGTCGACCTGCTCCAGGTCACGGCCGGGGCCAAGGACGCGCTGATGACGTTCAGCGACTTCTCTGACGACTTCAACGGCAACCAGAACGGAGCCGTAGCGGTCTACCGGATCCGCGGCCGCGACGGCACGGCCGTCCGTGCCGGGGCCACCATCACCAGCGAGGACAGCGTCCCGTACGTCGAGGGGTTCCCAGACCTGTCCGGCGACCGGCGCGAGGACTACGTCGTGCTCGTGAGCGGCTCGACGCCGTCCGTGCAGGCACGGCGCGCTGTCGACGGCGCCGTCCTGTGGACCAGCACCGACCTCGCGCTGAACCCCGGCGCGTACGCGCTGCCCGCCGGCCGCGTCACGGGTGCAGCGGTGGAGGACCTGGCGATCAGCACCGGCACCGCGTACTCGCAGGTGCCCACCTTCTTCACCCCGGTCGGCGACGTCTCGGACCCGACCGCGCCGAAGCACGGCCAGGTCGGGCTGGTCCGCGGAGACACCGGCGCCCTCGTGTGGCAGCAGCCCGGCGACGGCGCCTTCCGCGTCGAGCGGGCCGGCGACGCGCGGGTGCCGGCGGTCGGCGTGACGACCGCAGAGACGACGTCCGACCCGGACGGCACCACGGAGACGCTGCACCTGCTGGCGTACGACGTCAGCGGCACACAGCTCTACGACCGCACCTACACCCAGAGCGCGCCGAGCGAGGGCGACGACAGCTACTCGTTCGGCTTCGCGGCGGCCCTCGCCGTGGGCGACCTCGGTCCGGACGGCGCGGAGGACGGCCTGGCCTTCCTGTTCGCGACCAGCGGCGGGGGCATCTACGAGCGGACCTTCCTGTTCGACGGTGCGACCGGCACAGCCGTCCCCGGCCAGCACGAGGGCCTGTACGGCTCGCTCACGGGCCGCGGCGACGACCTCGTCGACCTCAAGGTCGGCAGCTCCGTCACCGTGACGGCGCTGCGCGGCCGCGACCAGAAGCGGCTGTTCTCGAGCGCGCTGCCCGTGCCGGCAGGGATGCAGCGGGGCAGCGCCTACGCGGAGCGCATCCGCGGGCGCTGCGCGGACGTGCTCCTCACCACCCGCGGCAAGGCGACCGCGTACGTCGCCGTGCTCACCGCGACGGGGAAGACGCGCTGGACGCTGTCGCACAAGGTCGGCGACCTGCGGCCCACCGCGGCCCGGCGCGGCGCCGGTGGCACCGCCGGCGTCTGCGCCTGAGCGCTCAGCCCTGGGCTCCTGGGCGTGAGCCGGATCTTCACGACCGCCTTCGCGTCGGTGTATCCCGCGTACGTGAACAAGGTGGAGAGGAAGGGTCGCACGCCGCGCGAGCTGGACGCCGTCATCTGCTGGCTCACCGGCTTCGACGAGCCGACGCTGCGCCGTCACCTGGACGCGGCCACGACGGTGGATGCCTTTTTCGCCGCGGCGGAGCTCAACCCGCTGGCGGAGGCCATCACGGGGACCGTCTGCGGCGTGCGCGTCCAGGACGTCGAGGACCCGCTGATGCGCCGGGTCCGCTACCTGGACAAGCTCGTCGACGAGCTCGCGAAGGGCCGTCCTCTGGAGAAGGTCCTGCGCACCGAGGCGACCGCACGGCCCTGAGCGGCGGCCGCGGCGGACGGCCGGCGACATGAACGCACCACCAGCCGCCCTGAGCTCGTGCGTGACGGACGGCCTCGGCTCTGCGACGTTCATCCGGTGCTGAGCCGCCTGCGCTGCCTGCTGGTCGACCACCGGTGGGTGAGGACGCCGTACCCGGACGGCGACACCGCAGACGCGTTCTCCCTGCGGTGCAGGCGATGCGGCCGCAGCAGGGACGTCCGGGCGAACGGCGTCGACGGCGCGATGGGGGCGGGCATGGGGCCGTGGCACGGATAGCAGCGCGTGCGCAGATCTGCAAAGCGGAGCCGAGCGACGTGCCGCAGCTCGCTCACCTGCTCTGGCTGCACGCCTCCGCCGACGAGCAGGCGCAGAAGGCCGTCGGGGCGTTCGAGGACGACCTGACCACCTGGTGCGAGGCGCACGCGTTGTCGC
>JAODNS010000123.1 GCA_025465145.1 Frankiales bacterium
CTCGAGGAAGCGCTCCCGGCCGCGGTCGACGCGCTCCGGGCGCTCGCCGTCGTCGTTGCTCTGCTCGTCCGGCTCGGCGTCCTGCGCCGCGGCGGCGGGCGCTGCCTGCACAGCGGCCTCGGCGGCCGGCGCTGCGGCCGTGCCGCCGCTCTGCTTGGTCTGGATGGCCTCAATGAGCTGGCTCTTGCGCAGGCGGCCCACGCCGCTGATGCCCAGCCCGGTCGCCATGGCCTGCAGCTCGGGCAGCACCATCGCGGCGAGACCGCCGCTGGTGGCCCGGCGACGCACGCGGGGCGCCGCGGCCTGAGGTGCCTGCTCGGCCGGGGCGGCAGCGAAGCCGTCGTCGTTCCCGGACGCGGGGAGCAGGTCGGTGGTGTCGGTCAAGGAGGTTCCTCCCGGGAGGCCGCTCGCGCCGCAGGTGCGCGGCGAGGCGGCAGGTTGCTGCCGGTCCGGGCGGTGCCGGGTCCGGCTGGAAGTGCGCAGCTGACGTCGACCGTGGTCTCGAGCGACGAGGTGCTGCGGGGGAGCGGCCGCCGGCGTTCGGCAGGTCCCGGCTGCTCATGCGTCTGCTCAACAGCGCCCCGAGGGCGGAGAGGAGGCCGGTGCGGGTCGACCACGAGAAGGTGGTCGGGACGCCTCCGGCGCGAACACGAGCACTCGAGCCCCGTCGGGGCGACTGGTGCGGAGTCAGCGTAACCACGACGGCGGCTGGGCACAACACGCCGGGCCGCAGGTCAGGCCAGCGGCACCACCCGCGCGCCGTGCGGCTCGACCGCGAGCGGCAGCCGGGCCCAGCCCGCGGGCGCCTGCACCCGGTCGACCTGGTCAGCCGTCACGAGGGCCAGCACGGTAGGTCCGGCGCCGGAGATGGCGGCCGCGATCCCGTTCGCGCGCAGCGCCGCGACCAGGTCCGCGCTGGCCTGCATGGCGGGCGCGCGGTACTGCTGGTGCAGCCGGTCCTCGGTGGCGTCGAGCAGCAGGTCGGGGCGGCTGGTCAGCGCCGTCGGCAGCAGGGCGGCGCGGCCCGCGTTGGCGGCCGCGTCAACGAACGGCACCGTCGGCGGCAGCAGGCCGCGGACCTTCTTGGTCGACGCGCGCGTGCGCGGCACCAGCGCGACCGGCGCCAGGTCGGCGTGCGGCTCCACCCGCAGCACCTGCACCGGGCTCCCCCACGCGAACGTCGCACCGCCGCGCAGGCAGGCGGCCACGTTGTCCGGGTGCCCTTCGAGCTCGTCCGCGAGCCGCAGCAGGTCGTCGGCGTCCAGCGACGGCTCCTCGACCAGCGCGTGCGCGGCGACGACAGCCGCGCAGATCGCGGCGGAGGACGAGCCGAGCCCGCGCGACTGCGGGATCCGGTTGTGGCAGCGGACGGTGAGGCCAGCAGGCTGCCCACCGAGCCGGTCGAACGCGGCGCGCAGCGACGTGACGACGAGGTGCCGCTCGTCGCGCGGCAGGTGGTCGGCGCCCTCGCCCGCCACGTCGACGGTGAGCCCGCCATCGGTCACGCGTACGATGACCTCGTCGTGGAGCGCAAGCGCCAGGCCGGCGCTGTCGAACCCGGGGCCGAGGTTGGCGCTGGTCGCGGGCACGCGTACCCGGACCGGCCCGGCCCGGAAGGTCATACGAGGCCCAACGCCGCCGCTGCCGCCTCGGCCTCGTTGGCGACCGTGACCGGCTTCGGCGCACCGGAGATGGCCCAGTCGGGGTCCTTGAGCCCGTTGCCGGTGACGGTGCAGACGACCCGCTCCCCCGGCTGCACCAGCCCGGCCGCGTGCGCCTGCAGCAGCCCCGCGACGCTGGCGGCGGAGGCGGGCTCGACGAACACGCCCTCCTTCTGGGCGAGCAGCTTGTACGCGGACAGGATCTGCCGGTCTGTGACGGCCTGGATGTCGCCGCCGGACTCGTCGCGGGCGGCAATCGCCTGCTGCCACGAAGCGGGGTTCCCGATGCGGATCGCAGTCGCGATCGTCTGCGGCTGCGCGACGGGCGAACCGGTGACGATGGGCGCGGCGCCGGCGGCCTGGAACCCCAGCATCCGCGGCGCCGTGCCGTACTCGGTGTAGCCCTTCCAGTAGGCCGTGATGTTGCCGGCGTTACCGACAGGGAGGCAGTGCACGTCCGGCGCGCCGCCGAGCACGTCGACGATCTCGAACGCGGCTGTCTTCTGGCCCTCGATGCGGAACGGGTTGACCGAGTTGACCAGCGTCACCGGGTAGTCGTTGGACAGGTCGCGGCAGAGGGTGAGGCAGTCGTCGAAGTTGCCCTTCACCTGCAGCAGCCGGGCGCCGTGCACCAGCGCCTGCGCCAGCTTGCCGAGCGCGATCTTGCCGTCCGGCACGTGGACGGCGCAGGTGAGCCCGCCCTTGGCGGCGTAGGCCGCGGCGCTCGCGCTGGTGTTGCCGGTCGAGGCGCAGATGACAGCACGGCTGCCCTCTTCGAGCGCCTTGCTGATGGCCATCGTCATGCCGCGGTCCTTGAACGACCCGGTCGGGTTGAGGCCCTCGACCTTGAGGTGCACCTCGCACCCGGTCAGTGCGGACAGGTGCTCGGCGTGCACCAGCGGGGTCGCGCCCTCGAGCAGCGTGACCACCGGTGTCGCGTCGGTGACGGGCAGCCGGTCGCGGTACTCCTCGATGAGCCCGCGCCAGCCCGCGCGCGCCAGTGCAGGTGCGGTCATGTGCCCTCCACTCGCATGACGGACGCGACAGCCCGGACGCTGTCGAGACCCCTCAGCTCCTCGACGACCGCCCGCAGTGCAGCATCCGTTGCGGTGTGCGTCACGACCACGAGGCTCGCGTCGCCGGCGTGCCCCTCCTGCCGCACCGTGCGGATGGATACGTCATGGGTGGCGAAGGCGTTGGCGTCCTCGGCGAGGACACCCGCCTTGTCGGCCACGTCGAGGCTGATGTGGTACCTCGTGACCACCTCGCCCATCGGGCGGACGCGCAAGTCCGCGTACGACGACTCGCCCGCACCGCGCGCGCCGGACAGGGCGTTGCGCGCCACGGCCACCAGGTCGCCCAGCACCGCAGAGGCGGTCGGTGAGCCGCCGGCGCCGCGGCCGTAGAACATCAGCTGGCCTGCGCTCGCGCCCTCGACGAACACCGCGTTGTAGGCCTCGCGCACCGAGCCGAGCGGGTGGCTGCGCGGGATCATCGCCGGGTGCACGCGGACGCCGACCGCATTGCCGTCCTTCTCCGCGATGGCCAGCAGCTTGACGACGCAGCCCATCTCCTTGGCGCTGGCGACGTCCGCGGCGGTGACCTCCGTGATGCCCTCGCGGTGGACGTCGGCGGCGGTGACCCTGGTGTGGAAGGCGAGTCCGGCCAGGATCGCCGCCTTCGCCGCCGCGTCGAAGCCCTCCACGTCGGCGGTGGGGTCGGCCTCGGCGTAGCCGAGCGCCGTGGCCTCGTCGAGCGCCTCGCCGAAGCCCATGCCGGCCTCGTCCATTCGGGTGAGGACGAAGTTGGTGGTGCCGTTGACGATGCCCATGACGCGGGTGATCTGGTCCCCGGCGAGGGACTCGCGCAACGGACGGAGCAGCGGGATAGCGCCCGCGACCGACGCCTCGTAGTAGAGGTCCGCTCCTGACTCGCGCGCCGCGGCGTACAGCGTCGCGCCGTCCTCGGCGAGCAGCGCCTTGTTGGCGGTGACGACGCCCTTGCCTGCCTTGAGCGCGGCGAGCAGCAGGGTCCGCGCGGGCTCGATCCCGCCGATGACCTCGACCACGAGGTCGACGTCCTCGCGCGCGACGAGAGCGGCCGCGTCCGTCGTGAACAGCGCGTCGGCCACCGGCAGGTCACGTCGCTTCTGCAGCCGGCGTACGGCGATGCCGGCGATCTCCAGCGGCGCGCCGATGCGCGCGGCGAGGTCGTCCGAGGATGAGTGCAGCAGCCGGACCACCTCGGCGCCGACCGTGCCGCAGCCAAGCAGCGCGACCTTGAGCGGAGCGTGCATCAGATGACCTGAACCGGGTCGTGGACCGAGCCGGTGCAGCAGGTGCAGGTACGGCCCTCGGCGCGCGCAACCGCTCTGACCCGTCGCTTCGCGGCGGCGGTCGCGGCCAGGAGCCCGACCACGACAAGCACGCCGTAGACGGCTGCGGCGACCGGCCCGAAGACGGCACCGACCACCAGCGCCACCGCGACGAGCACGCCGAGTATCGCCAGCAGGAACAGCACGGCGAGCCGCTTCGGGACGTCGGTCACGACCGCCGCCTCAGCACGACCAGCAGCGCGGCGTTGCCGACGACGAGGTAGCAGGCGAGCAGCCACAGCAGGCCGTGCTCGTACGGGCCGACGATGACGGCGAGGACGAGGGTGAGCAGGCCGAGCAGCCAGGCGTACCGGAGCCGGTCGTTCACAGCGCGTCCAGCCGCAGCAGGTCGTCCTCGGTCTCGCGCCGGACGACGACCCGGGCCTGTCCGTCCTTGACAGCGACGACCGGCGGCCGCGGGACGTGGTTGTAGTTGCTCGCCATCGATCGGTGGTACGCACCGCTCGCCGGCACCGCGACGAGGTCGCCGGGCGACAGGTCGCTGGGCAGCGGCACATCGTGGACGACGATGTCGCCGCTCTCGCAGTGCTTGCCGGACAGCGTCACGTTCGCGGGGTCGCTGCTGGACCGGCGCGAGGCGAGCACCGCGGTGTAGCGGGCGTCGTAGAGCGCGGTCCGGATGTTGTCGCTCATGCCGCCGTCGACGCTGACGTAGGTGCGCAGCCCCGGCAGCACCTTCACGGTGCCGACCTCGTACACCGTCACTGTCGTCGGCCCGGCGATGGAGCGACCGGGCTCGACGGCGAGCCGCGGCACGGCCAGACCCGCGGCGGCGCACTCCTTCTCGACGATGCCGCGCAGCCCGTCGGCGAACTCCTGCACCGGCATCGGGTCGTCGGCCGAGGTGTAGGCGATGCCGGTGCCGCCGCCGAGGTCGAGCTCGGGCAGCTCGATGCCGTGCTCGTCGCGGATGGCGGCGAGCAGGCCGACCATGCGGTGCGCGGCGAGGCCGAAGCCGCGGGTGTCGAAGATGTGCGAGCCGATGTGGCAGTGCAGCCCGACGAGCTCCAGGGAGTGCAGCGACAGCACGCGGCGGACGGCCTCGGCGGCCGCGCCGCTGGCGAGCGAGAAGCCGAACTTCTGGTCCTCCTGGCCGGTCTGCACGTACTCGTGCGTGTGCGCCTCGACCCCCGGCGTCGTGCGGATGAGCACCCGCTGGCGCACGCCGCGCTTCTCGGCCAGCGCGGCCAGCCGGGCGACCTCCTCGAACGAGTCGACGACGACCCGGCCGACCCCGTAGGCCAGCGCCCGCTCCAGCTCCGCCTTGCTCTTGTTGTTGCCGTGGAAGGCGATCCGCTCGGCCGGGAAGCCGACCCGCTCCGCGACGGCGAGCTCGCCGCCGGTGCAGACGTCGAGGCCGAGGCCCTCCTCGGCGATCCAGCTCGCGACCGCGCTGCACAGGAACGCCTTGCCGGCGTAGTAGACGTCCGCGCCCATGAACGCCTCGCGCCAGGCGCGGCAGCGGCCGCGGAAGTCGTCCTCGTCCAGGACGTAGGCCGGCGTGCCGAACTCCGTGGCGAGGTCCCGTACGTCCACGCCGCCCAGGGTCAGCACGCCGTCGTCCGAGCGGGTGGCGGAGGCGGGCCACACCGCTGGGTCGAGGTCGGTGCCGAGGGTGACGGTCACATCCGCTCCGGGGCGCTGACGCCCAGCAGCGTCAGGCCGTTCTCCAGCACCACCCGGGTCGCGCGCCACAGCAGCAGCCGGGCGTGCGTCAGCGGCGTGACCTCCTCGTCGCCCTTGGGCAGCACCTGGCAGTCGTCCCAGAACCGCTGCGCGGACTTCGCGACCTGCTCCTCGAGGTACCGGGCCACCCGGTGCGGCTCGCGCAGCTCGGCGGCGGCCGCGACGACGCGCGGCAGCTCGGCGAGGGCGAGCAGCAGCTCGGTCTCGCGCGGGTGGGTCAGCAGCGACAGGTCGACCTCGGCCGGGTCGACCAGCGCGATGCCCATCTCGTCGGCGTTGCGCAGCACGGAGGCGGCGCGGGTCGCGGCGTACTGCACGTAGAACACCGGGTTGTCGCTCGTCCGCCGCGCCCACAGGTCCAGGTCGATGTCGAGCGTCGAGTCGGCGCTGGAGCGGGCGAGTGCGTATCGCGCCGCGTCCACCCCCACCGCGTCGACGAGGTCCTCGAGGGTGATGACGGTGCCGGCCCGCTTGCTCATCTTCAGCGGCTGGCCGTCGCGCAGCAGGTTGACCAGCTGGCCGATGAGGATCTCGAGGTGCACGCCCGGCTCGTCGCCGAAGGCTGCGCACATGGCCATGAGCCGCCCGACGTAGCCGGAGTGGTCGGCGCCGAGCATGATCACGACCCGGTCGAAGCCGCGCTCGCGCTTGTCCAGGTAGTAGGCGAGGTCGCCGGAGATGTACGCGGGGACGCCGTCGCTCTTGAGGACGACGCGGTCCTTGTCATCGCCGAGGTCGGTCGTGCGCAGCCAGACCGCGCCGTCCTTCTCGTAGATCCGGCCGAGGCTGCGCAGCCGGTCGACGGCCCGCTCCACGGCACCGGACTCGTGCAGCGAGTTCTCGTGGAAGTAGACGTCGAAGTCGACGCCGAACGAGTGCAGCGACGCCTTGATGTGGTCGAACATCAGCTGGACGCCGTGCCCGCGGAAGACCTCCTGCGGGTCGTCCTGCGCCAGCGCGCCGGGGACCAGCGCGAGCACCTGCTGCGCGATGTCGTCGATGTACGCGCCGGCGTAGCCGTCCTCCGGCGTCGACTCGCCCAGCGCCGCCGCCAGCAGGCTGCGCGCGAAGCGGTCGATCTGCGTGCCGTGGTCGTTGAAGTAATACTCCCGCGCGACCTTCGCGCCGCTGGCCTCCAGCAGCCGCGCCAGCGCGTCGCCGACCGCAGCCCACCTGACCGCGCCGATGTGGATCGGGCCGGTCGGGTTGGCCGACACGAACTCCAGGTTGACGCTCTGCCCGACCGCTGCCTCGTTGCGGCCGTACGCCGGACCCGCGGCGACAGCGCGGACGGCGACCGTGCCGAGGGCGCCCTCAGCCAGCCGGACGTTGAGGAAGCCGGGACCGGCCACGTCGACCGATCCCACCCCGTCGGCCGTGCGCAGCTGCGCCGCGATCAGCTCGGCCACCTCGCGCGGGGGGCGGCCCGCCGGCTTGGCCAGCTGCAGCGCGACGTTCGTCGCGTAGTCGCCGTGGTCGCGGTTCTTGGTGCGGTCCACCGTGACCTCGGCAGGGACAGCGACGGCGAGCTCTCCCGCCTCCACCACGGCCTGCACCGCCGCGCGGACAGCGGCGCCGAGCTGATCTGGGGTCACCTCGCCGAGGCTACCGGTGGCGCCCCGGCCGCACCCTGCCTTCACAGCAGCCGCCCTAGACTCTCGGACGGCCGCTGCTGAGCGGTCTTCCTCGACCTCCAGGAGCGCAACCGGCATGGCCCAGTCCGACAAGCGGCCCGACAACCGCCCCACGAGCGGCTCCCGCCCGGCGGGCGGTGGCGGTCGCCGTCGCACGCCTCCGCCGCCGGTCAAGAAGCCGTTTCCGTGGGGCGTGGTCGCCGTCTCGACGGTGCTCGGCCTGCTGCTCGTCGGAATCCTCGTGTACGCCGTGACCAACCAGGGCGCCGGCTTCAAGAGCGCGCTGAAGACCGCGGACGAGAGCGTCGACGGCGTCAAGATCTACGACGGCCTCGCGCGCAAGCACGTCCCGAGCGCGGTCACGTCGTACAAGCAGGCGCCGCCCGTCGGGGGCGAGCACAACGACGTGCCGCAGACTTGCCAGGTCTACACAGCGCCGATCGCCAACGAGCACGCCGTCCACTCGCTGGAGCACGGGGCGGTCTGGATCACCTACAAGCCCGACCTGCCGGCCGCCGACATCGCGAAGCTGCGCACGCTCGCGGAGGGTGACCAGTACCGGATGCTCAGCCCGTTCCCCGGCCAGTCGCAGAAGATCGGCCTGCAGGCCTGGGGCCGGCAGCTGTTCGTCGACAGTCCGGACGACAAGCGGGTGACTGCGTTCCTCAAGGCGTACACGAGCGGCCCGCAGGCACCGGAGCAGGGCGCGGCGTGCAGCGGCACGACGCAGACCGGGCCGCTCGCTGCCCAGGCTCCGGCGCCGGCCGCGTCCGGCATGTCGCCGGCGCCCGCCGCGTCGACGGCCGCGAGCACCGCCGCCAGCCCCGCCGGTTAGTGCGTCAGGCGGCCGGGAGCCCGGCGAGCCGGCGGACCGTCGCGATGAGCTCGTCCGGGTCGAACGGCTTGGTGAGGTAGGCGTCAACGCCGATCCGGTCGCCGCGCTGGAGGTCGGCCTCCTGCGCGCGCGCCGACAGCAGCACGACCTTGATGTCGGCCGTCTCCGGGTCGGCGCGCAGCCGGCTCGCGGCCTCCCAGCCGTCCAGCCTCGGCATCATGATGTCGAGCGTGATGACGGCGGGGTCGACGTCCTTGACCTTGTCAAGGCAGTCCTGCCCGTCGACGGCGGTCGTCACGTCGAAGCCCTCGAGCTCGAGGTTGACGCTGATGAGCTGGCGGATCACGTCGTCGTCGTCCACCACGAGGACGCGTCCCAGGCTGGCCACGGACAAACCCTAGCGGCCGCCCGCTGGTAGCCTCCAGCGCGTCCCGAGCCCCCGTAGCTCAGGGGATAGAGCGCTACCCTCCGGAGGTAGAAGCGCAGGTTCGAATCCTGCCGGGGGCACGTTCCGAGAGTCAGGGCGCGGCCAGCGCCAGCCCGAAGACGTGGGCGAGGACCCGGTAGCCGAGCTCCGTCGGGTGCACCGGGTCGCTGAGCATCCCGGGCCGGATCTTGCAGCCGCCGCGCGCGGTGTCGTTCGAACGCGGAGAAGGTGTCCGCAAGCACGACGGGCCGGCCCTCGGCCCCCAGCTCCCGCACCAGCTCCTGGACCCGCGGTGCGTAGTCCGGCGTGATGGCGTCGCAGAACCTCTCGCCGATCGGCAGCAGCGTCCCGACCACCAGCCGGGCGTGCGGGCGGTGCTGGTGCAGCGTCTCGACCAGCGTCCGCAGCCGCGCGGCCAGGTGGTCGATGAAGACGGCGCGCTGCGGCGCGTACGTGAAGTCGACGGCCCCGCTCCCGGTCGGGTAGCGCGTGCCGGGGTCGTAGCCGGTCAGGATGTCGTTCGCACCCACGAGGACGAGGACGACGTCAGGGTCGATGGCCGGTCGCGACCCGCGCCCGAGCAGCCAGCTGCCGCCGGCGTCGGACCCGCCGCCCGACGTGCCCGTCAGGCCGCGGGTGACCTGGTCGATCCGGTAGCGGGGGTGCCCCTCGTGCGCGCTCTGCCCGGCGCTGGCCAGGCTGGCGGTCGGGTTCCCCGTCTGCGAGCCGACGAAGGTGTGCGCGATCCCCAGCGTGCCCAGGAGCGCGTGCAGCGGGTCGCGGTAGCCGCCCGGCACCGGCGCCAGTGAGCTGGTGCCGTACGTGATCGAGTCGCCGAGCGGGTAGATCCGCAGCGGCTGGTCGGCCGCCTGCGCACCCGGCGCCAGCATCCCCAGGACGAGCAGCAGCCCGGCTGCTCCCCCTGCCCGCATCCGTCGCACGTCCTGGGAGTTCGCCGCGCCGGGCTGTCTCCTGCTCAGAGCACCGTCCACTGCTTGCCGTCGAGCAGCTCCCGTGCGGCGTCGAGGTGCCCCGCGTGGACCGAGGTCTCGGTCAGCACGTGCAGCAGGACCTCGCGCAGGTCGTGCACCCGGAAGTCGCCGAACAGCTCCGTCGGCCACCGCGCCGGGGGGCTGTCGAGCGCGGTCGCGGCGAGGACCGCATCGGCTCGCGCGGCCTCCTGCCGGTACAGCGCCGGCACGTCGACGTCCGCCGGCGCGGACCAGCCGTCGACCCCCTCCAGCGACGCCCACGCGTCGGCCTCATCGACCATCACCGCGCGGAACCAGAACCGCTCGACGTCGACGGCCAGGTGGTGCACGAGCGAGCGGCAGCTCCAGCCGGACGGCAGCACCGGCCGGGCGAGCTGCTCGTCGGTCAGCCCGTCGAGCGCGCCCAGCACGTGCCGGCGCTGGGCAGCCAGCGCGGCGAGGAGCGCCGTCTTCTCCTCGCTCACACCGCGTCCAGCGTGTCCGGCTCGGCGAGGTACGCGCGCACCAGCCGGGCCAGGTGCGCCGCGTGCGCGCCGTCGACGAGCCGGTGGTCGGCCGTCGCGGTGATGACGACCCGCGGTCGCACGACCACCTGGCCCTCGACGGCCATGGGCGCGTCCGCGACCGCCCCTACGCAGACGTACAGCGGGACGCGGGCCAGCGGCACCGGCGCGACGTACCCCTCGTCGAGCCCGAACGAGCCGATGTTGGTGACGAACAGCGAGCCAAGCGGGTGCGCCGGCTGGCCAAAGGCGCGCACGCCGATGCCGCCGTTGAGCAGCGACGCCACGGCGAGCAGCGGGCGCAGCAGGAACCACGGCACCAGCCGCGCGATCCCGTTGGTCGTCTGGAAGTCCTTGTCCGCGCGGGCGCGTAGGCGTTCCGCACCGCGCGCCAGCTCCCCCGCCACCTCGACGACGGTCTTGCCGTCCGCGCCGCGGACCTTCGTCGGGGCCAGGTCGTCGCCGCCCTCGATGTCGACGGCGAAGGCGACGTCGTACGACGGGAAGGGCACGATCCGGCCGAACACGACGCGGTTGTGGAACTCGGGCACCTGCATCACGCCGCGCTGGAACGCCATCCCCACAACGGCCGCCGGCGTGACGGGCACGCCGGACTCGGCGCGCTTGCGGGCGCAGTAGGCGAGGACGGGCGTGGCGTCGACGGCCATCCGCGCGTACAGCCGACCCTCGCGGGACGGCCGCCACGTCGCGACAGCGATCTTCCGCCGGACGCTCGGCCGGCGCCGGGGGGTCGCCGTCATCAGCAGCGGGTGTCGGCGGGTGCCTTGCCGGTCAGCAGGTAGGTGTTCACCGGGGTGACGACGCAGGCCGGGGCGCCGCGGCGGAACGCGGTGTGGCCGTCGCCGTCGAAGGTGATGAGCACGCCCTTCTCGAGCTGCTGAGCGAGCGCCTGCGCCCACACGTAGGGCGTCGCCGGGTCGCGGGTCGTGCCGATGACGATGATGGGCGGCGAGCCGGCCCCGCTGACGGGGTGCGGCTTCCCCGTCGGCGGCACCGGCCAGCGGGCGCACGCCTGGCTGCCCCACGCGACGCCCGGCCCGAACCGCGGGGCGTCCTTCGCGAGCCGATCGGCGAGCTGCTGGTACGCGGCGTTGTCCTTCGGGAACGGCCGGTCCACGCAGTTGACGGCGTAGTTCGCCTCGATCGTGTTCGTGTAGCCGTTCTCGCTGCGGTCGAGGTAGAGGTCGCTCAGCTGGAGCATCACGCTGGCCTGGCCGCCGACCATCTCGGCCAGGCCGGTCCCGAGCGACTCCCAGTAGGACGTCGAGTACAGCGACTGCCCGGCGCCGAAGTAGAGCTCGGCCGGGCCGACGCTCCGCTTGCCGATGCCCGGCAGCGGCGACTGCTCGACCCG
This sequence comes from Frankiales bacterium, assembly GCA_025465145.1. Taxonomy (GTDB): domain Bacteria; phylum Actinomycetota; class Actinomycetes; order Mycobacteriales; family SCTD01; genus RYN-124. The sequence goes on from JAODNS010000123.1 coordinate 11,509, forward strand.
GGCACGGATCTTGTCGTAGGCCGCCCCGAGGTCGCCCTGCACCGCGCTCCGGAACTCGCACTTGCTCGGGTTGCGGTCGCACCAGGACAGGAACGAGCGCAGCGCCCCGTCGAACCCCTTCGCCTGGCCGAGGACGACCTGGTCCCACGTCAACGTCGGGTCGAGGGCGCCGTCGAGCACCATCGCGCGGACCTTCGTCGGGAACTGGTCGAGGTACGCGGCGCCGAGCGCGGTCCCGTACGAGTAGCCGAGGTAGGTCAGCTTCGGCTCGCGGAGGGCGACGCGCACGCTGTCCATGTCGCGCGCCGCATCGGCCGTCGAGAGGTGGGCGAGGATCCGGCCGCTGCGCGCCTGGCAGCCCTGGGCCAGCACCTTGCTCTGGTCGTCGAGCGCCTTCACCTCGCGTGCGTCGTCCGGGTCCTGGTCGACGGAGAAGAAGCGGTCCAGCTGCGCCGTGCCGAGGCAGTGCACCGGCGCGCTGCCTGTCGTGCCGCGCGGGTCGAACGCGACAAGGTCGAACTGCCGGCGCAGCACCTCAGGTGTCGAGCCCTTGGCGAAGCCGCGCAGGAAGTCGACGGCGGAGACACCGGGGCCGCCGGGGTTGACGAGCATCGAGCCGATCCGACGGCTCGGGTTGGTCGCCTTGATCCGGATCAGCCGCAGCGAGACGTCGCCGCCCGCCGGGTTCGCGTAGTCGAGCGGCACAGCGAGCGTCGAGCAGTCGAAGCCCTCCTTGCACGACTTCCACGTGAGCGCCGTGGGCTGCACCGGCGCCGGGCTGGCCGCCGTGGACGCGGTCGACGGGCTGGCGGCGG